>VAXB01000014.1 GCA_005883995.1 Actinomycetota bacterium
GCGGCGCTACGGCTTGCTGTAGCCGAATTAGTCCATCCGGGTCATGACAGCCGCCACCGCGGCGCGGGAGGATCGGCAAACAGGGGCTGCGCGCGCGGACGGGAAGAGCACCGCTCTCACTCGCCCGACTGCGTGCCTGCTGGTAATCCCGGTGCCGCGGAGTCGGGCCGCCGACTCCGCGGCAGCCCCTTCTCTCGAAGCATCAGCGCACGGCGACGTCGGCGACGGCGCTGTCGATCTCACGGAGCGTCGCGTCGTCCAGATCGACGCCCGACGCAGCCGCGTTGTCGGCGACCTGCTCGGGCCGCGACGCGCCGGCGATCGCCGACGCGACGTTCGGCTGGCGGAGCACCCACGCGAGGGCGAGCTGCGCCATCGTGATCCCGAGCCGCTCCGCGATCGGTCGTAGCCGCTGGACCGCGGCGAGCACGTCGTCGTCCCGGAACCGGTCCATCGCCCAGCCCATCGTCGGGCTTGCCGCGCGTGTGCCCGGCGCGGGTGACTGCCCGGGCTCGTACTTGCCGGTCAGGGCGCCCTGGGCCAGCGGCGAGAAGACGATCTGCGAGATGCCGTGGCGCTCGCAGAGCGGGATCACCTCGCGCTCGGGAACGCGGTAGAGGAGCGAGTACTGCGGCTGCGACGACACGAACTTCTCGACGCGCGGGACGAGGTCGAGCGCGGCCTGGATCTGGTCGGCGCGCCACTCGCTGAACCCGATGTACCTCGCCTTCCCGGCGCGAACGACCTCGGTCAGAGCCTCCATGGTCTCTTCGAGCGGCGTCTCCTTGTCGTACCGATGGCACTGGTAGAGGTCGACGTGGTCGGTGCGCAGCCGTCCGAGCGACAGGTCGATCTGCTTGTGCACCTGCTCGCGTGAGAGACCGCGGTCGCCGTTGACCGGGAAGTACAGCTTCGTGGCGAGGAGGTACGAGTCGCGCGGCCGGCCGACGAGAACCTCACCGAGGAACGACTCTGCGCCGCCGCGCGCATAGACGTTCGCCGTGTCGATGAAGTTGATCCCGGATGCGAACGCCTGGTCGACGCACGCGCGGGCGTGCACGTCCTCGACACCGCCACCGAAAGTCAGCCACGAGCCGAGGCTGATCTCCGAGACCTGGAGGTCCGAGGACCCGAGCTGCCGGTAGCGCATCGCGTCCGCGCCTAGGCGCCGGAGCTCGCGAGCTGGTCGCCCGTGAACGAGCCGCAAAGAACGTGTCCGATCCTGCGTCCGCCGTCGTCGTAGACCGCGATCCGGAGACCGCGTGTCCGCGCCGAGCAGACGAGGGTGAGCTGTTCGTGCAAATCCGGGCTGCGGAGCGAGAAACCCTGGCGGATCCGCCAGGTGAGGTCCTGTGCGCGGTTGGAGCAGTAGTCGTTCGCACCGACGCCGCTGACGACGAGGTTCGCGTCGTGGTCGGTGGGCGAGACGGTGCAGGTCACCACGGCGGGCTCGGCTGCGCTGACGTACCCGAACGCGAGCGCGAGGAAGGACGCAACGGCTGCGGCGATAGCGAGCGCGGCCGTTCTCCGCCCGAACCGTCGCGCGCGTTCGGTTGCGCGGTGGCGGCGGAGGATCGCGGTCGGGTCGGGCGGCGTTTGTCTCCGGACGACGGCTGTCGGTGCTGCTGTGTGCTCGAGCGCGTCGACGAACGCGGCCGCCGTAGGGAACCGGCGTTCGGGATCGGCCGACAGCGCGCGGTCGAAGACGCGGCCGACGGCGCGTCCGTCGGGCCGGACGCCGTGCAGCAGCTCGTGCGCGACAACCGCGAGCGTGTAGCGGTCGCTCGAAGGCGTCGCGACCTCGCCGCGCGCCTGCTCCGGCGAGAGATAGCCGGCCGTTCCGAGGATCGTTCCGGTCCAGGTCAAGCGCTTCTGTGCCTCGTCGAGCGCGCGTGCGATCCCGAAGTCAGCCACGTGGACGCGGTCGTCCTCGTCGAGCAACAGGTTCGCCGGCTTGAGGTCGCGGTGCACGACGCCTGCCGCATGCGCAGCGTCGATCGCATCGGCCGTGTCGCCCAACCACTGCAGCGCCTGGGCGCGCGTGAAGCCGCCTGCTGCGAGGCGGTCGTCGACGCTGCCGCCGGGGAGGAAGTCCATGACGATGAACGGCCGTCCGTCCCACTCGCCGGCGTCGTGGATCGTGACGACGTGGGGATGGCGGCCAAGTCGCGCGGCGAGAACGGCCTCGCGGGCGAACCGGGCGGGAACGCTTGGATCGCCGCGGAAGCCCTCGGCGAGCAACTTCACGGCGACGTCGCGGTCAAGCGCCTCGTCGTGTGCGAGGACGACTTCCGCGGTGGCCCCGTGCCCCAGAACGCGAATCGGCCGGTAGCGGTCCGGCAGTCGGACGTTCATCAGGGCGAGCCTAGCGGTTGGGCGCCAACCAGTAGGATCCGCGCCCATGCGGATGCGCTCGCTGGGGGAGGGCGGTCCTTCCGTGTCGGTGGTCGGCCTCGGCTGCAACAACTTCGGCGGCCGTGTCGACCTGGAAGGGACGCGTGCGGTCGTCGACGCGGCGCTCGACGAGGGCGTGACGCTGTTCGACACCGCCGACGTCTACGGCAACGGCGGCGGAAGCGAGGATCTGCTCGGACGGGTGCTCGAAGGGCGGCGCGACCACGTCGTTCTCGCGACGAAGTTCGGCAACGACATGGGCGACGGGACACAGGCGCGCGGCTCGCGCGGGTACATCCGCAAGGCGATCGACGCGTCGCTCCGGCGCCTGCGCGCCGACTACGTCGATCTCTACCAGTACCACCGTGCCGACGGGATCACGCCGTACGAAGAGACGTTCGGCGCGCTCGACGAGCTCGTCCGCGAAGGGAAGGTCCGTCACGTCGGCCACTCGAACTTCGAGGCGCGTACCGTCGAGGAGATCGACAGCCTCGCGAAGCGGCACGGCTGGGCGCGGCCGGTGAGCTCGCAGAACCAGTATTCGCTGCTCCGGCGGGAGGCCGAGGCAGAGCTCCTGCCCACCTGCGACCGGCTCGGGATCGGCGTGCTCCCGTACTTCCCGCTCGCGAGCGGCCTGCTGACGGGCAAGTACCGCCGCGGTCAGCCGCGCCCCGAGGGCACTCGGCTGGCGAACCGCGACGAGGTCTTCAGCGACGAGACGTTCGACCGGATCGAGGCGCTCGAGCGGTTCGGGAGCGAACGGGGCGTCGATCTCCTGACCGTCGCGATCAGCGGCCTGCTCGGGCAGCCCGCCGTCGCGTCCGTGATCGCCGGTGCGACGAAGCCGGAGCAAGTGCGCGCGAACGTCGCGGCCGCCGCCTGGGAGCCGTCCCCGGACGACGTCGCCGCGCTGAACCAGCTCGACTAGGAGCCGTGTCCCCAACAGGCACGGCCCGGGTCAGACCCGGGCCGTGCCTCGTCTGGACCTGTCGGGGCGACGAAATCCCATGGCTCCGCGCCTCTCGCCGCCGCGCGCCTGAACGGCGCGCGCATTTCGACCCACTTTCGGCGCGGCTCGACTGTCGCGTCCGGCCATGGCCGGGGTCAGACCCGGGCCGTGGCTCCTCGGGACACGAGGCCCCGGAGGCGACGTCGCTCGCCGGGGAGGTAGAAGCCGAGCGGCAGGAGCACGAGCGGATAGATCGCGGCAAGCGCTGCGGCGACGGCGAGTGGCGCATGCGCGAGCTTGCCCACCAGTGTCAGCGCCACCGCGGCACCGACGAGGGTCACGACGCGGCGCCACTGGTACGAGACGGGGTAGATGCGCTGCGCATTCCAGGTCATCAGGAGGAACATCAACGTGTATCCGGCAACCGTTGCGATCGCCGCGCCGATCATCCCGTAGGACGGGATCAGCGCGAAGTTCAGCCCGATATTCAATGCGGCCGCCGCGCCGGTGATCAGCCAGTTGAACTGCGTCCGGCGCGCGCGGCCGATACCGATCGCCATCACCGTGTACGCCGCGTACGCCGTCGCGGCGAAGCACAGCATCGGGACGACGCGCGCGCCGGGGTAGAACCGCGGCGTCGTCAGCACGCGGACGATCCACGGCGCCAGCAAACCGAGCGCGACCGACAACCAGCAGCAGATCGCGACGAGATAGGTGAGCACGAAGCCGTACGTCCGCCGCGCTTCCCGGTCGTCGGAGATCGAATAGGCGAACGCGGGCCATGCCGTCCGGAACGCCGTGAAGAGGAAGATGATCACGCTCGAGATCCGCACGCCGATCGAGTAGAGGCCGGTCTCGGCGGCACCGGACATCGTGTTCAGGAAGATCCGGTCGATGAAGTTGATCGCCCAGAGCGCAAGCCCGGACGGGACGAGGGGCATCCCGAAGCGGTTCATCTCGCGGAAGAGCGACCGGTCGAACTGCAGCCCGAGCTGGTACCGGCGGTACCCGAGCAGCACGGCGTAGACGACGAGCGTGCCCGTGAAGTTCCCGACGAGGACGCCGAGCGCCCGCTGATGCCAAACGACGACGAGCAGGACCGTCGCCGCGATCGTGACGATCACGTTCGCGAGCGACGCCAACGAGAACTGGACCGACCGCTCCTCGACGCGGAAGAGGGACGTCAGCTGCTCGTAGTTCATCTGCGCCCAGAGCCCGACGAACGCGGCGCGGACAAGGCCCGGCGTCATTCCGTTGAGTGCCTGCGCGATCGGGTCGGCGAGCACAAGGCCGACGATGAGGCCCGCCGTCGCCATGGTCATCGTGAACCAGAACGACGTGCGCACGACGACCGTGCGCTCCTCCGGCGTCTGCGCGTCGAAGTAGAACCGGAAGAACGCCGACGAGATTCCGGCGCGCAGCACGATCACGAGCACGGCCGTCAGTGCGATCAGCGTCTCGATCGCGCCGTAGTCGGACCGCGTCAGGTAATGCGTGTACAGCGGGAGGAGCAGCACCGCGAGGATCCGCGACACGAGGCCGCCGAACCCGTAGATGACCGAGTGGCGCGCGAGGCGGCGAAGCTCTGACGCGACGCTCACAGCGACTCGTAGATCTCGACGAGCCGGTCGCCGACCCGATCGAGCTCGTGTACACGCTCGACGTACGCCCGCCCGCGTTCGCCCAGCTCACGCCGAAGCGCGGCCGAGTCGACGAGAGGGCGCAGCCGCTCCACGAGCGTCTCCTTCGTCGCATTGACGATCGGAACCTG
>VAXB01000193.1 GCA_005883995.1 Actinomycetota bacterium
GACGGCCACGTTCAGGCACCGCTCGCCGGGGCCTTTGGGCGGAGCCCCCGGTCGCTGTCGCACGACCAAGCTAAGCATCGCCACCTGGGAGTTCCAAGGCCCATCCGTATAGCGCGAAGAGGTAGAAGCAATATCGCGGCGGCCTATACGCGCTGCGCGTTGCGAACTATGTTCTGCAGGCGGGGCCGCGTTTTGCGGCAGCTTTGGACTAACGAGGGGCGGCACCTTGTGGCCGGTTGCGCCGCGACCCCGCTTGAAGCGACCGCTGCGAAATGAGTGGCGGTCGCCTAGAAATGCCCGCGCTCGATGCGCGCCTTCGGCCTCATGGACCGTGGTTCCCTGAAGCCGTCGACGAACCCGCCCGTACGGTTAGTTGCGCCGGCGACGCGCGCCGCGTCTACTCCATAGGCGACGGGTGCGAGCATCACTCTCGGGAGTTGCGCGCAATCCGTCGTTCGTCGTTGTCCGTCACCATTCACCGCGGGCAGCCGATTAACACAGGCGCAGGCCCGTGCCGCACCTCGTCCCGCGAGCACTGGCCTGCGCCTCTGTCTCCGTATCCGTAGATCGGCGCCGCGGCTGAAACTTGCGACCTCGACACGCCCCAGGTGTCGGCGAACTACCGGATGTGGCAAGACGGGCCGGCGCGTGAGCCTCGTCCGCCACGGTTCTGCGGCCAAAACCGCACGGCTGGGCGACGCCGACCCGTCGGTCCACCCTAGAGGACGATCGAACCAGCCCAACGACGCATAGGCGCCGTCGACCTCGGTATAGCGGCGTTGTTGGCGCAACCTGAATCGCCGAGCCGCGCGAAGTTGGTGGGCCGCCACCGCAGCGCGCGCGCTCGACGATCCAAGCGGTCTCACTCTCTAGACAGCCAGGCTCAATGTCGATGGGCCGAGCGGCCTATCTTCCCGTGGTCCCTGACCCATACGCAGAACCGTGCCGGGTGAGGGCGGAGCAATGGACGCACGCACCGCCGCATCGGAGACCGATCAATACCGAGTGAGTTTGCGGACCCTACGGGGGCCGAGGTGGAGCGTTTGTCGCGGAGCGTGAGCAGCTTCAAGCGCGAGCTACGCTGTGAGGCGTGGCTCGAGCGATGAGAGAGAACTGAACGCGGATCCGGAGGAGGCTGCGCTGAGGACGGCCCGCGCGACGGAGTAACGCGCCGCCCTGGCGTTGCGATGTACGTCCTAGATCGAAACCGAGGAAGGTTGCTTTGGCCGCGGCACTGATCATCGTCGCTGTTTTGCTCGCGTTAGTCGTGTTGTTTTTTGTGTCCGCGATTAAGATTGCGCGTGAATACGAGCGGGGCGTCGTCTTCCGGCTGGGTCGCTTGTTTCCAGAGCCGAAGGGCCCAGGGCTGTTCCTGCTGATCCCGATCGTCGACCGGATGGTCAGGGTCGACCTGCGTACGGTCACGCTGAACATTCCGCCGCAGGAGGTGATCACCAAGGACAACGTGCCTGCGCGGGTGAACGCTGTCGCCTACTTCCGGATCGTCGAGCCGAAGAACGCGATCGTCCAGATCGAGAACTTCATGGTCGCGACCTCGCAGATCGCGCAGACGACGCTCCGGTCGGTGCTCGGCCAGCACCAGCTCGACGAACTGCTCGCCGAGCGCGAGAAGATCAACGCGATCCTGCAGGGGATCATCGACGAGGCGACCTCGCCGTGGGGGATCAAGGTCTCGATCGTCGAGGTGAAGGACGTCGAGATCCCGTCCGGGATGCAGCGCGCGATGGCCCGGCAGGCCGAATCAACGCCGAAGGCGAATACCAAGCCTCGGAACGACTGAAGGGCGCGGCGCTCGTGATCGAACAGCATCCGACCGCCCTACAACTGCGCTACCTGCAGACGCTCCTCGAGCTCGGCGGCTCCCAGGCTACGACGATTGTCTTCCCCGCCCCGATCGACTTGATTCGGCCGTTCATCGAACGCGCCGAGCGCGCCAGCAACAGCAGGCCGGCCACCTGAGACCACACTAGTAGCTGTCAGGTACCAACTCGGTCCGCGCCCCACGCGGCGCTGTGGTTAGCTCGGTCTCGCCAGGGCTTGGCAAGCCGCGTTCGCGGGGGTTAAGGCGAAACCGTGATGCACCTGGTGATGCATCTGATGCTCCCATCGCTG
>VAXB01000045.1 GCA_005883995.1 Actinomycetota bacterium
ACCGTTTCGGATCGGCGTCATGCAGCTGACGATGGAGCCGCTCGACGAGATGGTCGCGTCCGCGCGGGCGATGGACGAAGCCGGCATGGACACGATCTGGCTCGCCGAGGCCTACCCGTGGTGGCGCAAGCACGGCATGGAGGCGCGCTCGTCGACGGTTGCCTCCGCGGTGCTCGCGCGCGAGACGGAGCGACTGACGATCGGCTGGGGGATCATTTCGCCGTTCACGCGGCATCCCGTGCAGGTCGCGATGGATGCGCGCGTCGTCCAGGAGGCGGCCGGGCCCGGCCGGTTCATCCTCGGATTCGGTACGTCGAAGATCTTTCTCAACAATGCGGGCATGCAGACCTCGAAGACGCTCGGTCCGATGCGCGACGCGGTCGCCATCGTGCGTGGCGTGCTCGGCGGCGACGCGTTCCGCTACGAGGGCGACACGTGGAAGGCCGACGTGCCGGCGCTGGTGGACGCCGATGCGCCTCGCGACGTGCCTCCGGTGTACATCGCCGCGACGGCGCCGAAGATGCAGGCGCTCGCAGGCGAGATCGGCGACGGCTGCCTCACGCCTTCGATCACGACACCGGCCTTCGTGCGCTACACACGCGAGAACGTGAAGGCCGACGTCGACATCGGGTGCACTGTGGTCGCATCGATCCATGAGAGCGACCGCGACGCCGGCCGCGACGGCGCACGTGAGATCGCGGGCATGTATCTCGCGAACAAGGTGCAGAACATCCAGGGTGCCGCCGACACGCTGCTCGATCTCGCCGGGCTGACGCAGGACGAGATCCGGCCCGTGGCCGACGCGATGGAGCGCGGCGGCCGCCTCGCCGCGAAGCAACAGGTCACCGATGCGATCCTCGACAAGTGCAAGCCGATCGCCGGGACGCCCGACGACTGCATCCGCGCAATCGCCGAGTACCGCGAGGCCGGCTGCACGCACGTGATGCTCGAGCTGTGGGGCGACCGGCGGCGGGAGCAGATCAGGCTCTTCGGCGAGCGCGTGCTGCCGCACGTTCGCTGATGGAGCTCGCGATCGACCGCGACCGCCTCGTCGAGCTCGCGATCAGGTTCGTCTCGGTTCCGAGCTTTACCGGCTCGGAGGAGGCGCTGGCACACGTCGTGCGCGACGTGCTCGACGACCTCGGCCTGCAGACGCAGTGGCAGCAGGTCGAGGACGGACGCGCGAACGTCCTCGCCACGCTGCGCGGCGACGGCGGCGGCCCGACGTTGATGTTCAACGGACACCTGGACACCTCGTACTCGGGGCGCGAGCCGTGGCTTCAGGGCGTTCCCGGCTTCCAGCCGCAGGGCTTCGAGCGCGACGGTCGGATCTATGGCCTCGGGATCTCGAACATGAAGGGCGCGCTCGCGTGCTACGTCGAGGCGGTGAGCGCGCTCCGGGAGGCGGGCGTGCGACTGCGCGGCGACGTGATGATCGCGGCCGTTGCCGGCGAGATCGAGAAGACGCAGCAGGGTGACGCGCAGGGCGCGGAGTTCCGCGGCTACGCGGCCGGCTCGCGCTACCTGGTGACGCACGGAGGCGTCGCGGACATGTGCATCCTCGGCGAGCCGACCGAGAACAAGCTCGTGCTCGCGCACTTCGGCTCGCTGTGGCTGCGGCTCTCGACCAGCGGACCGTTCATCCACACGGCTTTCAGCGAGGGCAAGCGAGACGCGAACTCGATCGTGAAGATGTCCGGCGTCCTCGATGCGGTGCTCCACTGGCTGCCCGTGTGGGAGGAGGAGATGAGCTACGACGGCGTTCGGGGCCTCGCGAACATCGGGGCCGTTTCCGGCGGCTTCGGCTGGCGCGTGTCGCGGACGCCGCACCGAACCGACCTCTTCGTCGACCTGAGGGTCCCGCCGGACGTCGACATGGCCGCCGCCCGGCGCAGGGCGCTCGAGTTCGCGCGGCAGCTCGGCGACGTCGAGGCCGAGGTGTACGTGACCGCGCCCGGAGCGCGCATCGACGCAAGCCACCCGCTGATCGCGGCGGTCGACGAGGCGCACGCGGAAGTCTTCGGCGCCGCGCCGGACCGCGACGTGACGCGCTGGTTCTCGGATGCGTCCGTGCTGACGCGCTACGGCATCCAGACCGTCAACTACGGCACGTCCAGCGGTCTGCCGGACGCCGAGTTGGGCGAGAATCTCGCCGTGGACGGCCTCGTCAGGACCGCGGAGGTGTACGCGCGCGCGGCGGCCACGGTGTGCGGCGTCGCATGAAGCTGGTGACCTTCGACGACGGCCGCGTCGGTGAGTTGCGCGGCGACCGGGTGATCGAGCTGGACGTCCCGTCGATGCGTGAGTACTTCGAGCGCGGCGCCGCTGCGCAGCCGACGGGGCGCGAGCTCGCGCTCGACGACGTGCGCCTACGCGCGCCGATCATCCCGAAGAAGTTCCTCCACACCGCCGGGAACTTCCGCGAGCACGAGGAGGAGTCGAAGCGCGTCGGCTGGTCGCACGAGATCGCCCCATGGATCGTCTTCTTCCAGAACGTCGACGCGATCGTCGGGCCGGACGAGCCCGTCGTCTATCCGGAGCACCTCACGGAGGAGCTCGACTACGAGCTCGAGCTCGCGGTCGTCGTGAAGAAGGCGGGGAAGTGGTTCGGCGCCGAGGAGGCGGCCGACTACATCGGCGGATACGTCGTCTTCAACGACATCACCGCGCGCGACATCCAGCGACGCGAGATGCGGTCCGGCGTGTTCTCGTTCTGCAAGGGGATCGACACGTTCTGCCCCCTCGGGCCGTGGATCGTCACGCCCGACGAGGTCGGCGACCCGCACGACCTGCACATGGAGCTGCGCGTCAACGGCGAGAAGCGGCAGGAGTCGTACAGCGGGAACATGTCCGTGACGATTCCGGAGATCCTGTCGCACTACTCGGCGCTCGGCTACTCCGCGGGCGACGTCGTCTCGACCGGCACCGTCAGCGGTGTCGCCGGCTTCTCCGAGAACGCTGCGTCGCTCTACCTCAAGCCGGGCGACGTGATCGAGGCCGAGATCGAACGGGTCGGCGTTCTGCGCAACCCCGTCGTCTCGTGGCAGGAAGCGCACGGAGAGCCGCCGCCGCCGCGCGCGCAGTGGTAGTCCGGGACGTCGCCGGGGAAGCGGCGTGAGCTGGCCGCGCGACGACGCGAAGCTCGAGCGCGTTCGTTCACTGATGGCGGAGGCGGATCTCGACGCGCTCGTCGTGCGTGCGCCGGACAACGTCCTCTACCTGACGAACTTCTGGCCGATGAAGGGGTACGACGCCGTCGTTTTCCCGCGCGACGGCGACCCGACGTTGATCTGCCTCGAGGCGTCCGCCGACGACGCTGCGCGCAACGCCTGGACGGGGGACGTCCGCTTCTTCGCAGGCTACGACGCCGCCGATCCGCGGCCCCCGTTCGCGCGGACGCTCGACCTCGCGCGCGATGCGGCGAAGGACCACGCTCGCGTCGGCGTCGAGCTCTCACTCGGCACGCAAGCATCCGACCGGATGGTCGGCGAGCCCACCACCTTCACCCGCGAGTGGTTCGACGCGTTCCCGAACGCAGCCGACGCAGCGCCGCTCCTCGCGCGTGCGCGTGCGCTGAAGACCGAGCAGGAGATCGAGCGGATGCGCCTCGCGAACGCGATCGCGGCAGCGGCGATGGAGCACGTACGCCGCGAGCTTCGGCCGGGGATGAAGGAGAGCGAGGCGGCGGCGCTCTGGGAGGGCTTCGTCCACGGCGAGGGAACCGGCTGGAAGGGCAAGGTGGAGCTCGCGCTCGGCTACTCGCTCGTGTGGTCGGGCCCCGGCATCCGAACGTTCACGGCCACCGCCGATCGGCCGGTTCAGGAGCACGAGCCGACGTTGTTCGAGATCTGGGTCTGCGCCGACGGTTACTGGTGCGACCACACGAAGAACGTCTGCCCCGGCGACCTTACACAGGGGTACATCGATGTAGAGGAACGCTTGATGGCTGTGTACACCTACATCATCGACTGGCTCGCACCAGGAGCGTCGCTGGCCGAGCTCGACGTGCTCGTGCGAGCCGGGCTCGCCGATGCGGGCTACCCAGGGCAGCCCAGCCACCCGATCTGCCACGGCGTCGGCGCCCGTGCGCACGAGCCGCCGTACGCGCACCAGGCGGGCGGCGGGACGATCGAGGAGGGAATGGTCCTGGCGATCGAGCCGGGCGTCTACTGGGACGGCGGCGGCGGGCTGCGGGTCGAAGACAACTTCCTGATCACGGCGGTGGGCGCCGAGAAACTGTCGTCGTTCCCGGACGGGATCGTCGTCGGATGACGGGCGAGTTCTGGACCGGCGGGCTGAATGAGGGCTTCTCCTTCGAAGCGGAGGTGGGCTTCTACGACACGACCCTCCGTGACGGGGAGCAGACCGTCGGCGTCGTCCTGTCGCCGGAGGAGAAACTGGAGCTCGCACAGGGGCTCGACGAGCTCGGGATCGAGCGGATCGAAGCCGGTTTCCCGCGGGTGTCCGACGACGACTGGCGCGCCGTCGACCTGATCGCGAGGGCCGGCCTCCGGGCGGAGGTATGGGGGTTCTCGCGCGCCGTCCGCGCAGACGTCGAGGCGCTCGTGGAGCTGGATGTCCACGCGAGCGTGATCGAGTCGCCGATCTCCGATCTGAAGCTCGGGGCGCTCGGCGTTTCGCGCGAGCAGATGCTCGAGCGGATCACTGGCGCGATCGCCTATGCGGTCGAGCACGACATCCGCGTCGCGTTCTTCGGCGTCGACTCGACTCGGTCCGAGCCCGCGTACTACGCGCAGGTCTACCGCGCTGCCGTCGAGGCGGGCGCGCAGGAGGTGGTGGTCGTCGACACGATCGGCATCGCGGCTCCGGAGGCGGCCGCCTTCCTCGTCGCCCAGACGCGGGAGTGGGTCGGCGATGCAGTGCCGGTGCACTGGCACGGGCACAACGACTTCGGTCTCGCGACGGCGGCCGCGGTTGCGGCGGCGAAAAGCGGCGCCCGCTGGATCCACGGGACGATCAACGGGATGGGCGAGCGCGCCGGAAACGCGAACCTCGGCGAGATCGCACTCGCGCTCCGCGGACTGTACGGCGTCGACACGAATCTGCGCCTCGACCGGTTGCGGGCGTTCTCGGAGCGGCTGGCGGCGGTGTCCGGCTACGAGCTCGAGCCGTACAAGCCGCTCGTCGGCGACAACCTGTTCACCCGCGAGTCCGGCGCGGTCGCGAGCCAGTTCCACGATCCGCCGGCGATCGAGCCGTACGCCGCGGCCGTCGTCGGCGCGGAACGTCGAATCGTCCTCGGCAAGAAGAGCGGGATCGACTCGATCCGGATCAAGGCGGCCGAGCTCGGCCTGGACCTCGACGACGACGCACAGCGTTCGGTGCTCGCGCGGGTGAAAGAGCTCGGCACGCGCAAGCGCGGCCTCGTCACCGACGACGAGTTCCGTGAGCTCGCACGTGGCTGAGTCGACCTACGACGCCGTGATCGTCGGCAGCGGGATCAACTCGCTCGCCGCGGGTGCGTTGCTCGCGCGCGGCGGGTGGAGCGTGTGCATCCTCGAGGCGAAGGAGGAGCTCGGCGGTGCGATCAGGACGGCCGAGCTGACCGAGCCGGGATTCCGCCACGACGTCTTCAGCGCCTGGCATCCGTTGTGGGTCGGCGGCGCCGCGCACGCAGAGCTGGGCGACGCACTCGTGGAGCACGGGCTCGAGTACCTGAACACCGACCAGCCGACGGGAACGCTCTATCCCGATGGCGAGAGCGCGTTCCTCGCGACGGACATCGACCGGAACGCGGCCGAATTCGATCGGCATGCGCCCGGTGACGGCGATGCATGGCGGGCGGTGGTCGCCGACTTCATGCCGAACGCGGACCTGGCGTTCGGCGTCCTCGGGACCGAGCTCTGGTCGCCCGCCGGTGCGGCGCTCGGGCTGAAGGCCTACCGCCGCCTCGGCCGACGCGGGCTCGCGACGTTCGGCGGCCGCATCGTGCAGTCGTCGCGAGACTGGCTCGCTGAGACATTCGCCTCCGATCGGGCGCACGGGCTGCTCGCGCCCTGGGTCCTCCACACGGGGCTCGGCCCCGAAGCGGCGGCCTCCGGGTTCATGACGACGGTGATCGCCGTCGCGGTCGAGCTGGGAGGTATGCCGATTCCGCGCGGCGGCGGCGCACGTCTCGTGGACGCGCTCGCATCCTTCATCCGCGCGCACGGCGGCACGCTCGAGACCGGCCGCGAGGTCGACCGCGTCGGGATTCGCGGCGGTCGCGCAACCGGCGTCGAGACGACCGACGGCGACGCCGTCACTGCGGAGCGCGCCGTCCTCTGCAACGTCACGCCGCCCCAGCTCTACGGTCGGCTGCTGCGCGATGCGCAGGTGCCCGCGGCCGTCGATACCGGCGCGCGGCGGTTTCGCTTCGGTCGCTCCGAGATGCAGATCCACTTCGCGCTCGACCGCCCCGTTGTATGGGACGGCGACGAACGACTGGGGCGGACCGCGCTCCTCCACCTGACGCCGGGGCTCGACGGCGTCTCGCGCGCGGTCAACGAGGCCGAGCGAGGGCTCCTGCCCGCGGAGGCGACCGTCGTCGTCGGCCAGCCGGCGACGATCGACGAGACGCGCGCGCCCGTAGGCAAGTCCGTCCTCTGGATCCAGCTCCAGGAGCTTCCCTGGCACGTGAACGGAGACGCCGCCGGCGAGATCGACACCGGCGACGGGCGCTGGACCGACGAGCTGCGCGAGCGATATGCCGATCGGATCCAGCGCAGGATCGCCGCGCACGCGCCCGGCTTCGAGAGCTCGATCCGCTCGCGCGTCGCCCTGTCGCCGGCCGATCTCGAGGCAGCGAACCCGAATCTTGTGCGCGGCGATCCCTACGGCGGCGCCCTCTCGCTCGACCAGAACTTCCTCTGGCGGCCGTTCGCGGCGCAACCCGGTCACCGCACGCCCGTCGACGGCGTGTTCCACATCGGCGCGAGCACGTGGCCGGGGCCGGGGCTCGGCGCAGGCTCGGGGACGATCGTGGCGCGGGAGCTGCTCAGGCCGCCGGCCGCACGCCGCGCGCTGACGCGCGTCAAAAGCCTCGCGACGGTTCGGCGTTGACACACGTCGCCGAACGCGAGATAAAAGACCTGCAAACCGGCGGCTTTCACTTCGAAAGGAACGTGATGCAGTTCAGCATCTACTCAGAGCTACAAAGCTGGCCCGGGAAATCACAGAAACAGGCATACGACGAGGCGCTCGAGCAGGTAGTGAACGCTGACCGGCTCGGCTACGACGCGTACGCGATCATCGAGCACTTCTTCTTTCCGAAGTTCGGCGTTTCGCCGAACCCGTTCGCGTTCTTCGCGAAGGCGTCCGAGCGCGCCCGCAAGATCCGGTTCCGCACGCTCGTCCACGTCCTGCCGTACCACA
The DNA here is from genome assembly GCA_005883995.1 of Actinomycetota bacterium. Lineage (GTDB taxonomy): Bacteria > Actinomycetota > Thermoleophilia > Gaiellales > Gaiellaceae > 3-1-20CM-4-69-9. The sequence goes on from VAXB01000045.1 coordinate 7,375, forward strand.
ACCCGACGATCCTCGCGTCGCAGATCGCGGCGTTCGACCTGCTCGTCGACGGCCGCTACGAGTTTGGCGTCGGCCGCGGGCACGCGTGGATCGCGGACAAGGCGGGCGTCCCGGTCGAGGAGACGCGCGGCCGCTACGACGAGTCGCTCCGCATCCTGCTCGACGCGCTCGAGCAGGAGCGCTTCTCACACGATGGCACGTACTACAAGGTCCTGGACTCGCACATCCTCCCGCGGCCGTCGGGCGACCGGAAGTTCCGGATCTTCCTCGGCGGGACGAGCGACTCGACGTACGAGCTCGCCGGCGAGCGCGGCTACGCGATGGTCGTCCCGCCGCTCCTCCCGTACGAGGCGCTCCGCTCGCAACTCGACATCTACCGCGACTCATGCGCGCGGCACGGCAACGAGCCTGACATCGTCTGGATCCACGCGGTCTACATCGACGAGGACCGCGAGACGGCGAAGCGCGAGGCGGAGCAGATGATGCGCGGCTTCCTCAAGGGGAACGCGTCGGTCCTGCTGGATCACCCGGACGAGCTCGCGCCGAAGGAGCGACTCGAGGCCTCGGGCTACGGGTTCTACGCGTCCGGGATCATGGAGCAGCTGTCCGATATGCCGTACGACGAGATGATCGACAAAGACGTCGTCTGGGTCGGGACGCCGCAGGACGTGATCGAGCGCATCGAGGCGGTCCAGGAGGTCTGCGCGGGCCTCACGGAGGTCGCGATCACGGTGAATCCCGGCGGCGTCGAGCACTGGAAGTCGATCAAGGCGCAGGAGCTCTTCGCGGCGCACGTGATCCCGCACTTCCGCGCGATGCAGCCTCGAGAAGCAGAGCCTGCGCTTGTCTGACCGCTTCCCGGCGTTCTCGATCTCGCAGATCACGACGCTGAACTCGAGCTTCGCTGCCGACGTTGCCGCGTACCGGGCGGCCGGCGCCGACGCGATCGGCGTGTGGGAGCTCAAGCTCGCCGACGGCGACGACGCGACCGCGCTGGAGCAGCTCGAGGCGAGCGGGCTCGGGTCGGCGGCGGCGGTGCCATCGATCCCGTCGATCCTGCCCCTGCCACTGATGGACGGGCCCGAGGATCCGCACGAGCGCGTCGAGGCGATCTGCGCGTCACTCCACCGTCTGGCGCCGTTCCGTCCGACCGGCGTCGTGTGCCTCACGGGCCCGGCACAGTCGCTCGACCTCGACGACGCGCGCGATGCCGTTGTCTCGGGGCTGCGCACGATCGGCGAGGAGGCGGCGAGCCTCGGCCTGCGCGTCGGGCTCGAGCCGGTGAACCCCGCCGGCGGTGAGGACTGGACGATCGTGTCGACGATTCCGGCCGCGGTCGAGCTGCTCGTCGAGGCCGCGAGACCCGCACTCGGAATCCAATTCGACACCTGGCACCTATGCACGAGCGAGACGGTGCTGGACGACATCGAACGAGAGCACGAGCGGTTCGTCGGCGTCCACGTCGCCGACTGGCGGGAGCCGACACGGACGTGGGCCGACCGCGTGCTGCCGGGCGACGGCAGTGCCGACCTCGCATCGCTCCTTGGTGCGCTCGATGCGGTCGGGTGGAGCGGTTACTACGACCTGGAGATCTTCAGCGACAATGGGGCCTTCGGGAATCCGTGGCCCGATTCCCTGTGGGACCTGCCCGCGGACGAGCTCGCTCGCCGCGGGAAGGAGGCGTTCGACCGTGCGTTTAGGGCGCGCACGCTGCACGAAGTCATCACGACCGGGAGGAGTACGAATGAGACGGGGTAGGTGGTTGGCCGCGATCGTCGCGGTCGCAGCGATCGCAGCGGCGGTCGTCGCGACATCGACGTACGGCGGCACTACGGCAAAGAAGCCCATCGTCATCGGCTGGGCGTTCGACTCGAGCGGTGCGATGGCGCCGTTCGACAATCCGGCGCTCGCCGCCGCGAAGATCGAGATCGCCCACTGGAACGCGAGGGGCGGCGTGCTCGGCCGCAAGCTCAAGCTGAACACCTGCGACACGCAGGGCAACAAGCCGGACATCGCGAAGGCGTGCGCCGTCAAGCTCCTCGGTCAGCATGCGGACGTCATCTTCACCACGTGCGACGTCGACCTGGCTGCGCCCGTCGTGCAGGAGGCGATCAACCGCGGCAAGCTCGCGGTCGCGTCGTGCATCGGCACCGACCAGATGGGCCCGAAGCGCTTCGGGTCGAAGGGGCGCCTCGCGTTCACGTTCGGGAACGTCGCGCAGGACGAAGGCTCCGCGATGGCGGATTACGCCTGGAAGCGCGGCTGGCGGAAGGCGGCTCTCGCGACCGACACCGTGATCGTCTACTTCAAGAACGTCGTCCAGGCGTTCGAGGCGCGGTGGAAGCAGTTGGGCGGCAAAGTGGTCGCTAGCGAGACGTACCAATCGCTCGGCGGCAACAACGTCCAGAACGTCGTCACGCGATTGAACAGCGTCAAGGCTGACGTCGTCGTGACGTCGACCGCCGGCGCGTTCGGCGCGCTCTCGACGCTGATCTCCGGCCTTCGGTCGCTCGGGAACAACACACCGGTGATCAACTCGTGGGCCGGTGACGGGACGTACTGGCTCCCGAAGAGCCCGAAGGTGACGAACTACTACTTCCTCACCTACGCGTCGGTCTTCGGCGACGACCCGAGCCGGGCCGTCAACACGCTCGCGAAGCAGATCCATGCGGGGACGGGCGGCTTCATCACCGGCCCGGCGGCCGTCGACGGTGTCGTCACGGCGATCCGACGCTCGCACGGCTCGACGAAGGGAATCGTGCTCGCGAAGACGATGGAGAGGTTCCGCAAAGTCCCGACGATCTCGGGGCTGGTGAGCTTCTCGAAGAACCTGCACTCCGTCTTCGGCCGGAGGTACCGGGTGATCCGGATCCAGGACAACGTGCCGAAGGTCGTGGGGACGATCGTCGCGAAGAAAGTCGTGAAGATCTAACGCCAAGCGTTGTCCGACGAGAAGCTCAACGGCGACTCGCGGAGGCCCGGGGACACGCTCCGGGCCTCCGCCGTTTCGCGGTCCTTCGCGGGCGTGCACGCGCTCCGCGACGTCACGCTCGACGTGCGGAGGAGCGAGGTGGTCGGGTTGATCGGGCCGAATGGCGCCGGCAAGTCGACGCTCGTAAACGTTCTCAGTGGGTTCGACCGGCCGACGGGCGGGAGCGTCGAGCTCGCGGGCAGGAACGTGACGCGCTGGACGCCCCACCGGCGCGGTCGCCACGGCCTCGCGCGGACGTTCCAGCACAGTCATGCGTTCCGCTCGCTGTCGGTGCGCGAGAACGTCGAGGTCGCGGCGCTGGGCGTCGGTGCGAGCGGTCGCGAGGCGCGTGCTCGCGCGGCACGACTGCTTGACCTGCTCGCGCTCGCGGACGACGCCGACCGTCCTGCCGGCGTGCTCGCGCACGGCGACGAACGGCGGCTCGGCGTCGCGCGCGCGCTCGCGACCGAACCGCAGTTCGTCCTGCTCGATGAGCCCGCTGCCGGGCTTCCGGAGGCAGAGGTCCCGGACTTTGCCGCCGTCGTCGGCTCCGTCCGCGACGAGCACGCGGCCGGCGTGCTGCTGATCGACCACAACATGGCGCTCGTGATGTCGATCTGCGACCGGATCCACGTGCTCGACCAGGGCCGGACGCTTGCGGAGGGAACGCCGGCCGAAATTCGCGAGAACCTCGACGTCGCCTCGGCGTACCTCGGCGAGAGCGCGGTCGCCGAATGAGCGGCCCGCTGCTCGAGCTGGAGGACGTCGTCGTCCGCCACGGCGCCGTTACCGCGGTGGACGGGTTGTCGCTCCAGGTGGATCGCGGCGAGATCGTCGGCCTGATCGGGCCGAACGGCGCCGGGAAGTCGACGACGCTGCACGCGGTCATGGGGCTCCTGCGCCCCTCGTCGGGTCACATCCGGCTGCAGAGCCGCTCGATCGCCGGGCGCCGGCCGGAGGACATCGCACGGCGCGGCGTCGCGCTCGTCCCGGAGGGCCGCCGGATCTACGCGGAGCTGACGGTCGACGAGAACCTGCGACTCGGCCTCGCCGGCCGCCGCGCACGGGGAGACGTCGCCGGGGATCTTCGCCGGCTGTACGACCTCTTCCCGGTCGTCGAGGAAGCGCGCCGCCGGCCGGCCGGCGGTCTCTCTGGCGGCCAGCAGCAGCAGCTTGCGATCGCACGGGCGCTGATCGCGAACCCGGATGTGCTCCTCCTCGACGAGCCGTCGCTCGGGCTCGCCCCGCAGATGGTGGACGCCGTCTTCGAGACCCTCACGGCAATCCGCGATCGTGGGATCGCGGTCCTGCTCGTCGAGCAGCGCGCGCAGCGGACGGTCGCGCTCGCGAACCGCTCGCACGTCCTCTCCAACGGCCGGCTGCGGCTGACGCTCGAGCCGAAGGACGCCGACGACACGCAGACGATGGTCGCGGCCTACTTCGCATGATCGCGATCCTCAACATCAACTGGCAGACGCTCGCCGACGCGGTCGGGCTCGGCTCGATCTACGCGTTGATGGCGGTCGGGATCGGTCTGGTCTTCGGTGTCCTGCGGCTCGTCAACTTCGCGTACGGGCAGCTGATCATGGCCGGAGCATTCGCGCTCGCGCTCGCGTCGCAGTGGGGCTGGCCGCTGTGGGCCGGCGTCCTCTTGTGCTTCGCCGTCGTCGTCGTCCTGTCCGCGTTGATGGAGGTGATCGTCTTCCGGCCGCTCCGTGGCCACTCGCCTGCGGTGATGCTGGTTGCGACGTTCGCCGTCGCCTTCTTGCTCGAGAGCATCGCGTTGATCTGGTTCGGGTCGTTGGGGAAGATCGCCGCCTCGCTCGCGTACCTCCAGCGGCCCGTCACGATCTCCGGCGTCGACGTCCGGAAGATCGCGATCGTCGCGACCGTCGTCGCGGTCCTGTGCCTGGTCGCGCTCGTCGCGCTGCTGTCGCGGACGAGCGTCGGCCTGCAGATGCGCGCCGCCGCGATCGACTTTCGCACCGCCCGCCTCCTCGGCGTGCGGGCGAATCGCGTCATCGGCGCGGCCGTCCTGATCTCGGGCGTGCTCGCCGCGGCCGTCTCCGTGCTGCTCACCGTGCAGTCGCCGCTCGTGACGCCGGACTTCGCGCTACGCGACACGATCCTGGTGCTTGCCGGCGTCGTCCTCGGCGGGATGTACCGGCTCGGGTCGGCGACGTTGGGAGGGTTCGTGATCGGGTTCGCCTCCGGTCTGCTCGGCGGGGCGCTTCCGACCGCGCAGAGCCAGTACCTGCCGTCGTTTCTGTTCGCCGCCGTTATCCTCGTGCTGCTCATCCGCCCGCAGGGGTTGTTCACGCGGTCGCAGCAACAGGCCGTGGAGCGCGTGTGAGGCGCAGCGCCGGCGCGGTGGTGGAGCTGGGCGTTCCGGCGCTGCTCGTCGTCGCAGCGGCGCTGCTCGCCACCGTGTTCTCGCACTCGACGCAGACGTACTTCATCAACGCGCTCGTCAATGTGGCGATCGTGGTCGCGCTGTACGCGTTCATCGGCAATTCGGGCGTCGTCTCCTTCGGGCACATCAGCTTCGTCGCGCTCGGCGCCTGGACGGCCGGCGTCCTGTCGGTTCCGGCGGCCGAGAAGCCGGCGATCATGCCGAACCTCGCACACGGCCTCCGCACGACGACGGTCGGGAACGTGCCGTCGCTCGCGCTCGCGGCGGCTGTCGGCGCGGCCTTCGCGCTCCTCGTCGGGCTTCCGCTCATGCGCCTGTCGGGGCTCGCCGCCGGCATCGCAACCTTCGGCGTGCTCGAGATCACGCACAACATCCTCCGCTACTGGGAGAAGATCGGCCCCGGGCTGAACACGTTCTCGTCGGTGCCGGAGACGACCGGGTTGACCCAGGCCGCCGCCTGCGCGGTGATCGCCGTCGTCGTCGCCTTCGTGTATCAGCGGAGCCGGTACGGACGGGTCCTGCGCGCGACGCGCGAGGATGCCGCGGCCGCGCGCGCCGTCGGCGTCTCGATGTACATGCAGCGACTGATCGCGTTCACGCTCTCCGGTGCACTTGCCGGATTCGCGGGCGGGGTCTACGTCCACCTGCTGCCGCTGAACACCGAAGCGCTGTACCTGGACCTCACGTTCATCACACTGGCGATGCTCGTGATCGGCGGAACGACGAGCCTGCTCGGCGCCGTCGTCGGTGCTCTCGCCGTCAGTGGGGTCGACTCGTTCCTCGCGACCGCAGAGAACGGCGTCTCGATCGCGGGCTGGAACGTCGACCTGCCTGCCGGGACGCGCGTCGTCGTCGTCGGCGCGCTGATGGCGATCGTGCTCATCCTCCGGCCATTGGGTCTCACGGGTGGGCGCGAGGCGACCCTGCCGAGATGGGCTCGCATAGGATCCGCGCCATGACAAATCCAAAGCTCGATCGGCTGAAGGAGCTGCTCGCGGAGGTCGACGACCTCCGCAAGGCCGCGACCGTGCTCTTCTGGGACCAGCGCGTGATGATGCCCTCCGGCGGTGCAGAGGCCCGGGCGGAGGCGAGCGCGACGGTCGGCCGGCTCGCGCACGAGAAGTTCGTCGCTCCGGAGGTCGGAAAGCTCCTCGAGGGCCTCGACGAC
>VAXB01000046.1 GCA_005883995.1 Actinomycetota bacterium
TCTCTGCGAGAACCTTCAGGCTTCGGCCGCTGGTCGGACGGTCGGGAGACCCGGTATGAGCGCGTTGCTCGAGGTGGAGGGGCTCCATGTCTGGTTCAGCCGCGAGGACGACGTCGACCTGCACGCGGTTCGCGGGATCGACCTCGCGATCAACTCCGGCGAACGCCTCGGCCTCGTCGGCGAGTCAGGCTGCGGCAAGACGACGACGGCGCTCGCGATCATGGGGCTACTGCCGCCGAACGCGAGCGTTGCCGGAAGCATCCGGTTCCAGGGCGAAGACATGCTCGCCGGCGGCGAGGAGACGGTCAGGCCACACCGCTGGGTCGACGTGGCAATCGTCTTTCAGGGTGCGATGAACGCACTCAACCCGGTGCGCACCGTCGGCTCGCAGATCGTCGAGGCGCTCGAGCTCCACGACCGAGCGACCGGCGCAGGTGCGCGGGCGAGAACGGCTGAGCTGCTCGAATCGGTCGGGCTCCCAGCCGCGCGCGAGGCGCGTTTCCCGCACGAGCTCTCCGGCGGGATGCGGCAGCGCGCCGCGATCGCGATGGCGCTCGCGTGCAACCCGAAGGTGCTGATCGCCGACGAGCCGACGACGGCGCTCGACGTGATGGTCCAGGCGCAGATCCTGGAGCTGCTCGACTCCCTCTGTCGCGACTTCGGGCTCGCGCTGATCCTGGTCACGCACGACCTGCCCGTCGTCGCGCAGCTGTGCGACCGCGGCGCCGTCATGTACGCAGGCGAGATCGCCGAGACGGGAACTGTCGATGCGCTCTACCACGAGCCGCGGCACCCGTACACGCGCTTGCTGTTTGCGGCGACGCCGGATCTCGGCGGCGACGGCGACGTCGTCTCGATCCCCGGCGCGCCGCCGCGCCTCGACCGGCCGTTGGCGGGATGCCCGTTCCATCCCCGGTGCGACCGCGTCTTCGAGCCGTGCCCGACGATCCCGCCGCAGCTGAAGACCGTCGCGACGCGCCACGCCGCAGCGTGTCATCTCAACGACGTCCCGGCGCCGATCGCGTGAGCGCGAACGGCAGCGCGCCTCTGCTCGACGTCCGGGACCTCGTCGTCCGCTATCCGGTGCCGCGCGGACTCGTGGCGAGCTTTGCGCGGCGGCCGAAGGACACGGTGCACGCGGTCGAGGGCGTCACCTTGTCCGTCGCCGCAGGCGAACTGCTCGCGCTCGTCGGGGAGTCCGGCTGCGGCAAGACGACGACCGCGCACGCCGTCCTCCGCCTCGTCGAGCCGGACGCCGGGTCGATCCGGTTCGGCGGCCGCGACATCACGCGGCTGTCCGCCCGCGCGCTCCGCCCGCTGCGTCGGGAGATGCAGCTCGTCTACCAGGATCCGTACGAGTCGCTCGACCCGAGGCTGCGGGTCCGCGCGGCGGTCGAGGAACCGCTCTTGATCCACGGCGTCGGCGCGTCGAAGAGCGATCGGCTCGAACGAGTGCGCGACGCGCTGGAGAAGGCGGAGCTCTCCCCGCCGGAGCTGTTCCTCCAGCGGTACCCGCACGAGCTGTCGGGCGGCCAGCGGCAACGGGTCGCGATCGCGGCCGGCCTCGTCCTCGAGCCGAAGCTGCTCGTGGCCGACGAGCCGGTCTCGATGCTCGACGTCTCGGTCCGCGCGGGCGTTCTCCTGTTGCTCGACCGGCTGCGCCGGGAGGGGCTCGGGATCCTGATGATCACGCACGACCTGTCGACGGCAGCACGGTTCGCGGACCGCATCGCGGTCATGTATCTCGGCCGGATCGTCGAGGAAGGCGCGACGCGCGACGTCGTCCAGCAGCCGCGGCATCCCTACACGCGCGCGCTCCTCTCGGTGGTACCGAGCCGTGATCCGCGCGAACGGCGCGAGCCGCAGATCCTGCGCGGCGAGACGCCCGACGCGGTGCGGATCCCGTCGGGGTGCCGCTTCCATCCCCGGTGCCCGATCGCGATCGACGACTGCAAGCGAATCGATCCCGAGTTGCGCTCACCGGCCGGCGCCGCCGCGACCCATCGGGCCGCGTGCATTCGGGCGTAAGGGCGCACATCGCTCTACATGACGCCTCTAAAAGGGGTCAGACCCGGAGGGTCTGACCCCTTGTTGCCCGCTAGGAAGCCGGCCGGATGTTGTGGTTCGCGTGGAACACGTTGTCCGGGTCGTACTTCGCCTTGATCTGCGTGAGCCGCTCGTAGTTCGGGCCGTACGCTCCTCGGACTCGGTCGTCGCCTTCGTCCATCATGAAGTTGACGTAGCCGGCGTCCATCGAATACGGACGGAGCGCCTCGGAGAAACCGACGGCCCAGTCGCGCAGCTCGTCGTCGCGGCCCGGCTCGTAGTCGACGCCGACGAACACCTGCGACCACCTTGCGTCGCGCCACGGCCACGCAGTCGAGTCGACGCCCGGCCGGGATGCGGCGGCGTCGATCGGGTACACGTGCGTCTGCGACGCCCACGTCGGCGCCGAGTTGCCGAAGCGCTCGTACTCGGGGATCGCTGCGTCCGGCACCTCCTTCACGACCCCGCCTCGCCAGTACATCCGCGTACCGAACGGAAGCAGCGGGTCGAACGCCGACTGCAATGCCGGGAACGGCATCTCGCCCGTCCCGTCGAGCATCGGCGGCGCGACGGCGCGGAACGTGTCCATCGCCTCCTTGGCCTCGGCCTCGGGCGCCGTGTTGCACCAGACGAGCGCGCACGCTTTGCGCAGGTGGAGCTCCGCAGGGAAGGGATCGCCCGGCGGAACCGACAGCACGGCGAAGAACGCGTAGATGTCGTCCGGCTGCTCCGGCATCCAGTCGCGATACAGGCTGAGAATCTGCTCCGTCTTGTCGAGCGGCCACAACATCGGACCGCCGATCACGTTCCCGACCGGATGGAGCTGGAAGCGGAACTCGGTCACGATCCCGAAGTTCCCACCGCCACCGCGCAACGCCCAGAACAGGTCCGAATTCGCGTCCTCGCTCGCGGAGACGAACGTGCCGTCGGCGAGGACGACGTCGGCACCGACGAGGTTGTCGATCGACAGCCCCCACCGGCGCGAGAGGTAGCCCACTCCGCCTCCGAGCGTCAGCCCGCCGACACCGGTCGTCGAAACCGTCCCGAACGGCGCAGCGAGCCCGAAGCCGTGCGTCGCGTGGTCGACGTCGCCAAGCATCGCGCCACCGCCGACGCGCGCCAGTCGCTGCACCGGGTCGACGTGGACGTATCCGATCGGCGTCAGGTCGATCTGCAGGGCACCGTCGACCGAGGCCTGTCCCGACCCGCTGTGCGCACCGCAGCGCACCGTGACATCGAGCCCCTCGCCGCGCGCGAACGCAAGGGCCTGGATGACATCCGCGGCGTCGCGGCAACGGGCGATCAGCGCCGGCCGCCGGTCGATCATGCCGTTGTGAACAAGCCGCGCGTCGGCGTACGCCGGATCCTCCGGGCCGATCGCGGTCCCGCGAATACGGGCGCCGAGTGCGGTTGCGAGCGCAGTCTCTCCCTGTGCCGTCTCCATCCGTCCTCCCACGTCGATTGAGTCCCTCAATCACTGCGCCGGCCCGCACGTTGGCGCAATACGGCATTTGACGTATGGTCGGTCAATGTCCGCGACGCTGACACGGCGTGAAGAGCAAGTTCTCGGGCTCGTGCGGCGCGGTCTCACGAACTCGGAAATCGCGGCCGAGCTCGAGATCGCCACCCGGACGGTCGGCAAGCATCTCGAGCACGTCTACGAAAAGCTCGAAACGAGCACCCGCACGGGCGCGCTCGCTCGCTGGAATCCCAGCTAGCGGCGGCGGGCGGCGTCCCAGGCGGCGAAGCGCCCGGACGGCGTCTCGAGCCAGAGCGCGAACGCCGCTTCGAAGTCCGCGACGGCACGGCGGACGTCGATGACACAGACGTGCGGCTCGCCCTCGTTCGCATCGATGACGCGCCCGCAGTCGGGACACGCGGCGCGATACATGAACCCGTACATCACCGTGTAAACGCGGCGGCGAGGCACGCGGATACTCGGCGTCCGCTCACAACTGCTGCCGCACTCCCGGCTCGGCCTCCAGGCGCTCCAGTTGTGCGCCGTACCCCTGGAATGCTTCATCCGCTCCGCCGCGTCTGAACAGCGGGAGCACGTCCCGCTGCTGCGCGTCCTCGATCCCGAGCGCGGCGGCGCCGTACATCGCGAGCGCGGAAAGCGCGATCGCGAATCCGCCGGAGATCTCGTACCAGCGATGACTGCCGCCGACGTCGTAGTACCCGGAGAGCACCATGCGAGCCACCGCGAGAAGGAGGAGCAGCGTGAAGAACGGCTTGCCCATCGTCGACATCAAGGCGAGGAGTAGCGCTGCTGTCGCGAAGCCGAAGAGGTAGATCCCGACCGTTACGCTCGTCGACCCGGGCGGCGACGTGAACTCGAACCAGCCGAGTGCCAGCCAGGACGCCGTGAACAGCCCGAGCGTCGTCGCGCCGAGCGTGTCACGCGCCAGGAACGCGAAAACCGTCGCGAGCAACTCGAGCGGAAAGACGAACAGGAACAGGAACGTCCCGACGTCCTTCTGCTCCGCGACGGGGATCCACCCGAGAGCCGAACAGCCGAGTAGAAGCATCCCGATCCCGAAGGCGAAGAACCCGAGCGGAAGGCCGCTGCCGATCGGCCTGAGCATGATCCGCACCTGCTCCGTGTGCTGCGGCGCCGAGTCCCGCTGCGAGGCCATTCACGTTTCGTACCGCGTGGGCGCGAAATGACACCAGCGCGCCTAACTCTTGTGGAGTAAAACCGGTCCGACCTGACGTGCGCCGTCTGCAACGACAAGCGTGCGCCGGCGCCGCGGCGGCGGCGGCCGCACTCGGCCCAAACAACGCAGGCGCGGCGGCGGCGCAGCACTTCTGGTCGCGGCCGGACCTGCACCCGCCGATCGTGCGCATCCTCCACCGCGCCGGGCGCACGGCGCCAGGCTTCCTGTTCATCGCGCCGAAGCGGAAAACGCCGCAGGCCGGCCCGATGATCTTCGACAACCGCGGTCGCCTCGTCTGGTTCCGGCCGCTGAACACGCGCGGCGTCTCCGACTTCCGGATGCAGTGGTACCGCGGCCGACCGGTGCTGACGTGGTGGCAAGCGCGCCCGACGGGGATCAAGACCGGCCGCGCGTTCTACGTGATCTCAGACGCGCGTTACCGCCAGCTCGCGATCGTCCGGCCGGCTCACGAGCTCCCCGGCGACATCCACGAGTTCTTGCTCACCCGTCGCGGCACCGCCCTGATGACGACGGTCGACAGCGTCCGCCGCGGCGGCAGACGTGTGACCGAAGGGGGCGTGCAGGAGCTCGACCTCCGCACGGGCGAGGTCCTGCTCGATTGGCGCAGCGTCTCGCACGTGCCGCTTTCGGAGTCGTACGCGAAGGCACCGCGGAACCGCGACCTCCCGTACGACTACTTCCACGTGAACGCGATCGACGTCGACACCGACGGGAATCTGCTCGTGTCCGCGCGGAACACCCACGCCGTGTACAAGCTCGAGCGCCGGACGGGGCGGATCCTGTGGCGCCTCGGCGGCAAGCGCAGCGATTACCGCCTCGGGCGCGGCGTTCGCTTCGCCTGGCAGCACGATGCGCGCCGGCAGCCGGACGGGACGATCCGGATCTTCGACAACGGCGCCGCACCGCGCGTCCATACGCAGACCCGGATCATTTTCGTCCACCTGGACGCACGGACGATGCGCGCGCGCCTGATGCGCACGATCGTGCACCGTCCGGCGATCGTCGCGATCAACCAGGGAAACGCGCAGTTGCTGCCGAAGCAGCACCTGCTCGTCGGCTGGGGTCACGAGCCGCAGGTGACGGAGTACGACCGGCGCGGACGCGTGCTGCTCGACCTCCGCTTCGGCAGCGGCGCCGATTCCTACCGCGCATATCGCTATCAATGGGTCGGGCGTCCGATCGGCCGGCCTTCGATCGGCTTGCACCGCGGCCGCGTGTACGTCAGCTGGAACGGCGCGACAACTGTGGCTCGCTGGCAGATCCTCGGCGGCTCGGATCCGCGCGCGCTGCGTCCTGTCGAGACGATCGCGCGCAACGGATTCGAGTCGTCGGCGCCGGCACCGCGAACACCGCTCGTCGCGGTGCGTGCGCTCGACCGGCACGGCCACAGGATCGGATTGTCGAAACCGCTGCGACGGGCTTGACGCGCGTTTGCCTATGCTTTCGCGCGTGATCCGCCGAGCGCTGGCCGGTGCTGCCGTCGCGATCGTCGCCGCCGGCTGCGGCCATTCGCATCATTCGACGGCGGCGACGACGAATGCCGCGAAGCCGAAGGGGCCGCCGCCGCCGACCGAGCATTTCGTGACGCGGCCCGACCTGAAGCCGCCGCCGATCCAGATCCTCACGAAGCCGCACGGAACGGCGCCCGGGGACATCTTCATCGCGCCGAAGATGAAGGTGCTTCAGGCAGGTCCCGAGATCGTCGACGACAACGGCCAGGTCGTGTGGTTCCACCCACTCGACACACACGGGGTCAGCGACTTCCGCGTGCAGCAACTGCACGGGAAGCCGGTCCTGACCTGGTGGCGCGGTCGGGCTCCCATGGGCGTCGGGAGCGGCTACTACGCCATCTACGACGACACGTACAAGCAGATCGCGAAGGTGACGGCCGGGCACGGCCTCACCGGGGACATCCACGAGTTCCACATCACGCCGAACAACACAGCGGTGTTCACGGTGTACAGACAGATCCCGATGGATCTCTCCAAGTTCGGGGGACCGAAGAAAGGCCGCGTCTTCGAAGGGATTGTCCAGGAGCGCGACATCGCGAGCGGGCGCATCGTCTTCGAGTGGCACAGCTACCCATCGATCGGGCTCGACGAGTCGTATGCGCCGCCGCCGAAGGCGACCGCGAAGAAGCCTGCGCCGTGGGATTATTTCCACATCAACTCGATCGAGCCCGAGCCGAACGGCAACCTCCTGATCTCCGGCCGTAACACGCACACGCTGTACGAGCTGAGCAGGACGCAACACAAGATCCTCTGGCGCCTTGGCGGGAAGAAGAGCGACTTCAAGATGGGTACCGGGACGAACTTCGAGTGGCAGCACGACGCGCGACGGCAAACCGACGGGACGATCACGCTCTTCGACAATGCAGCGGCGCCGCCGGCCGAGAAGTTCACGCGGATCCTCCGCCTGCGGGTCGACACGACGGCCAAGAAGGCGACACTGGTAACGAGCTACCACCACGCCGGACGGCTCGCGCCGTTCGAGGGCAACGCGCAGTTCCTCCCCAGCGGTCACCTGTTCGTCGGCTGGGGCGCGCTCCCGTTCTACACGGAGTTCGACCACGGCGGCAGCGTGCTGCTGGACGCCCGGTTCGGGAAATTGCGTGGTCGCGTCACCGGCGTCAACCAGGACGCCGACTCGTACCGCGCGTACAAGTTCGTATGGCACGGGCATCCCACCGACAGCCCGGCGGTCGCGGTGCGCGACGACAAGATGTACGTCAGCTGGAACGGCGCGACCGAGGTGGCGAGGTGGCGCCTGGTCGTCGACGGCCGCGCCGCGCAGACGATCGTGAAGTCGGCCTTCGAGAACGCATTTCCGTTGCCGGCGGGAGCGAAGCACGTGGCCGTGGTCGCGCTCAACGCGAGCGGCGCCACGATCGGCCGATCCAAGACGATCTCGCCCTGAGGCCGCCCGCACCTCGACATCCGTCGGCCCGCTTCGGTTCAATGCCAGGCTCATCCGCGGACAAAGGAGCCCTATGCCACTGACCCAGACGCAGCTCACCGCCGAGGTCGCCGACCGCACGGAGATGAGCAAGAGCGAAGTGAAGCGTGTCCTCGAGGCGCTCGAGGACGTCGTTCTCGACGAGCTCGCCGCTGGCGAGAAGGTGCGGATCGGCGGCGTCGTCCAGCTGGTCGTGCGCGTGAAGGAAGCGACGAAGGCGCGGAAGGGCCGGAACCCCGCCACGGGCGAGGAGATCACGATCGGACCGAAGCCGGCGACGGTGACGCTGCGTGCACGGCCGCTCGCGAAGGCCAAGGCCGCGCTGCCGTCGGTGCAGAAAGCCCGCCGGAAGCTCGCGGCCTAGGACGGAACGGCAGGCGGCGGGTCGCAACGGCGGCTCGCCGCGCCCGCCTACCGAGGTACGGTCCGCGCGTGGAGCTCGGCTACACGCCGGCGTTGGACCCGGGCAATCCCGCCTTCCTCGCTGACCCGTACCCGACGCTCAGCCGGCTGCGCGAGACCACGCCGGTCTTCTACGACGAGGTGCGGGAACGCTGGTTCGTCACGCGCCACGAAGACGTCCGCGCGTGCCTCCGCGACAAGCGGCTCGGCCGGAACTTCCGCCACGTGATGGCGCCGGCGGAGATCGGCGTCCCACCGCTCGACCCGCGCTGGCAGGCATTCTGGGACACCGAACGTTGGAGCCTGCTCTGGCTCGAGCCGCCGGACCACACGCGGATCCGCAAGCTCGTCGCAGCGGCGTTCACGCCCCGCAGCGTCGAGGCGCTCCGCGAGCCGGTCCGCTCGCTCGCAGGCGAGTTCCTCGCGCCGTTGACGGCGGCGGGCGAGATGGAGCTGCTCTACGACTACGCCCAGCCGTTTTCGATCGCCGTCATCTGCCGCATGCTCGGCGTCCCGCTCGACCGGCACCGCGACCTGCTCGACTGGTCGCACCGGATGGTGAAGATGTACGAGTTCGACGTTCCGCTGGAAGCGGCGGTCGCGGCGAACGACGCGGCGGCCGAGTTCCGCGACTACGTCCACGGCCTGATTCGGGAACGGCGCGCCCACCCGCAAGACGACATGGTCACGGCTCTCGTCGGCGCCCGAGTCGACGGCGCGCGGCTCTCGGACGACGAGATCGTCAGCACCGTGATCGTCCTCCTGAACGCCGGCCACGAGGCGACGGTCAACACGCTCGGGAACGGGATGCTCGCGTTCGCGCGTCACCCCGACATGTGGCGACGCGTCGTCGGCGGCGACGTCACCGCCGCCGCCGCGGTCGAAGAGATGATCCGGTTCGACCCACCGCTACAGCTGTTCGAACGGTGGGTCCTCGCGGACGATGTGACCGTCGGCGACCAGTCGATCCCGCGCGGCGCGAAGATCGCGCTGCTGTTCGGCGCCGCAAACCGCGACCCTCGCATGTTCGACGATCCAGATGCGTTCGACGTCTCGCGCCCGAACGCGGATCAGCACATCGGCTTCGGCGGCGGAATCCACGTGTGCATCGGCGCGCCGCTGGCGCGAATCGAGCTGGCAGCGAGCGTCGAGGCGCTCCGCTCCGGCTGGGGCGAGCTCGAGCTCGTCGAGGAGCCTCGTCGCACGGGTGCGTTCGTGATCTGGGGCCTCGAAGGGCTCAAGCTGCGACGCCGTTAGCCGGCGTGCCACAGGGGCGGCACACCTCAAACGACAGCATCAGGGAATTCGCGGAGAGCGTCCACGGTCGGGTGCGGATGCCCCAGGCGATGGCCTCGTCTTTGATGACTGAGATGAATCGTGTCGATCACAAGCGGAGGTCAATCTCAATGCGCAAGCTGCTCCTCGTTCCGTTCCTGGCGCTCCTGGTCGCAGCCGCCCCCGCGGCTGCGTCGCAGTCGAAGCTGCTCCAGATCCGTATGCACGATCCTGGCTGCCACTCGTTCTATCTGGGCGGCGGATCGGATCATCGCCAGTACGCGACGACGCTGGTCCGGAGCGGACCAGTAACGCTCGCCAACTACGACGAGGCTGCACTCGTCTTCCGCGGCCCGGCCGGCTTCGTGAAGCACGAGCAGGTCGGCCAGAAGATCACGCTGACGAAGAAGGGCGTCTACCAGATCACGATGGTCAAGCAGGCACCCGACGACAATCACCTCAAGCTGACCGTCAAGTAGCAGCCCAGGGATAGGCTGCTTGCGCAGGGAAGACCCGCCGGACCGGCGGGTCTTCTCATTTTCTCGTTGCGGTATCAGCGCGTGCGTGCGAAGCGCTGGACAGCGTCCATTAGCTCGTCGGTCTTGACCTTCGCGTCGGTCTCGTCCCCCGAGGTGAGCGCGCCGGCGACGCAATGGCGAACGTGCTCGTCGAGCATCTTGAACGCGAGCGACTCGAGCGCCGTGTTCACGGCCGAGATCTGAGTGAGGATGTCGATGCAGTAGCGGTCGTCCTCGACCATCTTTTCGATGCCGCGCACCTGCCCTTCGATTCGGTGCAAGCGCTTGACGAGTGCTTCCTTGTCCTTCGTGTAGCCGTGGACGTGCTCGACGATCTCGGTCATGCGAGCTCCTTGAGGTGGCGGACGCTGGCGAAGCGCTTCAGCCGCAGGCTGTTGCCGACGACGAACAAACTGGAGGCGGCCATCGCGGCGGCAGCAATGATCGGGTTGAGAAGGCCGGCGACCGCGAGCGGAAGAGCAGCGACGTTGTACGCAAAGGCCCAGAAGAGGTTGCTCTTGATCGTTCCCAGCGTCTTTCGTGCCAGGCGGATCGCGTCGACGGCCGCGCGCAGATCGCCGGAGACGAGCGTCAGGTCGGAAGCCTCGATCGCGACGTCCGTGCCCGTGCCGATCGCCAGACCGAGGTCAGCCTGTGCCAGCGCCGGCGCGTCGTTGACGCCGTCACCCACCATCGCCACCACACGGCCCTGTTCCTGGAGACGCGTCACCTCGGCGACCTTGTCGTCGGGGTACACCTCGGCGACGACGCGGTCGACGCCCACCTCGTGCCCGACCTTCATGGCGGCCTCGCTGGAATCGCCGGTCAGCAGCACCGGCATGAGTCCCAGGTCCTTCAACTCGCGAATCGCCTCGGCGCTCGACGGCTTGACCGTGTCACGCACCTCGACCGTGGCGCGCGCCACCCCGTCCCAGCCGACCTCGATCCGGCCGTCCCTGCGCCCGACCGACACCTCGTGGCCGTCGACCACGCCCGTCACGCCGATGCCCGGCTGATTGCGAAAACGCTCGACCGACGGCAGAGCGCCGACCTCGGCGCGCGCGGCGCCGGCGATCGCCTGCGCAACCGGATGCTCCGATGCCGCTTCGAGGCCTCCCGCCAGACGCAAGACGTCGGCGCGCGTCGCGCCGTCGGACAGCACGACATCGGCAAGCTCGAGCTTGCCCTCGGTGACGGTGCCGGTCTTGTCGAGGACGATCGTGTCGACACGTCGCGTCTGCTCGAGAATCTCCGGGCCCTTGATCAGAATGCCCATCTGCGCGCCACGGCCGGTGCCGACCATCAGCGCGGTCGGCGTCGCGAGCCCGAGCGCGCAGGGACACGCGATGATCAGGACGGTGACCGCGGCAGTGAACGCCGTGGCCGCCGAGGCGCCGGCAAGGAGCCAGCCGCCGAGGGTCAGCAGCGACAGAACGATCACGATCGGGACGAACACGGCCGAGACGCGATCGGCCAGACGCTGCACCGGCGCCTTGCCGGACTGAGCAGCGTCGACGAGACGCGCGATCTGCGCCAGCGCCGTGTCGGCGCCGACGCGCGTCGCGCGAACGACGAGGCGCCCATAGCTGTTGACCGTCGCGCCGGCGACTTCCGAACCGGCTGCGACCTCGACCGGGACCGGCTCGCCGGTCAGCATCGACTGGTCGAGCGCCGACTCGCCGTCGACGACGACGCCGTCGGTCGCAACCTTTTCGCCCGGCCGCACGACAAAGCAGTCGCCGACGTTCAGCTGATCCGCAGGTACGAGCGTTTCCACATCGTCGCGCACGAGCCGTGCCTCCTTGGCTCCGAGCTCGAGCAGCCTCTTGATCGCCTCCGACGAGCGACCCCTCGCGCGGGCCTCGAGGTAGCGGCCGAGCACGATCAGCGTCGTGACCGCCGCACCGACCTCGAAGTAGGTGTCGGTGTCGAGCGCCGCGATCAGGACGACGGTGGACCACAGCCACGCCGCGATCGTGCCGAGTGAGATCAACGTATCCATCGTCGCCGTGAAGTGGCGCGCATTCTTCAGTGCGACGCGATGGAAACTCGCACCCGAGTAGAACACGACCGGTGTCGACAGCACTAGCGACACCCACGCCCACCCGCCGAAGCGGAGCGGCGGCACCATCGCGAGTAGCGCTACGGGAACGGTCAGGACGATCGCCACGACGAGCCTGCGCATCAGCACGCGCAATGGCTCGTCGTGATGATCGTGGCCGACGCCCGCGTGATCGTGCGCGTCGAGGCCCGCAGCGCGGACCGGACGGGCGTGGTAGCCGGCGGCTTCGACTGCCGCAACGAGCTGCTCGACTGGCACGTCTCGAGCGCATTCGACCGTTGCTTGCTCCGTGGCGAAGTTGACCGTCGCCGCGACGCCGTCGAGCTTGTTCAACTTCTTCTCGATCCGGGCGGCGCACGAGGCA
Source organism: Actinomycetota bacterium (assembly GCA_005883995.1). Lineage (GTDB taxonomy): Bacteria > Actinomycetota > Thermoleophilia > Gaiellales > Gaiellaceae > 3-1-20CM-4-69-9. Next base: position 12,301 of record VAXB01000046.1, read on the forward strand.
CAGGTCATCCCGTCCAGCTCGAGACGAAGCGCGTTGTCTGGCGTCGCGATCAGGTTCGCCATCGGTTCTCCTCAGGCCGCCTCGTAGCCCGCCTCCTCGATCGCCGCCCGCAGCGCGCCATCCTCGAGATCGGAGCCGCGAACGGTGACCAGCTTGCTGTCGAGGTCGACGTCGATCGAATCGACCCCCGGCACGGTCGTGAGCTCGGAGCTGACCGCTTGCTCGCAGTGGCCGCAGCTCATGCCGGCGACCTTGTACGTGATTTCGCGTTCGTTCGTCACCCCGCTTAGTATACCCGCCAGGGGTATGAGAAGGCCGAGGCTGAGGCCGTCGGGCAGCCCTCTAAGCTGTTCGCGATGAGGGGTCGCAAGATCGCGCTCGCGTCGTTCGTCGCCGCGCTGCCGTTCGCGCTTGCAGCGGGTGCGCGCGCCGACGGGGATCCGGCGAGCGACATCCTCCCCGGGCAGGACGTGTTCGTCCCGTTCCCCGCGCCCGATCCGGGGCTCGTCGCGGCGCTGAAGTCGACGGTCGAGAGCGTCTACGTGAAGCATCGGCGCATCAAGGTCGCGGTGCTCGCATCGGCCGGTGACCTCGGAGCGGTTCCGGAGCTTTTCGGGAAGCCAAAGTCGTACGCCAAATTCCTCGGGTCGGAGCTCGCGTCGTTCTATGTCGGGCCGCTGCTCGTCGTCATGCCGGCGGGCTACGGGATTGCGGACTTCACACGCCCCACGCCTGCTGCCGAACGCGTCTTGAGCGGCCTCACTGTCAACGCGTCATCGGCGAACGACCTTGCGCGGGCGGCAATGTCGGCCGTGAAGAAGCTCGTCTCGGCGAATGCGCTGGTGTCCAGGGACATTCGCGCACCGATCGTCTATCCACAGCCGGCAGGCGGACGCCGCGGCGCAACGGCGCGTATCTCGTAGCGTGGGCGCAAGGTTGTTGCGACGTTGCATAGGAAGCTGCGCCGCGTCCTCTACTCGAAGCCGCAAGCCGTGTCGTGGAAGGTCCCACGGTCGCTCGCGGCCGGCAAGCTGCAGTACTGCGTCGTCTCGACCGATGGTGCGGGCAACCGCAGCATCGCGGCGTGCGAGACGATGCGCATCCGTTAGAAGGACAGTCGCCCCGCCAGGAGCAGTAAGACGAGCGTCCAGGCGACGAGCGCTACAGCGAGCGCTCCGAGCGCCGCGAAAAGACGGAGTCGCGTGCTCATCCCTGCGCCCTGTCGACCAGGAGCACGTCGAACGGTGCAGCGCCTGGCGGCGCGACCTGGAACGACAAGCCCCAATGACCCGCCATCACGAGCGCCGGCGCCGACCGCTCGTAGACCCCGGGCCCCGTCTCACGGAACGCGTACTGCTGGTCGCCCATCTCCATGTCGAGCATCGTGAACCGCGTGACCAACGTCGCGCCCGTCACGGGCTTGCCGTTCCGCGTGATCTTGACCCGGAAGCTCGCTGGCGCAGCTGCGCGGTTCGGCGAGATTCCGACGGCGAGGGTGTAGCCGGCCTGGTGGACGACCTCGTTCACGGGCCCGGGGCCGACGCGCGCAACCGCACGGTTGATCTCGCCGAGCGCCTTCGACGGCGGCGCGAGGCTCGAGAGGACGGCCGCGGCGAATACCGCTCCCCAGACGAAGAACGCTTCTCCCGCGACGAGCCGCCGCAGCAGCACTGCCGCGCCCTCGGCGAGCTCCGGCCGCCGCGCCGCCGCTTCGAGGCGCGGCTTCGTACGCGCGAGGTTCACGGCCGCGAAGAGGAGGGCCGCCGCCAGCAGCAGGATCTTGATTCCGAGCGCCTGACCGTACGACGTCTGCCAGAACGCCGACAGCGTCGGCATATGCAGAACGGACGCGCCGGTCCCCGCACCGATCAGCAGGACGACCGACGCGAACGCTATCCGCGAGAAGCGCGGCACGACGAGCGAGAGGAGCGCGACGCGCAGCAGGTCGCGCGTGCTTCGCCAAAGCACGAGCAGCCCGACGAGGCCGCCAACCCACAGAGATCCCGCCACGAGGTGGAGCCAGTCGAAGATGAGCGACAGCCCGCGGAGTGACGTTGTGTTCGCGTGACCCGCGATTCCCGGGACGAGGAGCACAGCACCGGCGGCTGCGAGGCCGCCCATGAGCGCAAGAATCTCGGCGACCGACCGGCGCGGCCTTTCCGGCCGGTCGACCCACACGGTCACGACCGCGCACAGTGCGAAGACCGCGAGCACGATCTCGTAGAGCAGGTAGGCG
>VAXB01000006.1 GCA_005883995.1 Actinomycetota bacterium
GTCAGGTTCGCGTCCCGCTCCGACGTGCGCGCCGAGCTGTCGGCGGTGCGCGCTCCGACGCTCCTCGCGTGGGGAGAAGACGACCGGCTCGTGCCGGTCCGACTAGCGGAGGATTGGCAGCGGTTCCTGCCGCGGACTCGGGTCGTGCGCCTTCGGTGCGGGCACGTTCCGATGCTGGAGGCGCCGCGAGCGCTCGCCGACGCGATGCTCCTGTTCTTCGCCGAGGAGCTCGCCGACGATCCCGGCGACGAGATCCGGCCGCGTGTAGTGGACCGCGTGGGCTTGGGACGGCACGACGACGAGCCGACCGCGGGGTAGGAGCGCAGCCGCCCGCTCTGCCCATTGTCGGCTGATGAACCGATCCTGATCGCCGTAGACGATGACCGTCGGCTCGTCGATCAGCGGCAGCCGCTCCTCGATCCGGTCGGCGAGCGCCGACCTCGCCGCCGTCAGCAGCGGGCGGATGTCGGCGTTGGCGGCGTTGTTGCGAGCGGTCAGCGCGAGCAGCGAGAACGGCTCGTGGACCGAGTCGCGGAGGACGCCGAACAGCTGATGGCGCGCGGCACGACGCGCGGGATCCACCGTCGGCCCGACCAGCACCATCGGCCCGACCAGGCCCGGCCGCCGAACGGCGAGCTCGGTCACGATCTGGCAGCCCATCGAATTGGCCACGATCAGCGGCGCTTCCACGTTGCGCGTCTCGAGCCAGCTGCCGAGCGCGTCGGCCATCTCCCCGATGCCGAACGGCCCGCGCGGCTGACCGCTCCGTCCCTGGCCCGGTAGGTCCGGCACGATCGCCGTGCACGAGGATGCGAGGACGCGCGCGAGCGGGAGCATGTAGGCCCCCGAGACGCCGAGCCCGTGTACCAGCACGACCGGCGGGCCGCTGCCGCCGCCGACGGCGTGCATGCGGACACCGTCGACGTCCGTCCAGCTGCTTCGCAGCGTGCCGCCGTTCGCGCGCCGGTCGCGGGTCGCCGGCGCGGGTGCGATTCTCGGCGCCCGGGCCGTCACGCCGGTCGGGTCGTCCGGCGGCGGCAGAGGGTCGCCGGCGTCGATGTCGTCCTCGCCGTCGTGGAGGACCACCGTGCCGGCGATGAAGTCCTGCAGCGCCCTGCGCCGGCGGTCGACGAACACCGGCAGAAAGCCCGCGAACAGCGGGACGATTGCGAGCAGGAGACCGAAGAACCGAAGTAACGAGCGAAGCAGCGACGGCGGCTTCCCCATGGAGTCGGCGACGCGTAGGCCCATCAGGCGCATCCCGGGCGTCTGACCCGTGCTGCTCCAGAAAGCGGCGAAGTACGTAGCGGCGGCAACGACCCAGACGCCGCCGCCGAGGGCGCGCGTCGCCCATCCGGTCATAGAGGAGCCCACGAGCGACGCAACGACGGCGATCGAGGCTGCGCCGACGAGGAAGGCCAGTTGCGCAAGGATCGCGTCGACGACGAGCGCCACTCCGCGTGTTGCGAAGCCGGCGAACCGAGGGCGGCCCACGTCGGCCCTGCGCAACCGCAACCCCGTGTGAATCCGCGTCTCGACCGAATCATCCGTGTGCTCCGCGCGCGTCCGCGCAGCAGTTGCGACCTCCGCTGCGAATCCGCTCGTCTGCTTCGACAGCGCGTGCCGAAGCTCGGGGCTGCCGACGACACCGACGATCGTCTCCTTGACCGCGGGGCTCCGCAAGACGCGGTCGACCAGCGGCTCGATGAGGCGCGCGGCGTCGTCGCTGGCGATCCACTGCTGGAGCGCGGGGCTTCGAAGCATCGACTCGACGCCTCCGTCGCGGTGCCCGTCCTGCCGATCCTGTTCCAAGGTTTCGAGCAGTTCGACCGCCACGCGCTCGAGCACGTGGTTTTGCGCGAGCGAGCGCGCGACCGTCTCCGGTAGCGGCCCGGCGAGCATGCCGTCGATCGCTCGCTCGGCTTCATCCGAGAGCATGCTGCGCCCCGAGCGAGCGGCGACCCGCACCGGACGCATGGCGAGGCGATCGAGTCTCACGAACAACGCCTCGTCACGCTAGAAGAGCCGAGGCCGTTCGCCGTCACCCCGACAGGGTGAGCCGAGGCCGCGGGATCCGTGGGTGCTCCCCGACAGCGGCGGCGGCGCTCCTGTTCATCCTCTGAGGATGATGCCCGCCGGTTCCGCTCGAGCCTACTCTCGGCACGTGAACGCCCTATCGCCGATGCCACCGTGCGTTTGCGGCGTGAGATGAGCGCGCTCGGACCGCATCTCGCCGTCCTCGCCGCGCTGACGACGGGCTGCGGCGTCGCGCTGATCCGCTTCGGATCTGCGACGGGTCAACTGCGCGAGCGGGTCACGGTGAGTCGGTCCAAGTGCTGCGGTGGCGCGCGTTCGCGGCGCGGCTGCAGACACTGCGGCATCTGAGCTCGGACCGTGCGGCAGGCGGCCCCGGATCCCTCGTGTATGCGCTGACGCACAAGCTTCCGTCCGAGCTTGCGAGGGTGACGGATCATCGCCCATGACGGATGTCGCGGACGAGGCCGCGCGGCGGAGTGCGCACAAACGTCGGTTGAACGCGCTCATCCACGAGAGCGCTTCGGAGGAGGAGCGGTCGTGGGCGATTGCGTTCTTGTGCGAATGCGCGTCCGAACACTGCTATGAGACTGTCTGGCAGACGCCTGAGGAATACGAGGCGGTCCATCTCGACGCGCGCTCGTCGGTTCTCGCTCCGGGTCACCGCGAGTAGCCCTTTCCGGCCGACCGCGCCAGCGTCGCGTGGGCGGCAGAGGGTGCTCGATGATGTCGACGTCATGGCTGAACGGCGATGAGCTTCGAGACGGCGCTGGCACTCGTGTTTGCCGCTGCGTCGACGACGTTGACCAACGTCGCGTACCTCCGCGAGCATGACGCTGCGGCGTCGCTCCCGGTGCTCTGCCTGCGTCGGCCGCTCCATTCCGTCGGCATCCTCGTGCACGACCGCTCCTGGATGCTCGGGTTCGCAATGGAATCGACTGGGTTCCTGCTCTACGCGGTGGCGCTTGCGCTTGCGTCGCTCGCGCTCGTCCAGAGCATCACGGCCGGCGGCATCGGCGTGCTCGCATACGTGTCCGCACGGCTCGCCGGACGGCGGTTACGCGGAAGCGAGCTCACCGGCGTCCTCCTCGCGACGGTCGGGCTGCTCGCGCTTGCGGTGTCACTCGCGGGCGGCAGCGGTGGCGGTGGGACGGGCGAGACCGGGGCCATCATCCTCTGGCTCGCGGCATCTGCGGGCGGCGCTGCCCTCGTGCTCACGCTTGCATCCTTTTCTCGATCGGCGACATCTCGACGAAGATCGCGACCCAGGGCGGCGGTCGCAGTCTGTTCATCGTTCCGCTGATCGCGGGTTACGCGCTCGGCACCGCTTTGCTTCAAATCGGTTACCAGGCCGGAGGCGCGTTGAGCGTTGCCGGCCTCGCGACACTCCTGACGAACGCGCTGCCGATCGCCGCCGGCACGGTGATCCTCGACGAAGCCGTGCCGCACGGAGCGTTTGGCGTCCTACGCGTGCTCGCGTTCGCCGCAGTCACCGCCGGTGCGGTGCTGCTCGCTCGGCCAGAGAAGAGCACGCCGGCGGGCAGCCCCGTTCCGCGCGAGCTCGCCTCGGCTGGTTAAGCCGGCAGCCCCGCGGGTCGTGACAGCTGCGGGATCTTGAGCGCCGGCACCCGGCGGCCGTCGAGTGCCACCGCCAGCCAACCGACGGGGACGATTCCCCAGCAGCTGATCACCCTGAAGAGAAGGACGCCCGCGACGACGCTCCCCGAGGTATGGCCGAACGCCGCGAAACCCAGCGCGAGGCTGACCTCCACTGTCCCGCCGCCGCCCGGCAGAAGCGGGATGCTGGCGACGAGCTGCGCGATCGCGTACGTGAGCACGATGCTCTCGAACGGCACGCTCGAGTGGACAGCGGCGAGGGCGGCGTAGAGGCTGGCGCAGTCGAAGACCCAGTTTGCGAACGCGAGCGTCCCGATCGCGGCGACGTCTCGCCCCCGGACGGTCAGGTCATTCGAGTACTCCGGCCTGAAGCGACGTGCCAGCCATGCCGACGCGCCGGCAACTCGGCCGCGGAGAATCCACGGAACGACGACCATTCCCGCGCCGGCGGCGAGGATCGGCACGCGCGCTGCAGCCAGTGGTCCATGATCGCCCGCGGCGGCGACGCCGACGACGAGCAGTCCCGCAAGCGAGACGACGCCGGCGACCATCGAACCGATCATCGCCAGCGCAGCGAGGCCGCCGGTCGCGCCCTCTCGGCGTAGTTGCTTGTACCAGTAGGCCGCCGACGCGGCCTGACCGCCGGGCAAAGACGCGCTCATCGCGATCCCGCCGACGGTTGCACGGAGCAACGAGCGCATCCGTGCGGGCACATCGCCGAACCCGAGGATGTTGCGGACGATCAGCGCGTACGTGCCGAGGGACGCCGCCTCGGCGAGAACCGCGATGCCCAGCCATCCGATCTGCGGATGTGTCACACGTCCGAGCGGCGCGACCGAGAAGCCGGAGCGAAGGACAACGGCGACGACGAGCGCGGCCGCGCCGGCCACGACGACGAGGCGGACGAGACGCCGCGGGACCCGGTCGAAGACACGCTCGAGTCCGTCCCATAGGCCGCGGAGCGTCGAGAGCCGACGGCGTGACGCGTCTCCAAGTGGCAGAGCGGCGGTTCGCATAGCCGAAGCCTCGCGGTTCGAGGTCGACGAGCCCAGGGGGCAGCCCGGCCACTCCGCGTGCGGCAAACCGCACGGAACAACTGACCCGACTGCGCCAAACGAGCGCGGAAGAGCCTGGCGACGATGTCGTCATGTCGCTGCACACGTGGGAGGAACCCCAAAACACTCAGCTCACGCGGGCGAACGAGCGCTTCGCTCCGACCGCGTCCCTCATCCAGTCGGCGCGCCCGACCACGAGCGGCATCGTCATCGCGCTCATCCCGGCGCACAACGAGGAGGGCCAGATCGGCGGGGCGATTCGCTCGCTGCAAGAGCAGGACGCGCCGCCCGACCTCGTCGTCGTGTGCGCAGACAACTGCACGGACGGAACCGCCCTCGAGGCCGTCGAAGCCGGCGCGTATGTCTTCGAGACGGTCACAAACGAGCACAAGAAGGCGGGTGCTCTGAACCAGGCCCTCGCCGAGCTCCTTCCCGAGCTGGCGGACACCGACGCCGTCCTGGTCATGGACGCGGATTCCGTGCTCGCTCCGACCTTCGTCTCGATCGCGCGAGCGCACCTGCGTTCGGACGTCGGCGGTGTCGGCGGCGTCTTCACCGGCCGGCCGGGCGGCGGGTTCGTCGGGATGTTGCAGCGCAACGAATACGCGCGCTACGCGCGCGACGTAACGCGGCAGAAGGGAAAGGTGCTCGTCCTCACCGGGACGGCAACGCTCTTCTCCGCGGGGACGCTGCGGCATGTCGCATGGGCGCGCTCCGAAGGCCTTCTCCCCGGCGGTTCCCTCCAGGTCTACGACACGGCCGTCCTGACCGAGGACAACGAGCTCACGCTCGCGCTGCTCCACCTCGGCTACACGGTCACGTCGCCCGAGGGATGTCGGCTGACGACCGAAGTGATGGAGTCGTGGGGCGACCTCTATCGGCAGCGCCTCCGCTGGAAGCGAGGGGCGATCGAGAACCTTTTCGACTACGGCCTCACGCGTGTGACGGTCAGATACTGGCTGCGCCAGCTCATGACGTTGCTCGGCATCGTCGTGACGCTCGCGTACCTCGTATCGCTCGGCGTGTCACTCGCCGCCGACGGAGCCATCCAGGTGCATCCGCTCTGGATGGCGGTGACCGGCATCTTCATCGCCGAACGCGTCGTCACGGTGCGCAGCCGCGGCGCCCTGCAGATGCTTTTTGCGGCGGTGTTGCTCGTCGAGATGACATTCGACGTCTTTCTTCAACTCGTGCACGCCCGTGCGATCTGGGACAGCGTCAGACGAACCGAAAGGGGGTGGTAAGCATGTACGCGAACGGATTGCTGGGAGCGACGGCCGGAACCGCGGCCGGCATCGCCGGCGCTGCGGGAGCGACGTTGCCGTTCACCGGGCTCAATCTCGTCTGGTTGATCATCGGCGGTTTTGCACTGCTGATGGCAGGCGGCGCGCTGTGGCGAATCGTCCCGCGCGTGCCACGCAGCCACGGAGCTTCCTGAGCTGGCGGCTCGCGCCGTAAGCAGAGGGAAGGGGCGCGCGAGCAAGGGCCGCGATGCGGTGGCGGCTCTTGCTCTCGCGTAGCCCCGTGAATCAGCGGGTGTGGCCGCGGCTCGCGCGTCTGAGCGCTTCCAGCCTTCGCCGGTCGCGCTTGCTAGGCCGCTCGCCCAGGTCGGAGCCGAGCGGTCGCGCGAGCCGCCGCTCGCGCGCGTCGCGCTCGCGTGCGGCGATCGACTCCGGCGTCTCCTCGTAGAGCGCCGCGGCTGCGGCCGCCGAACCGCGCCGGTCTCCCAGCGCCGTCACACGAACCGTCCGGCGCAGCGCGTGGACGGTCACTTCGACGGTGTCGCCCGCGGCGACCTCCCTTGCCGGTTTCGCCCGCGTGCCGTTGACGTGGACGCGCCCGCCGAGGACGGCCTCGGTCGCTGCGCCCCGCGTCTTGAAGAAGCGCGCCGCCCACAGCCACTTGTCGACCCGCACCCGATCCATCGTCACGTGACTATGGAAGCACGCGCGCGAGGCCGGAGGCACACTAGGGCGCATGCTGCGAATCGCCGCGCTCCCGCTCGTGTTGCTGGCCGTGCAGCCGTTCCATGCGTCGGTAGGGCCGCTGCCTGGGCCGGTCCGCACGGAGCTCACGGGCGAGTTCTGGCACGCGGGCTGCCCGGTGCCCCTCTCGGGGCTGCGCCTGTTGACGGTGTCGTACTGGGATTTCGCGGGGCGTTCGCAGACGGGCCAGCTCGTCGTCCACCAGAACGCCGCTGTTCCGCTCGCGCGCGTCTTTCGACGGCTGTACGCGTTGCGGTTCCGGATCCGACACCTGAGTGTCAGCGACGCGTACGGCCCCCGCGTGACCCGTCCAGGCGACCGAGATATCACGGACGCGTTCGAGTGCCGCGGCGCCGTGCCGTCTCCGTGCTCGGGCGGGAAGAGCACGGGCAGCTGGTCGGAGCACGCGTACGGGCTGGCCGTCGACCTGAATCCGATCGAGAATCCCTACGTCGGCTGCGGGCGAACGCGCGAGCGCACGAGTGCGCCGTACCTCAACCGGTCGAAGTTGCGCCGGGGCATGGTGACGGCAGCGGTCGTCCAGGCGTTCCGCTCGATCGGCTGGGGATGGGGCGGCGATTGGTCCGGCTCGACCAAGGACTACATGCATTTCTCGGCTTCCGGTCACTAGGGGCTTCCTCTTGAGCCGGCCTTCGCCCGCGCACCCGTAACCGAAATCGGCCGTCGTCCGTTCCGGAATGTACGCCCCGAGACCCCGGGAAGGAATTGTCCTTGCTCAACCCCGAGGAGGTCGGGTAATGGAATCAGGCAATTTTCGCCGCGACAGCGAATCGCCGCTCAGTCGCGACGACGGAAGTGTGAGGGTCACGGAGGGCGGCGCACAAGATCAGGGGTACGAGTACGGCTCGGCGTCCGGCCGGGAGTACTCCAACTGGGGTCGACCGATCCGCGGCTACGGGTACCAGCAGCGTCCGCGGTACCCGACCGAGACGAGACCGTCGTTCCTGACGAGTGAGTTCGTCGGGACGATTCTCGCGATCGTCGCGCTCGGGATCACCGCCGGTGTCATGGACATCGTCAACGCTCGACTCACCTGGATCCTGACGGCGGCGATGGTGGTCGGATACGTCGTCAGCCGCGGCCTCGCGAAGGCCGGGACCGAGAGCCGTTCGATCGATCCGCGGGAACAGCTCCTGCGGCAAGGCCAGGGCGGTGCTCCGCAGCAGCAGCATCAGGCGGCGCATCAGCAGCCGCGCTATGCGGCAGGTTCGTGGAGGGGCATGCAACGCGGTGGGTATGGCGGGGCCGGCAATCCGCTCGAGACGCGCCCGTTCTTCCTGACGAGCGAGTTCGTCGGGACGCTGCTCGCGATCATCGCGTTGGCATGCACCGCCGCGGGGCCGGCACGCACAGCCATTCGCTCGATCCGCGCGAACGGCTGCTGGGCGGCGGCGGTGACTTCACCGAGCAGGAAACCGAGAGCGGTGGCGGCCCGGCGTACGGCGGGACGCGGCCGATCGAGACGAAGCCCTTCTTCGTCACGAGCGAGTTCATCGGAACGCTGCTCGCGATCGTCGCGATCGCGATCTCGGCTGCGGCGCTCGACATCCTGAACGTGCGGCTCACGTGGATCCTGATCACCGCCATGGTGTGCGGCTACGTTCTCAGCCGCGGCCTTGCGAAGATCGGCGTGAAGAGCCACTCCCTCGACCCGCGTGAGCAGGTTCTGCAGCGCGTGGCCGACGGCGGCCAGCAGGGCCGACAGCCGGTCGGCGGTCGCTGACCGAGATCTGTGCCGGGCGGGCGCGGTCGAACGCGCCCGCCCGGCCCACCCGCGCCCTCTGCTTTGCTCGGGCGGATGCGCATCCTCGTCGCAGGAGCGAGCGGCGTCCTCGGTCGCGCGACTCTGCCGCACCTCGGTCGACACCACGTCGTCGGTCTGACGCGGACGCCGGAGAAGACGCGGCTGATCGAAGAGCTCGGCGCGGAGGGAATCGTCTGCGACGCCTATGACCATCCGGCGCTCGTGCGCGTGGTGCAAGAGGCCCGACCACAGATCGTCGTCAACTTCCTCACCGACCTGTCAGGCGGCGCAGCCAAAGCAAACAACCGCGTGCGCCGCGACGGCGCAGCCAACCTGCTGGACGCCGCCGAGGCATCGGGCGCGGAGCGGCTCGTCGTCGAAAGCGTCGCGTTCCCGCTCGACGACGAGGGGACGCGCGCGATCAGGGTGCTCGAGCGCTCGACACGGGCGTTCGCGGGCGAGGCGCTGATCTTGCGCTTCGGCCGCCTCTGGGGCGCCGGAACGTTCCACTCGGTGCCGCCGGACCCGCCGAGGGCTCAGATCGGAGCTGCGGGCGCGGAAGCTGCGAGGCTGATCACGGAGGGGACGCCCGGCACGCATACCGTCGCGGAGGCGAACTAGCCGGCTGGTGACAGAGGGCGCCGGAGACCTCAGTTCATGGCGTCGACGCCTCAAATCACGAAATCCAGCGGCTCCCGTTGGTACCCTCGACTCGTAACCGAGCGAGTACCGGGGCGCGCCACGCCTCCTGCCCGTTCAGACGCAGCGAAGGAGGCTTTCGATGGCAACCGGAGTCGTGAAGTGGTTCAACGCCGACAAGGGGTACGGGTTCATCACCCCTGACGAAGGCGGCAAGGATTTCTTCGTCCATCACAGCGCGATCGTCGGGCAGGGCTACAAGTCGCTCGCCGAGAATGCGAAGGTGGAGTTCGAGCCGGCCGAGGGCGCAAAAGGGCCCGAGGCGAAGAACGTCACGCCGGTTTCGGCGTAACGTCCCGACGCCGAACGTCGCGAGAGCGCGACACGGAATCGTCTTACTACCGTCCCGAGGAGGCGCATGGCAGCAAAGAGACCACAGACGTTCGCGAAGCGAGCACGTGAGCTCGCGGTCAAGGAAAAGCGGGAGCGAAAGCGAGCGAAGAAAGCCGAGCGGGCGGCCGGGATCGTCGACGGCGACGTCGAAGGCCACGTCGAAGGTGACGTCGAGGGCGATGTGGAAGGCGGCGTCGACGCCGGCGAGAGCATCGAGCCGGCGGCCGAGCCGGCGGACGCGTAGCGCGCGGCGGTACGCCTCGTTCGACATGGCGGTGAACGACGGGGGAGAGGGATTGGTCACGATGAGCGTTCCGGCGGATGCGGCGCCGGCGAAGCCGCTCTTGCGCGGCGCGGTGCACGAGGCCGCTTTCTGGCTGTCACTCCTCTCGGGGACATTGCTCGTCGTCGGCGCGGCAGGCGCGAGACAGGCGGCCGCGGCCGCCGTCTTCGCAGCGTCGATGACGACCTGCTTCGGCATCAGCGCGCTCTACCACCGTCGTACCTGGAGGTCGAGTGTCCGCCTCTGGATGCGACGAGCAGACCACGCCGGCGTCTACCTCCTGATCGCCGGGACGTACACGCCCGTCGCGCTACTCGTGCTCCAGGGCGCGTGGCGCCCGGTTATCCTGATCGTCGTCTGGAGCGGCGCGATCGCCGCGATCGTGCTCAAGTTCGTGTGGGTTGCCGGGCCGAAATGGCTCGCGGCCGCGATCGCGCTCGCGCTCGGCTGGGTCGCCGTCGCCGCGCTACCGCAGCTCGCCGTGCGCCTCGACCCGGTAGCGCTCACGTTGCTCGTCCTCGGCGGCCTGGCCTACACGGTCGGCGCAGTGGTCTATGTCCGCCGCCGTCCGGACCCGGCGCCTCTCGTCTTCGGCTACCACGAGCTCTTCCACGTCCTGACGGTGATCGCGGCCGGATTGCAGTATGCGGCGATCGCCTTCGTGGTCGGCGTCGGCTGATACCGCCCAGAGCGGCGGTGCCACGACGCCGTCTCCGATCGTGTCGCCGGGCTCGACGCCGGTGCCGACGACTATCGGGTCAAGCCGTTCGCGCCGGAGGAGTTGCTCGCGCGTGTTGGCGCCCTCCTGCGCCGCGGCGATTGCGCCGTGCGCGAGGCCGACTTGTTGGAGTTGCTCTTGCGCAATCCTCGACGTGCTGCTGCCAGCGCGGATCCCGCTCTGACGACCAACGACGCCTAGTCCGGCCATGACAGGCCGGCGACGAGCGCCGGCCGAAGGTCGTCCAGCGAGTCGATCACGACCGCCGCGGCGCGCAGCGCGTCCGCGTCTGGCGGAAACGCACGGTTCGGCAGCGCGATCACGCGCATTCCCGCTGCCGCCGCGGCGCGCAGGCCGCTGCTCGAGTCCTCGACGGCGGCGCACTGCGTCGGCGGCACCCCGAGACGGCGCGCCGCCTCCAGGTAGACGTCGGCCGCGGGCTTACCACGTGCGACCTCCTCCGAGGAGACGGTCGTGCGGAAGAAGCGGCCGAGCCCGCCGAGCTCGAGTACGAGGTCGATGATCTCGCGGTTCGCCGACGACGCGAGGCCGAGCGGCCACCGCGCCGCGAGGGAAGCGACCGCTTCGCCCGCTCCGGGAAGCAGCGGCAATCGCGCTCGGTACAGCTTCTCCATCCGCTCCACCACGGCCGACGAGATCGCGGCCGGAGCCAGGCCGACGCGCAGCTCGTCGTGCAGGTAGCGCGACCACTCGACCGAGCTCATTCCCTGCATCACGCGCGTCGCGTCGTCGTTCCACGTACCGCCGGCCTCGAGGACGAGCTCGTGCCGCGCTCGCGCCCAAAGCTGTTCCGAGTCGATCAGGACGCCGTCAAGATCGAAGACGACTGCGGCAGGCATCGGCGCCGCAGTCTAGGCCCCGGCCGCGGCCTCGCCACGTTCGCCGACCGGCGTTCGCCGACTATCGTCGCGGAGTGGGGTTCACGCACCACGAAGAGCTCCAGCTCCTTCTCCTCCTCGCCTCTTTCGCGGCGATGGTCGTCGTCGCCGCGTGGGAGCGCGTGCCGCTGCCGGTGCTCCTCGTCGGCGGCGGATTGCTGCTCGGCCTGGCGCCGGGGGTGCCGCGCCTCTCGTTGCCACCCGACGTCGTTCTCGTCGCGATCCTCCCGCCGCTGCTCTACTCGTCGGCGTTCTTCACCGGCCTGCGCGATCTGCGCACGAACCTGCGGCCGATCTCGCTGCTCGCGTTCGGCCTCGTGATCGTGACGACCGGTGTCGTCGGCGTGGTCGGTCACGAGGCCCTTTCCCTGTCGTGGGCCGCCGCGTTCACGCTCGGCGCGATCGTCTCGCCGACCGACGCGCTCGCGGCGAGCGAGATCGCGCGCCGGTTGCAGGTGCCGCGACGCGTCATCGCGATCATCGAGGGCGAGAGCCTCGTGAACGACGGCATGGCACTGGTGCTCTATAGGACGGCGGTCACCGCGGCGATCGCCGGCACATTCTCGTTCTGGCACGCGTCGGCTCGACTCGTGCTGAGCATCGTCGGCGGCGTCGCCGTCGGTCTCGCCGTCGGCTTCGTCGTCCGACAGGTTCGCCGCCGTGTCGACGACACGCCGACCGAGGTGACGCTTGCGCTCCTCTCGGGCTATCTCGCGTTCCTTCCTGCCGCCGCGATCGGTGTCTCCGGCGTGCTCGCGGCCGTGACGATCGGCGTCTACATGGG
>VAXB01000047.1 GCA_005883995.1 Actinomycetota bacterium
ATCGCGACAGCAACGAAGACCGGCACAGGCTGACTCCTTTCTTCGTAGGAGCCATCAGCCGGGTGCCGGCGGTCGAAGGCGAGCTCCATCGCCGCGGGGAACGCTACCCGCGCGCCCTACGCTTCGACCGAGATGCGCGCGCCGTCGAGCGCGTTCAGCGCCGCCCGGATGTCGACGTGCTGCCCGACGAAGATCGGCGTGTCGCGCTCCGTGTAGCGCGAGGCCTCGGTGTCACGAAGCGTCAGCATCAGGTGCATGAAGTCGGCCGGCTCGTCGCACTCGAACGCGGTCATGAACTCCTGGTCGTCGATTCCGAACGAGTACGTGGTGTGGTTGTGGATCGACGGGAACTCGGCGCCGATGCGGATGTGCTCGTCCATCGCCCGTTGGCGCTCGTCCGGCGACAGGGCGTACCACGGCCGCACCTTCACGAACGGGTAGACGACGAGATACGGCGAGCCGTGCGGGACGATCTTCCTCGCGCGGCGCGCCTTCGTGTATTGCGACGCTTTCGTCGTCGCGAGGTACGAGTACGGCGTCTCGAGCCACGCCGCGAGCGGCGTCCCGTTGAGCGCGGCGCCGAGCTCGCCGAGATCCTCGTACCGCTGCGTGATCTTCCAGAGGAAGAAGTCGCAGTCGGGGCGGACGCCGCTCACCGTGTACGCGCGGAGCTCGAGACGTGTGGCCCACTCCTCGACGACCTCTGCGAAGGCGTCCTTGCCCGCAGCGCGCTCGTCGATCGGTAGCCGCCGCCACGCCGGATCGACGCGGAAGAACGTGTAGGCGACGTACTGTCCGCTCACGCGGCGAATCGTAGTGACTACGGAGCGGTCGAGATCAGACGCCAGGCGTCGCGCGGATCGTGGTGCTTCAGCGGCTTCGTCGCCGCTCCCGTCGTCTTGCCGACGGTGCTGGCGCCGCTGATCAGCGTCCAGCCGTCGTCGGAGGGGACGTTGACGGCGGTGCAGTCGACGGCGCCGTCGTGCACCTGCTCGATCGTCTCCTTGACGACGGCGCGCGTCGATTTGGGCTTGCCGTCGGGGTAGTACACGCCGGACTGCCAGCGGTTCAGGTCGGTCTCGTCCGTCACGTGGAACAGAAACATCGCGCGCACCGTCGGCTGACACGCGGCCATCAGCAGCGCCTCGTCGTAGTACTGCCCCTGCGTCGACTCCGGCACAGGCTTCGTCGTCGTCGGCTCGCGCCCGTGGTAGAGGGTCAGTTCGCCCGCCGGCGGGACCGACTCGATTCCATATTCGTCGTAGACGATCGGAAGGCTCGAGCCCTTCTGTGCGGTGCCGTCGAACGCCGCGCCGAGCAAGTGGACGAGCTTGTCGTAGTCCGCGAGCCCGATCGTGGTCGAGTTCGGATGCGCAGCCGTCGGCGGAACGGACGAGTTGTCGCCGTACGGGTGGAATGCGAAGCCGTCCATGATCGGCTTCGCCCGATTGCTCGCGCGATAGTCGAGGCCGAGGTCGGTGAGGAACGTCGTCGGGGAGTGCGTCAGGCGCGACGAGTGCGGATCGTCGCCGCCGTGCGGAGAGAGCGACCCGCCGATCACGAACGTCTTCGGAGCGGCCTTCTTGATCGAGTCGTACGTCCGCGCGAGCATCAGCTCGTATGCCTGCGCGGCCACGTCTTCGCCGTTCGGCCCGAACTGCGGCAGCCAGTACCGGTTGATGTTCGGCTCGTTGCCGACGATGACGTTGCGAATGCCGGGCACGCGGCGCACGAGGTCGGCCGCAAACGCCGCGAACTGTGCCCGCGCCGTGTTGGTCAAAGGGGTCGTCTTGCTCCCGAACGGCATCACCGTCGTGTAGATCGTGATCCCGTCGAAGGCCCCGGCCGCGGCGACCGCCTGCAGCGCCGCCAGCTGATCGGCGGGAACCGCCTTCTGCCCGGGCGCCCAGATCGCGGTGACCCGAAGAACGTCGAAGCCGGCAGCCTTCGCGAGCTCGACCTTGGCCCGCGCGACGGCGGGATCCGAGTTTCGTCCCATGTGAGCAACGCGGCAAGCGCGATGGCAGAACGGAAAAGACGCACTGTGGAAAAGAGGTAAACCGGCCTGCGACCGGGAAAAAGAGTGTAGCCGCGGGCTGTTCGGGGTCTGTAAGGACGAGCCCTGGCCGGTGCCGCGGCCACGGCTAGATTGGCCGAGATGGCCAGGCATCTCGAAGACCAGCTGAAGACGCTGCCGGCGAGGCCGGGCGTCTACCTGTTCCGGGACCGGCGCGGCGACGTCCTCTACGTCGGGAAGGCGAAGTCGCTGCGGCCCCGCGTGAGGTCGTACTTCCAGGACAGCCTCGACTCGCGGGCGGCGATCCGCCAGCTCCCCGACCGCGTCGACGACATCGAGGTGATCGTGACGCAGACCGAGGTGGAGGCGCTCCATCTCGAGCAGAATCTCGTGAAGCGGCACCGGCCGCCGTTCAACGTCCGCCTCCGCGACGACAAGTCGTTCCCGTACATCGCCGTCACGGTCGAGGATGACTACCCGCGCGTGATGTTCACGCGCGAACGGCACCGTCGCGGTGTCTGGTATTTCGGTCCGTACGCGAACGCGAAGAAGGTGCGCGAGACGCTCGACGTGCTGAACCGCGTCTTCCCGTACCGGCCGTGCGAGGGGCCGAAGCCGGGCCGGCACAGCGGCATCCCGTGCCTCGATTACCACATCGAGCGGTGTCTCGCCCCGTGCGTCGGCTACGTCTCCAAAGACGACTACCGCGCCATCATCGACCAGGTGATCGAGTTCCTCTCCGGCGAGACGGAGCCGATCCAGCGCCAGCTCGAGGCGCGGATGCGCGAAGCAGCGGCGGAGGAACGTTTCGAGGACGCAGCGCGGCACCGCAACCGGCTTCGGTCGGTCCAGCACCTCGCCGAGCGGCAGAACGCCGATCGTCGCTCGGTCGGCACGATCGACGTGATCGGTCTCGCGATCGAAGGCGATCGCGCCGTCGTGCAGATCTTCCCGCTCCGTGACGGCAAGATGGTCGACCGGTATTCGTTCCACCTCGAGAATGTCGGCGGCCAGGACGTGACGACGGTGCTCGAGTCGTTCTGCCTCGAGTACTACGGTGGCGCGCCGTCGGTTCCACCGCAGATCGTCGTCCCGCGCGACGCGGGCGACGTTTCGGCGCTCGAGCAGTTCCTGTCCGAGCGCCGCGGCGCGCACGTCGAGGTGCGCGTCGCCGAGCGCGGCGAGAAGCGGCGGCTTCAGGATCTCGCGGCCGAGAATGCCGCGCACGCGCTCGCGTCGGAGACGGCGGTCACGGAGCAGAAGCGGCTGCGGCGGATCGAGGCGCTCGAGGAGCTGCGCGAGTGCCTGAACCTCGAGTCGCTCCCGATTCGGATCGAGTGCTTCGACATCTCCACTGCGATGGGCTCGGACAACGTCGGCTCGATGGTGGTGTTCCAGGACGGCGTCGCGAAGAAGGCGCATTACCGCAAATTCGGCATTCGCGGGCAGGTGGGGATGGACGACTTCGCAGCGATGGCCGAGGTGGTCTCTCGCCGGTTCGCGCGGCTGTCGGACGAGACCGGGGAGGAGTTCGACGAGTCGTTCGCGGCGCCGCCGAACCTCGTCGTGATCGACGGCGGCAAAGGCCAGTTGTCGGCGGCGCTCGCGGCGATGCAGGCGTTCGACCTCCCGCGCGTCGCCGCCGTCGCGCTCGCCAAGCGGGAAGAGGAAGTGTTCGTCCCGGGCCGGGTCGATCCCGTGCGGCTGTCGCGTCACTCGCCGGCGCTGCAGCTCCTGCAGCGGATCCGCGACGAGGCGCATCGGTTCGCGGTCGGCTTCCACCGCCAGCGGCGCGACACGCGCTCGTTCACCTCGATCTTCGACGATCTGCAAGGCGTCGGGCCGGCGCGGCGCCGCGCAATCCTGCAGCACTTCGGCTCGGCGGAGCGATTCCTCGCCGCCACGCAGGAGGAGCTCGAGGGCGTCCCGGGCGTGCCCGCGAAGACCGCGCGCGCGATCTACGCGCAGCTCCACAAGGCCGGGCGCGCCTAGCCCTTCCAGCCACGGCCGGGGTCTGACCCGGGCCGTGGCCGGTCGAGTCGTGTCCCGGCCGCAGAGCGGCCATGTCCGCGTTTCGCCGAGGCCGGCCCCGATTTGCAGCCCTTTCACCTCGCGGCCGTGGCCCCTCGAGCCACGGCCCGGGTCTGACCCGGGCCGTGGGTGCTCCGGACCTGTCGGGGCCGCGGAAACGACATGGCTCCTCACTCGACTCATGACCACTCGTACGGGCGATGGAGCCGGCACGCCGTCACGGTCGATACGGGCTGTGCCGCAATGGATAGCCGCACCCTCATTCTCGCCGCGCCGCGCCCTCAGACCCAACCGCAGACGCGGTCCACCACCAGCCTCGGCGTTCGCATGCGCCAGCTCCGCGTCAGCGCGGGCCTGACGCAGTCGGAGCTCGCGGGCGACCGGTGCTCGAAGGAGTAGCTGAGCCAGATCGAACGCGGGAAGACGCGGCCGACCGTGGAGATGCTCGCGTGGCTCGCCGACCGGCTCGGCGTCGACGCGACGTTCCTCGAGAGCGGCCAGTCCTCCGCCGAGTACGCGGAGCTGGACGCGGCGATCACGAAGGCCGAAGCCGCCGTCGAAGGCCAGCAGTTCGACGAGGCGCGCGGCGCACTCGAAGGCTTGAAGTTCTCGCCCGACGCGCCGGAGCTGGAGTTTCGCGCGCTGATGGCAGAGACATGGACGAAGCTCCACTTCGGCGAGCAGCGAGCGGCGCTCGACGTGCTCGCGCAGGCGCGCGCGCTTGCCGAGAGCGACATGTTCACCGACGTCGAGCGGGCTGACGTGCTGTACCGGATGGGCGTCGTCCGCTACCAGCTGTCGTCGATCAACTCCGCGATCGCGCTTCTGTCGGAAGCGTGGGAGCTCGCGACGCGGTCGGGTCTGCCGTGTGACCGGCTTCGCTCGCACATCCTCGAGTGGCGTTCCCGCTGCTCGCGGCGGCAGCGCGACTTCGAGGCCGCACGCGAGGACATCGAGCTCGCGCTCGAGCTCGCCGAGGGACTCGACGACACCCTGACCGTCGCCCACGTGACGTTCCAGGCGTCAATCGTCGCCGAGCGCAACGGGCAGTGGCTCCGCGCGCGGGCGCTCGCCGAACGGGCGAAAGAGCTGTACGAGGAGCACGGCGACCGGATCAACCTCGGACGCATGCTCAACAACCTGGGCGGCCTCAACTATCTGCTCGGGAAGCCGGACGACGCGGTCTCGCACCTCAAGCAGGCGTTCGCGATCGCGCTCGAGAACGGCAGCGACGCAGACGCCGCGCAGGCGGTCTCTTCACTCGCGCAGGTCCACCTCGGGGCGAGCGAGTACGTGCTCGCAGAGCAGCAGTCGCGACACGCGCTCGAGCTGCTCGGTGAGCGGCCGGACTTCCTCGACGAGATCGGCAACGCCCAGATCGTCCTCGGCCGTGCGCTCCTCGAGCAGGGGCGTCTCGACGAGGCCGGAACAGTCTTCGATCAGGCGGAGGCGAGCCTCACGCAGCTCTCCTCGGCAAGTCACGCAGCGGTCGCGTGGACGGCGCAAGGCGATCTCGCCTTGCGTCGAAATGACGTGCAGTCGGCGGCGATCCTGTACCGGCGCGCTGCGGAAGCTTTGCAAGACGTGAGGTTCTAGAAGGAGGTGATCAGGATGCTGCGGAAGATGTTCACCCTGTTGTCTCTCGTCGTGGTCGCCGTCGCGTTTGGCGTCGGCACGGCCTCGGCGACGACCACCCACGGGAGCGGCCCGTCCGCCGGCCACGGCAAGTACGGCGACGGCTTCTCGGACGGCCGGGGCGCCAACTAGGCGACCGGTTCTCGCTTCTCGCGACGGCCGCGCGTCCTCCGCGGCCGTTTGCCCCTACTCTCAGGCGCGGTCCGGGACAGCGCGATCTGTCTCGACCGCCCTGCGGAAGCGCAAGGTCTTCAGCATCACGAGGATCGCGGCGAATCCCACGAGCGCATTGACGACGATCAACGTCACGCGCATGCCGACGCTGAAGCTCAACGCATTCGAGCGTGACGTGACGCCGCGGAAGATGTAGAGCAGAAGAGCCTGCTCGGTCCCGATCCCGGAGGGGCTGAACGGGAAGATCGTCGCCAGGCTCTGGCTCACCTGCACGAGCATTGCGTTGCGCAGCGTGGCCGTGATTCCGAACGCGCGCAGGAAGAAGAACACGGTGCAGAGGCGCAGCGTCCAGTCGAGCAGCTGCCACGGGACGACGCTGCGGAGGTAGTAGCTCCGATCGCGGAATGCGCTGAATCCCTGCGCGACATGCGCGCGAAACTCGTCGACCCGCTCTGCGATCCACGCGAGGAGCAGGCCACCGAAGAGAAGCAGCGCCACGAACAGGATCAGCCCGAACTTCGGATGGCGGAAGGCCCAGCCGTAGTCGATCGACGGGAGGTCCGGCAGCACGTGCAATCCCGGGAGGACCCCGAGTGCGATCGCCCAGATGATGAACCCGCTCGCGACGACCATGTCGAACAGCGTCTGCAGAAGCACCGTCGAGACGAGCGTCGTGTACGTCGATCCCTCGACGCGACGCTTCGTGATGAAGAGCTTGACCGCTTCGCCGCGGTAGGCGGCCTTGACGATGTTGCGCCAGGCGCGCGACACCGCCCCGAGCTTGAGGAGCTGACACGCGACCGCGAGCCCGAGCCAGTGCCACCGGACGGCCGCAAGATGGTGGACGAAAACGGAGACCGCGTGCCAGGTCGCATGCACGATCTCAGTATGCGGCGATCAGAAGTCTCCGCCGCCGCCTCCTCCGAAGTCGCCGCCGCCGAAGTCCATGCCGCCGCCGAAGTCCGACAGACCGCCGCCTCCGCCCGCGTCCCACGAGCCGAAGCCGCCGTATCCGCCGCCGCCCCAGCTGCCGTAGCCGAACCCGCCGAAGCCGCCGCCGAGCAGTTCGCCGAGAAACAGCCCGGACAGGAAGCCGGAGCCGCCGAAGGGCATGAAATACCCGCCGAACCACGGGCTGAAGTACGCCGGCGCCGCGTAGTACGGGACCATTCGCCCGCCGGCCATGACCTCGCGCGTCTGCGGCTCGAGCCCGCGCTCGACTGCCTGGGCGTCGGCCTCGCACGCCGGCACAGGCCGCGGCGCCCCGCCGGGCGGTGCCCATTCGACGTCGCGGGTCGACGGTCCGTGGCGCGGATCGAAGAAACAGGGCGGCCGGCGCTCAGGCGGCCGGTGTCCGGCGAGGATCGCCTCGGCGCACGCCATGTGCCAGCGGCCTTCCTCGAGTGACCCCGCGACGCGTTCGAGCTGCTGCGTGCTCGCGGCACGGTCGAACGACGTCGTGGCCGCGTCGTAACAGGAGAGCGCCGCGTCGTATTCACGCTTGGACGCCGGATTTCGCTGTGACGGCTGCTCGAGCTTCTGGACGTCGTCCGCGAGCGCGATCAGGTCGTCGTGCGCGGCCGCTTTCACCTCGGCGAGCTCCGCTCGCTGCACACGGCGGCGGCGGAGCGTGCGGAAGAGCAGGAATGCGCCGCCGGCGACCGCGAGAATCGCGATCAGCGAGATCCCCCCGCCTCCGGGGCCGCGGTCGGTCGTGCCGCCGTGTTTGCGCGCGTCGGCGACCCGGTCGACGAAGTCGACGAGCACCGCGGTTGCGCCTTGCGCGCGCTGCGCTGCGAGCGCCTGTGTCGCAAGCTCGCCGGCGACGCCTTGCTGAAGCACCCCCTCGCTTCCGGCGCGGAAGTGCGGTCCGACGATCACCGCGTACGTCCCGCGGCGGCCGAGGCGATCGTGGATCGCCTGGAGCACCCCGTCAGGATTGCCGCCTTCCTCGTTCTCCGCGGCCCGTGGCAGCACCGCGACATAGACGGGGCCGGCGCCGGCCGTGTCGATCTCGCGGCGGATCCGCCCGGGGTCGAGGTTCGGCGCGAGCTCCGCCTGCGGATCGACGTAGACGGGATTCGTGCCGAGCGCCTGGACGGCGCGGTCGACGATTGGTCCTGCTGCCGCCGCCGGGGCGGCGACGAGCGCGGCGGCGACGGCCGCCGCCCACGCGAGCCGCTTCATCGTCCTAGATCGCGCCCTTGCCGCCGTCGGGATCCATGAACGGATACCGGTAGTCGGTCGGCGGGACGAACGTCTCCTTGATCGTCCTCGGGCTGACCCAGCGGATCAGGTTCCACATCGAGCCTGCTTTGTCGTTCGTCCCGGAAGCGCGCGCGCCGCCGAACGGCTGCTGCCCGACGACAGCTCCCGTCGGCTTGTCGTTGACGTAGAAGTTGCCGGCCGCGTACCGAAGCTTCTCGCCCGCGAGCTCGACGGCGCCTCGCTCACGCGCGAACACCGCGCCGGTGAGGCCGTACGGCGCGCCCTTGTCGACGAGGTCGAGCGTCTCGCCGTAGTGCGACTCCGGATAGACGAAGGTCGTCACGACGGGACCGAACAGCTCTTCCTTCATCGTGCGGAAGTCGGGATCTTCGGTCTCGATGACCGTCGGCTCGACGAAGAACCCTTCCGAGTCGTCGTAGCCGCCGCCGACGAGCACGTTGACCTTGTCGGTCGCCTTCGCCTCGTCGATCGCCTCCTTTTGCGTGCGGAACGACCCCGCGTCGATGACGGCGCCCATGAAGTTGCCGAAGTCGGAGATGTCGCCCATCTTGATCGACCGCACCTCTTCGACGAGCCGCTCCTTGATCTCCGGCCACAGGTTGGACGGCGCGAACACGCGCGACGCGGCGCTGCACTTCTGCCCCTGGTACTCGAAGCTGCCGCGGATGATCGCGGCGGCGACTGCCTCCGCATCGGCGGAGGGATGCGCGACGATGAAGTCCTTGCCGCCGGTCTCGCCGACGATGCGCGGGTAGTTGCGATAGCGCGCGATGTTGTCGCCGATCGACTTCCACATCGACTGGAAGACTGGCGTCGAGCCGGTGAAGTGGACGCCGGCGAGATCCGGGCTCGCGAGTGCAGGGTCGCCGATCGTCGAACCGGAGCCGTAGACGAGGTTGATGACGCCGGGCGGGAGGCCCGCGGCCTCGTAGAGCTTCATCAGGAAGTGCGCCGAGTATGCCGCGGTCGACGCCGGCTTCCAGAGCACCGTGTTCCCCATCAGCGCCGCGCTCGTCGCGAGGTTGCCGCCGATCGCGGTGAAGTTGAACGGGCTGACGGCGAAGACGAAGCCCTCGAGCGGCCGGTACTCCATCCGGTTCCAGACGCCTGGTGACGACACCGGCTGCTCGGAGTAAATCCGCAGCATGTATTCCACGTTGAAGCGCCAGAAGTCGATCAACTCGCAGGCCGCGTCGATCTCGGCCTGATGGACGGTCTTCGACTGGCCGAGCATCGTCGACGCGTTGAGCGTCGCGCGCCAGGGGCCTGCGAGCAATTCCGAGGCGCGGAGAAACACCGCCGCGCGATCCTCCCACGGCGTCCTGTGCCAGTCCTCCCACGACTCGGCCGCAGCCTTGACCGAGCGCTCGACCTCCGCCGCGCCGCCCTTGTGCACGGTCGCGAGGACGTGATTCTTGTCGTGTGGCATCACGCTCTCGAACGTCTCGCCGGTGCGAACCTCTTCGCCGCCGATCACGAGCGGGATCTCGATCGGTTGCGACCGCATCTCGTTCAGTCGGCGCTGCAACTCGTCGCGTTCCGGCGATCCAGGCGCGTAGGCCTTGACGGGCTCGTTGTACGGGTGCGGCGGGCGGAAGAGGCCGGGAGCGGCGGTCACGAGCGAGGATTGTAGGGTTCGTCGCCGTGTCCGTGACGCGCGTCGCCTACACCGTCGAAGGGTGGGGCGAAGGCGAGCTCTGGTTCGAAGGGAGTCGGCTCGTATGGCACGAGCTGCCGCACCCGCGCGCCGCGGCGGTCGAAGAGCCATGGCCGATTTGGCCAGCCAGCCGACAACCGCACCCCCACCCAGTCGGAGGGAGGGGATCAACCCCGATTGCTCCACACGCTCGCGCGGTACTTCGACGGTGACCCCGTTTCCTTCGAGGACGTCGAGCTCGATCTCGACGGTCTGACGCCGTTCCAACTCGAGACCGCTGCGGCCCTGCGACGGGTCCCGTACGGATCGTTCGTCTCCTACGCCGACCTCGCCCGAGCGGCCGGGTATCCGAACGCTCAGCGGGCGGCCGGCTCGTTCTGCGCGCACAACCGCTACCCGCTCGTGCTCCCGTGCCACCGCGTTGTCTCGTCGAGCGGGATCGGCTCGTACGGAAGCCTCGGCGTGCAGTACAAGCGACGCCTCCTGGAGCTCGAAGGTGTCGCTCTCTGAGGACCTGCGCAACGAGCTATCCGCGATCGCGCCACGCAGCGATTGCGACCGGCTCGCAGAGATCTCCGGTCTCTTCCATTCAGCGGGGAGCGTGCACCTCCGCGGCCGTGGCGAGGTTGCGCTGCACCTCGACGTCGCAAGCTCGGGCGTCGCGCGCCGTGCCTTCTCGTTGCTGCGCGACTTCGGCGTCACGTCGGAGATCCGCACCTATCAGCGCCGCGCGTTCGACCGCGCGACGCGGTACCAGCTGCACGTGTCGGGTGAGGATCACGCGCTCCAGGTCCTCTACGAGGCCGGAGTCCTGACGCAACGGCTGGCGCCGCTCGAGCATCCGCCGCGGCGAGTCGTGGCGCGTGCGTGCTGCCGCAGCGCGTACCTGCGCGGCGCGCTCCTCGGCGGCGGCTCGCTCAGCGGCCCGAGGACGCCACACCTCGAGGTCCGCGCCGCGTCACTCGACGGCGCACGTTTCATCGCCGCCGTCTCCGAGCGCGAGGGAGCGCCACTCGCGGTTCTCGACCGCGGACGGCACGCGGTCGCGTATGCGAAGGGCGCGGACGGGATCGCAGACGCACTGGCGGCGGCCGGCGCGAACGATGCCGTGCTTGTCTTCGAGGAGCGAAGCGTCATGGCAGCGACACGTGCGCGCGCGAACCGACTCGCGAACGCCGACCACGCGAACCTCGTCCGCGTCAGCCGGTCGGCGCACGCTCAACTACGTTCGATCGAATCGCTCCGTCGTCACGGCGACTTCCTGAAGCTTCCCCGGACGCTCCAGGAGATCGCCGAGTTGCGCGAGCGCCATCCGACGCTCTCCCTGCGCGAGCTCGCGCTGAAATGCCGGCCTCCGGTCACAAAAGCGGCTGCGCATCGGCGACTGCGCGCGCTGCAGCGACTCGCCGACTCCGAAGAGCTCGTTTCACCATGAAGCGATGTGCGAGACGCGTTCTAACTTTCGAGTCGTATTGTCGTCGTCCGGCGGCTTCCTGTCATACTCAGAGGGCGGCGGGTCCGCGTTCGTCCGGCGCCGGATTCAGACCCCGTCCGACGCCACGGTCCTGAACGTGGTTCAACCGGAGAGGGAGGTCGTCCTCGGAGCTTCCTCTCCGGCCCGCCGCATAACCCCGACGAAGTCCGGCACGGCTGACACGGCCCGGTGAAATGCCGACGGGCGTTAGACTCGGTCCATGGCGAAGACACGGGTTGGCATCAACGGGTTTGGGCGAATCGGGCGCAATTTCTTCCGCGCTCAGCTGGAGCGTGGGGGCGACTTCGAGATCGTCGCGATCAACGATCTCGGCGACGCCAAGACGATGGCGCACCTGCTCAAGTACGACTCCGTCCTCGGGCAGCTCGACGAGGACGTCGAGGTCGGTGACGGCGTCATCAAGGCCGGCAAGGCCGAGCTGAAGGTTCTCTCCGAGCGCGACCCGGGCGGTCTGCCGTGGCGCGATCTCGACGTCGAGCTCGTGATCGAGTCGACGGGGTTCTTCACGGCGCGCGACGGCGCACAGAAGCACCTCGACGCCGGCGCCAAGAAGGTGGTCATCTCCGCACCGGCCACCGATCCCGACGTCACGATCGTCCTCGGCGTCAACGACGACGCCTACGACCCGGAGCAGCACCACATCATTTCCAACGCGTCGTGCACGACGAACTGCGTCGCGCCGCTGGCGAAGGTCCTCCACGACGAGTACACGATCGAGCAGGGCTTCATGACGACGATCCACGCGTACACGAACGACCAGCAGATCCTCGACCTGCCGCACAAGGACCTCCGCCGTGCACGCGCGGCCGCGATCAATCTCATCCCGACCTCCACGGGCGCCGCACGGGCGATCGGTCTCGTCATGCCCGACCTCAAAGGGAAGGTCGACGGCATTTCCGTGCGCGCACCGGTCCCGACCGGGTCGATCACCGATCTCGTCGTCCGGCTCGGCCGCGACGTCACCGTCGATCAGATCAACGAGGCCTACCGCGCCGCTGCCTCCGGTGACGCACTCGACGGCATCCTCCGCTACGCGGACGACCCGCTCGTCTCCACCGACATCGTGCACTCGCAGTACTCGTGCATCGTCGACAGCCAGCTCACGATGGCGAACGGGAGCATGGCGAAGGTGTTCGGCTGGTACGACAACGAGTGGGGCTACTCCTGCCGTCTCGTCGACGTCGCGTCCAAGGTCGCCGCGGACATCCCCGCCACCGTCTCGGCCTAGGTGCACACACCGCGCTCGGTCCGCGACGCGCAGGTCGCCGGCAAGCGCGTGCTCGTTCGCGCCGACCTGAACGTGCCACTCGACGACGGCCGCGTCGCCGACGACACTCGCATCCGCGCCGCGTTGCCGACGTTGCAATGGCTGCTCGACCATGACGCCGCGACGATCAGAGTGTGCTCGCACCTCGGCCGTCCGAAGGGGCCGGACCCGTCGTTCGCGATCGAGCCCGTGCGGCGGATGCTCCGCGAGGCACTCCCCGACCCGCGACTCAGCGTGCTCGAGAACACGCGCTTCAATCCCGGCGAGACGGCGAACGACCCGGCGTTCGCGCGGGAGCTCGCCGATGGCAGCGACCTGTTCGTCGAGGATGCGTTCGGGTCCGTCCACCGCGCCCATGCGTCGACCGTCGGCGTCGCGGAGCTGCTTCCGGCGTACGCGGGCCTGTTGCTCGAACGCGAGCTTGCGGAGCTCGGAAAGCTGCTCGGCGATGTCGCGCGGCCGTTTGTCCTCGTTTCTGGCGGCGCGAAGGTCGAGGACAAGCTCGGCGTGCTGCAGCACCTCGGCGGCAAGGCCGACGCCGTCCTCGTCGGCGGGAAGATGGCGGAGCAGCTTCGCAACGACAATCCGCTCCCGTTCGACGTCGTCCTGCCGACGGACGTCGTCGCCGCGAGCGAGTTCTCCGCCGACGCCGAGAAGCGGGAGGTGCCGTACGACGAGCTGCCGGAAGGCTGGCTCGGCCTCGACATCGGGCCGCAGACACGCGCGGCGTTCTCGGCGCACGTTGGCGGCGCCGGCACGATCTTCTGGAACGGACCGATGGGCGTGTTCGAGTGGCCGGCGTTCGCGGCCGGCACGAAGGCGGTCGCCGAGGCGGTTGCCGCGGCCGACGCCTTCTCGGTCGTCGGCGGCGCGGATTCGGCACGCGCGCTACAAGAGCTCGGCCTCGCCGATCGTGTGTCCTGGCTTTCGACCGGCGGCGGCGCGTCACTGGAGCTGCTCGAGGGCAAGGATCTTCCGGGCGTCGCCGTCATTCCCGCGGCCCCGTAGGGTCGAGGAAGACCTGGTCGACTGCGGGCACGGCCTCGCGCAGGTCCGCGTCGATCTCGGCGGCCAGCGCTTCGACACGGCCCGCCGGCAACTCGTCGGCGAGGTCGATTCGCACCGCGACGAGCAGCGAATCCGGCCCGACGTACATCGTCCGCAGGTCGCGCACGTCCTCGACGCCGGCGTGGCGGGTGATGGCGTCGCGCAGTCGGTCGCGCTCGGCACGTGGCGCCGCCTCGCCGATCAAGAGCCCTTTCGTGTCGCGCCCGACGGCGATCGCCACCCACACGAGCAGCACGCCGACGCAGATCGCTGCCGCAGCGTCGAACTGCGGCTTCCCCGTCGCCTGCGTCAGCACCGTTCCCGCCAGAGCGATCACGAGACCCGCGAGGGCCGCCGCGTCCTCGGAGAGAACGGTCTTGACCGTCGGGTCCTTGCTCTGCCGGACGAACTTCACGAACGGCACGGCGGCGGCGCGCTGCGCCTCACGCGTCTGCCCGATCGCCCGCCAGAACGAGATCCCCTCGGCGACGAACGCGAACGCGATCGTCCCGTAGACGACGAGAAAGCTTTCCTGCTTCGCCGGAGGGCTGATCAACCGCAGCGTGCCCTCGCCGATCGCGAACACGGCCCCGGCGAGGAAGATCACCACCGACGCGAGCAGCGTCCAGAAGAACCGTTCCTTCCCGTACCCGAACGGATGCTCCTCGTCCGGCGGCCGCTCGCCCAGTGTGAGCGAGACCCGGAGCAGCCCCTGGTTGGTCGTATCCGCGACCGAGTGCGCCGCCTCGGCGAGCAGCGCCGACGAGCCCGTCAGCAGCCCGGCCGTCCCCTTGACGATCGCGACCGCGGCGTTTGCCGCCACCGCGTACCAGACCGTTCGCTTCTCGCCGCCCGCCGCCACGCGAGGGATGTGGCCCGAGGCGGCAGTCGCGAATCCTCGTAGGATCCGGCGGTGCTGATCGCGGGGAACTGGAAGATGTTCAAGGGGCCGGCGGAGACCGCCGCGTTCTGCCTGGAGCTGCGACGCGCGGAGGTCGGTGTCGCCGACGTCGTCGTGTGTCCGCCGTTCGTCTCGCTCGCGACGGCAGTGCAGCTGCTCGCCGGCACCGAGATCGCGGTCGCCGCGCAGAACGTGCACTGGGATTCCGAAGGCGCGTTCACCGGCGAGGTCTCACCGACGATGCTCCGCGAGCTTGGTGTCTACGGCGCGATCGTGGGTCATTCGGAGCGACGGCAGTTCTTCGGCGAAACCGACGAGACCGTGGCCCGCCGCGCCGAAGCCGCCCTTGCTGCGGGGCTCAGCGTGATCGCGTGCGTGGGCGAGACCCAGGCCGAGCGCGAGGCGGGGGAGACGGAGGAGGTCCTACGCCGGCAGATGTCGGTCCTGCCGCATGACGAGCAGCTCGTGGTCGCGTACGAGCCCGTCTGGGCGATCGGCACCGGCAAGACGGCGACCCCGCAGATCGCGCAGGACGCACATTCGTTCATCAAGTCGTTGCTCGACGCGCCGGTCCTCTACGGCGGCTCCGTCAAGCCCGACAACGCCGCCGAGTTGCTCGGGCAGCCCGCAGTCGACGGCGCCCTGGTCGGCGGTGCCTCCCTCGAAGTGGACTCCTTCACCGCGATTTGCCGCGCCGCCACCCACTTGTAGCGCTCGTCATCCTCGACGGGTGGGGATGCGCGCCGCCCGGCCCGGGCAACGCGGTCGAGCTGGCGCGCACGCCGAACTTCGACCGGCTGTGGAACGAGTTTCCGCACACGACGCTCGAGGCATCCGGTCCGGCTGTCGGGCTGCCGCCGGGCCAGATGGGCAACTCCGAGGTCGGGCACCTGACGATCGGGTCGGGCCGGGTGCTGTTCCAGGATCTGATGCGCGTCAACCGTGCGATCGTCGACGGGTCCTTCTTCGAGAACCCCGCTCTCGTCTCGGTGTTCGAACGCGGCGAGCGCGTCCACCTGCTCGGCCTGGTGTCCTACGGGGGCGTCCACTCGCACATCGACCACCTCCGCGCGTTGTTGCGGTTCGCCCCGGAGAAGACCTGGATCCACGCGTTCACCGACGGCCGCGACGTGTCGCCCCACGCGGCGATCCATGACCTTGCCGAACTGCCGCAGGAGCGGATCGCGTCCGTCGCGGGCCGGTACTACGCGATGGATCGCGACGAGCGGTGGGAGCGAATCGACCGCGCGCTTTCCGTGCTGCTCGGCGACACCCCGTCTGCGGCGCCGAATGCCGTCGACGTTCTGCAACGCAGCTACGACGCGGGTGTGACGGACGAGTTCGTCGAGCCGGTCCATCTCGCGGGGCGACCGGCAATCGACCCCGCGCGTGACAGCGTGATCTTCTTCAACTTCCGGCCCGACAGAGCCCGCGAGTTGACGACGAAGCTCCTCGAGGCGGGAGTCGACATCACGACCATGACCCGCTACCGCTCCGACCTCGAATGTCCCGTCGCCTTCGCAGAGCAGGACGTGGCGGAGACGCTCGCCGAGGTTCTCGCCGACCACGGCGTTCGCCAGCTCCATGTCGCCGAGACGGAGAAGTACGCGCACGTGACCTACTTCTTCAACGGCGGGCGCGAGGCCGAGTGGGGCGGAGAGACGCGGGTTCTCGTCCCGTCACCGCGCGACGTGCCGTCCTACGACCTCAAGCCCGAGATGTCCGCCGACGAGGTCACGCGGCGCTTCGTCGAAGAGGTCGGCGGCGGCGACTACGCGTTCGCGGTGATCAATTTCGCCAACCCGGACATGGTCGGCCACACCGGCTCGATCCCGGCCGTCGTCCACGCGGTCGAGACGGCCGACGCGTGCCTCGGCCGGGTCGTGGACGCGGTCGCCCGCAAGGGCGGTGTGTCGCTGATCACAGCCGACCACGGGAATGCGGAGCAGATGCTCGAACAAGACGGTGTGAGCGCACACACAGCCCACACGACGAACCCCGTCCCGCTGATCGTCACCGATCACGACGTCGCCCTGCGCGAGGGCGGCCAGCTCGCGGATCTTGTGCCGTCTGTGCTGGACTTTTTGGGTTTCAAACAACCCTTACAGATGACAGGCAAACCGCTAACTAAGTCCAAGACCTAGCGGATATACTCCGGCACCTTGTCACTCCAGCAACCTGACTTTGGTGTTCTGCGCAAGGCGCAGAAAGGCGACGAGCGCGCCTTCAACATCATCGTCCGCGCCTACCAGGTCCCCGTTTTCAACTACGTCCTGCGCCTTGTCGGCGAGCGTTCGCTCGCCGAGGACCTGACGCAGGAGGTCTTCCTCCGCGTCTACCAGGGGCTGCCGAAGTTCTCGCTTCGCTCCAAGTTCACGACGTGGCTGTTCCAGGTGACCAAGAACCGCGTCCTCGACGAGCTTCGGG
The DNA here is from genome assembly GCA_005883995.1 of Actinomycetota bacterium. Classification (GTDB taxonomy): domain Bacteria; phylum Actinomycetota; class Thermoleophilia; order Gaiellales; family Gaiellaceae; genus 3-1-20CM-4-69-9. The sequence continues at coordinate 16,881 of VAXB01000047.1, forward strand.
CGACCGAGCGCCGGCCGAGGGCCGTCGTCGCGCTCGACGACATCCCGCCGCTCGAGGTCATCGACGCTCCGTTCGAGCGCCTCGAGGCAATCGACGCCGTCTGGCGCGCCGTCGAGGCCCTCAACGTCGATCTGAAGATGGCGCTCCTGCTCCGAGACGTCGTCGGGCTGTCGTACACGGAGATCGCCGACTCGCTCGAGATCACGCTCGCGACCGTGAAGTGGCGGATTTACAAGGCGCGCGAGGACGTCCAGCTGGCGCTCGCGCGTGAGGGAATCACGTTCGGCGACGAAGCTGCGGAGCGCGCGACGATCTCGAGCTAAGTCGTCCTAGCGCGAATGCGAGCGGAGCCAGCGCGCGAGGTTGCGCGCGTCGGCTGCAGGTGTCGCTCCCGTGGGGACGGAACGCACGACCGGCGTCGTCGGCGCATGGGCACCGCCGTCCGCACCTGTGCGTAGCAGCCCGAGCGTGACCGCGACTGCTCCGGCCGCCCCTGCCGCGGCAACCCATGGCCACGCGCGCCGCCCGCGGGCACCCCGCGTGAGCACCCGCGTTCTTGCCGTGACGGCCGAGGGCTCACGTTCCGTTGCTTCGAGGAGCGCGGCGCCGACGTCGCGTGCGGCCGCGGGCCGAAACCTCGGGTCTCGCGCGAGGCACTGCATCACGATCGCTTCGAGTGCGTCCGGGATCGCCCGTTCGAGATCCCGCACCGGAACGAGGTCGCCGTCGCGCTGCTTCTCCGCAAGTTCCGGGAGGGATGCAAACTCGTACGGCGGCCTCCCGCTCAGCAGCTCGTAGAGCACCGCACCGAGCGCGTACACGTCCGCCGCCGCCGTCACCTCCTCGCCAAGCGCCTGCTCGGGCGCGAGATACGCCGCGGTCCCGAGGATCGTTCCCGCGCTCGTCACACGAGTCGATTCGACGGCGCGCGCGATCCCGAAATCCGCCACCTTGAGCACGCCGTCCGCTCTCAGCAGGAGGTTGTGCGGCTTGACATCGCGGTGGATCAAGCCCGCGTCGTGGGCGTGCTGCAATCCGAGCGCCGCCTGGCGACCGAGCGCGGCTGCCTCCGCCGGTGTGAGCTTCCGCCGCCGTGCGAGCAGTCGTTCGAGCGTCTCGCCGGGGACGTACTCCATCACGATGAACGGCCGGTCTTCGTCTTCGCCCGCGTCGTACACAACGACGACGTTCGGATGTGACAGCCGCGCCGCGAGCCGTGCCTCGCGCACGAATCGGTGCCGGAAGTCGTCGTCAGTTGCGAGGCCAGGCGCGAGCAGCTTGACAGCGACCGAGCGCTCGAGTTCGACGTCGTGCGCCCGATAAACGGTCGCCATCCCGCCGTGGCCGAGCACCTGCTCCAGCCGGTACCTGCCGGCGGCGATCGTGTGCGCGTTAGCCGTTGTCGCCTCCCTCGTCGCCGTGCTTGCCGCCGTGCTCCTTCTTCGCGTGGCCGTGGTCGTGGCCACGATCGCCCTCGCCGTCGAGCGGCTCGGCATGGGGCGCGGGCGAAACGTTCGGCGTGCAGCGAATGCGCGCGACGACGCGCGCCGCTGCGCTCGAGAGCGGTTCTTGCAGCGCGCCGGGGACGCTGTGCGCGTTGATCGCCCCGATCGTCTCCTGCTGGAGCGACCGGGCGGCCGCGAGCGCGCCGCATTCGTCGCGCGCGTCGAGCCTTGCGGCGACGTCGTCGCTCTGTGCCGCGAGGCGCTGTGCGAGCGCTCGCGGGAGGCTGGGCTGCGCGCTCGCCCGACGCGGGTGGCCGCCGCAGCCCGCCAGCGCCGCCGCGGCGAGGAGCAGCGGCGCGAAACAAGTTGAGGCCCTTTGGAGCCGCTTCGCCACCTGTATCACTCTCACTCGCCTCGGTCCAGGCGGGCCGCGAGCGCAGAAGGGAGGCCCGCGGCGCGCATCTCGGACTGGGTTTCGTCGATCGCGTATGCGACGCGACGGAAGGAGGCAATCCTGCGATCGGCGTCGACGAGGAGCCATGCCGCGCGTGGATCGCCGTCGCGGGGCTGGCCGACCGAGCCGGGATTCAGCAGCCAGCGCCGGTCGAGCTGGATCTCGGTGCCGGCCTTCGCAACTCCGCCCGCGACCGTGCCGTCCTCGAGGGTCAACGCCAGCGCGACATGACTGTGGCCGACGAGGACGAGCGGTGCAGTCGTCAGGTCGAGCGTCGCCTTCGCGGCCTCCTCGGTGAGGATGTACTCCCAGATCGGGTCGCGCGCGCTCGCGTGGAACAGCTCGGCGCCGTTCGGCTCGCCGGTCGGGGACAGCGTGCGAAGGAACGCTTCGGCGTTCGGCGCCAGCACCTCGTTCGTCCACACGGCGGCGGCCGCAGCTTCCTCGTTGAAGTCGCTGACGGTCAGCTCTCCGAGCGCGACGAGGTCGTGGTTGCCCGCGAGGCAGACGTCGGAACGCTCGCGCACGAGGTCGCAGCATTCGTTCGGCTGCGGCCCGTAGCCGACGGTGTCGCCGAGGCACCACACCGCGTCGACCTCCTCCGCGTCGACGTCGGCCAGGACGGCGTCGAGTGCATGGCGGTTAGCGTGCACGTCGGTGATCACTGCGACTCGCATCCTCCGAGCCGCGACGATAGCCGCCGCGGCCGCGCTCTGGGCGCTCGCGGCAACGAGCTTGTGGTCGACGACAGTGCCGGCTGCGCTGCAGCTGCCGACGCTCGACGAGCGCCGGCTGTTCGGCGCGGTGCTCGTCCACGACGCCGAGCGATTCGAGCGTTTCCTCGACTGGACGTGGGTCGCGGCGACGCTCGCGTCGCTCGCGGCGTACGTCCTCGTCGTTCGGCGAGCGCGCGCGCTCGCACCGCGGCTCGGCCTCGGCCCCGTGAACGGCGGGATCGTACTCGGCGTGCTCGCGCTGACGGCAGCGTGGGCCGCGTCACTTCCGTTCGCAGTCGCAGCCACGTGGTGGGAACGCCGCCACGGAATCTCGCGCGAGTCCTACGCGGCGATGCTCGGCGCGGCGTGGGGGAGGATGCTCGCGGTGGCGTTCCTTGCGACCGTCCTGCTCGCGATCGTGCTCGCGCTCGCGCAACGGCTCGGTCGCAACTGGTGGCTCGTCGCCGTGCCGACGCTCGTCGCCGTCTTCTTCGCGCTCCAGGTCACGGCGCCGTATCTCGACGGCGGCGGCACCCACGCCGTGCGCTCGGCAGCGCTGCGGACGGAAATCCGGATGCTCGAACGGCGCGAGCACGCCGGGTCGCCGGACGTCCGGATCGCCGACGTCTCGAGCCGAACCCGCGCGGCAAACGCGTTCTCCGAGGGGATCGGGCCCACGGCGCGCGTGACGCTCTGGAACACGCTCTTCGGGCCCGGGTTCGGCCGCGCCGAGGTCAGGTTCGTCGTCGCGCACGAGTTGGCGCACCTGGCAAGGAACCACATCGCGCGCGGGGTCGGCTGGTTCGCGCTGCTCGTCCTGCCGATCCTCGCCGCGACCGCGTACGCCGCGGACATCCGCCGGCCGGCTGCGGTGCCGTTGGCGCTGCTCGTGATCGCGCTGCTCCGCGTCGCGGTGCTGCCGTTGCAGAACGCGATCTCACGGCGGTACGAGGCCGAAGCCGACTGGGTCGGCCTCGACGGGACGCGCGACCCGGCGGCCGCACGCGGCCTCTTCACCGGGTTCGTCGCGACGAGCCTCGAGGATCCCAGGCCTCCTGGTTGGGTGCATGTGTTGCTGGACGACCACCCGACTCCGCTCCAGCGAGTCGAGCTGGCGCGCGCCTGGCGCGCCGACAATCGCTAGGAGGTTTGGCGAAACATCGGCTGTGCCGAGCGACGTCCCGCCAAGCCCTCCTAGGCGTCGCGCTCGCCGCCGGTTTCCGGGAGGTTCCGCACGCCCTCCTGGTACTTCCACTTCGAGTGCGCGTCCTGCATCGCGGTCAGGAACTCTTCGAAGACCCGCGTCGACATGTTGATCCGCGAGACGACGACACCCGGCACTTCACCCTCTTCGATCTCCATGTCCACGCGCGCGAAGGTGACGGTGAACTCGTAAGGCGAGAACGTGATGTTGGCGAAGTTCGCGTACGAGCCCGCCATCTGCTCTGGATCGAGATGAATGTTGAGCTGGCGCTCCGGTCCGTCGCCGTTCACGCGAGCCTACGATACACGCCCCATGCAGCAGTTCAGTGTCCGCCTCCTGGTGATCGCGACGACCGTGCTGACGGTCGCGCTCGCGCTCGGGACGATCGGTTTCCAGCACACGCTCGGCGAGGGGTGGATGGACTCGTTCTACCGGTCGATGGTCACCGTGACGCTGACCGGGATCGACACGAAGCCGAGCGGCACCGCCGCCGAGCTGCTCACGATCGGCCTCATGCTCGTCGGCGTGGCAATCTTTGCCTACATCGCGAGCACGCTCGTCGAGCTGATCGCACGCGGTGTCCTGACCGGGGCCTGGGCGGAACGAAGGAGGCGACGCGCGATCGAGCGTTTGCGTGACCACTACATCATCTGCGGCTACGGACGTGTCGGCCGCAACGTCGCGGACGAGTTCCGGCACGCCGGCGTCGCGTACGTCGTCCTCGACTTCAGCGCCTCGGCCCTCGAAGCGGCCCGTGAACGGAACGACCATTTCATCGAGGGCAACGGGACGGAGGACGAAGACCTGAGAGCCGCCGGGCTCGAGCGCGCGCGCGGGCTCGTCGCCGCCTCCGACGACGACGCCGACAACCTGTACATCACGCTTTCGGCTCGCACCACGCGCCCCGAGCTGCACATCGTCGCGCGCGCGTCCGACGAGGATGCGGCGCGGAAGCTTTCGCTGGCCGGCGCGGACCGTGTCGTGCAGCCGTATGTCGCAGCAGGGCGCGTGATGGCAAATCTCATCCTGAAACCGCAGGTGACTGCCTTCCTCGACGTGATGACGACGGCGAGCGCGCCGGAGCTGCGGTTCGAGGAAATCAAGGTGACCGACGCCTGCGGGCAGTCGGGGAAGTCGATCCGCGAGCTCGACATCCGCAAGGCGACCGGCGCGCTGATCGTCGCGCTACGCAAGCACGACGGCACGTTCGACACGACCCCGACGCCCGATGCGACGCTCACGACCGGCGACGTGCTGATCGCGGCGGGAACGCCGGACGAGCTGCGGGCGCTCGAGGATCTGTTCGCGCCTCGGGGGGCACTTGCCGGCTAACGCCGTCGACCGCCTCGCGGCCGAGATCTCGAAGCTCGCAGGGTCGGACGTCGAGCTCGAACGGCCGCACGATCCGTCCCACGGCGACTACGCGACGAACGTCGCGCTCCGGACGGCGCCTGCACACCGGCGATCGCCGCGGGAGTTCGCCGCCGAGCTCGCCCAGCAGGTGAGCCAGCTCCCGGACGTCGAGCGCGCCGAGGTCGCAGGGCCCGGCTTCGTCAACCTTTGGCTCGAGCCGCGCTGGTACGTCGAGGCACTCGGCGAGATGGACGACGCGTACGGCGGCGGATTCGCTCAGCCGCATCAGCGGATCCAGGTCGAGCTCGTGTCGGCGAACCCGGTCGCGCCGCTGACGGTCGGTAGTGCGCGCAACGGCGCGTACGGCGATTCCGTCGCGCGGCTGCTGCGGTTTGCGGGCCACCAGGTCGAGGAGGAGTACTACTTCAACAACGCGGGCCGCCAGATCGACCTGTTCCGCGCGTCGGTCGAGGCCAGACGGCGCGGTGACGAACCGCCCGAGGGTGGTTACGTCGGCGAGTACGTCGCCGGCATCGCAGCGTCGACGGGCGATCCCGTCGAGGCGATGCTCGGCGAGATCCGGCGCGAGGTCGCGGAGTTTCGGGTTCCCGTGGACACGTGGCGGCTGCAGGCCGAGATCGAGCAGGCGATTCCGGAGGTGCTCCCCCAACTCGACACCTACGAGGCCGATGGAACGCTCTGGGCGCGCACGAGCGCGCACGGCGACGACAAGGATCGGCCGCTCGTCCGTTCGGAGGACGGGTCCTATCTGTACTTCGCCGCCGACGTCGCGTACGTCCGGGACAAGCTGGAGCGCGGCTTCGACATCGCGATCTACGTCCTCGGTGCCGACCACCACGGGTACGTCGCGCGGCTCAAGGCGGCCGCGGCGATGCTCGGCTACGACCCGGAGCGGGTCGAGGCGCTGATCTACCAGCTCGTCCACGTGACCGAGCGCGGTGCCGCGAAGAAGATGTCCAAGCGGCGCGGGGACGTCGTCTTCCTGAGCGAGCTCCTCGAGAAGATCGGAGTCGATGCGGCACGCTGGTACCTCGTGTCGCGCGGCCACGACCAGACGATCGAGATCGACGTCGACCTCGCGGCGGAGCGGACGCAGAAGAACCCGGTCTACTACGTGCAGTACGCGCACGCGCGCATCGCCGGAATCCTGCGCAACGCCGAGAAGAAGCCCGACACCGCAGCCGGTTTCGTCGATCCGCTCGAGCGGGAGCTGATCAAGCGGCTGGCGGAGTTTCCGTCGGTCGTCGCCGAGGCGACAGCCCGCCGCGCACCGCACGCGGTCCCGATCTACGCCATCCGCGTCGCCGATGACTTTCATCGCTTCTACCACGACCTCCGCGTGGTGGGATCCGACGCGGAGGAGTTCCGCCTCGCGCTCTGCGCCGCGACGCAGAACGTGATCGCCCGCTGTCTGGATCTGATCGGCGTCGACGCGCCGGAGCGGATGTAGGGTCCGGGCGTGAACGGCGTCACGCCCGATCGCAACCTCGCGCTCGAGCTGGTCCGCGTGACCGAGGCAGCGGCGATGGGCGCTGCCCGCTGGATCGGTCGCGGCGAAAAGGAGAGCGCCGACCAGGCGGCCGTCGATGCGATGCGCCTGATGCTCGACACGGTCTCGATGGACGGCATGCTCTTCAATGGCGAGGAGGTCGGCGACGGAACCGGGCCGGCCGTCGACGTCGCGGTCGACCCGCTCGAGGGAACGCGGCTGACGGCGCTCGGCCAGCCGAACGCGATCGCCGTGATCGCCGTCGCCGAGCGCGGCACGATGTTCTTCCCCGGCGCAGCCGTGTACATGGAGAAGATCGCGGTCGGGCCGCAGGGAATCGACGCGATCGACATCACTGCGCCTCCGGCCGACAACATTCGGGCGGTCGCCAAGGCGAAAGGCGTCTCGACACGCGAGATCTCCGTCGTCGTGCTCGAGCGTGACCGCCACGACGAATTGATCGGGGAGTTGCGCGACGCCGGAGCGAAGGTGAACCTGATCCGCGACGGCGACGTCGCGCCCGCGATCGCCGCGGCCTCGGCGGGAACGGGCGTCGACATGCTCTACGGGATCGGCGGCACGCCGGAAGGCGTGATCTCGGCCGCTGCGCTCAAGTGCGTCGGCGGTGGAATCCAGGCGCGCCTGTGGCCGCGTGACGACGAGGAACGGCGGAAGCTCGTCGAGGCGGGCCTCGATCCGGCGCGCGTGCTGACGACCGACGACCTCGTCACCGGCAACGACGTGTTCGTGGCCGCAACAGGTGTGACGACGGGATCGCTGCTGCGGGGCGTCCGCTATCTGCCGAACGGCGCGGTCACGGATTCGATCGTGATGCGCTCGCGCTCCGGCACGGTCCGCCGAGTCGAGGCGACCCACGCGCTAGACAAGCTCGAGGCGCTGACCGGTCGCCAGTACCGATAGAGGGTCGACGAGGCTGAGGGTCAGACGCTCTTCGGGTCTTATCTTTTTTCGACGCGCGAACCGCCGGCACGAAGGGAGAGGCGAAAAGTGCCTGACCCGAGAAAAAGGGTCAGGCACTTGAAGGCCAAGGCCTGGTCTGACCGAGCGACGCGCGACTAGGCGGTGACCGCCTCCCGCTCCATCTCCGGCGCATACATGCCCGTTCGCGCCGCGCCGTTCATCTTCGCCCGGTGGTAGTACGCGCGCTGCGCCGCCTCGACGTTCTCGGGCTTCCCGAGCCACGCCTTCAATGCCGGCGCCTGCAGTGCGCGTCCGTACGAGAACGACAGCTGCCATGGATGCGGGCCGCGCTTGTTCATCGCGTTCAGGTGCGCCGTCGCGTCCTCGTCGGACTGGCCGCCCGAGAGGAAGACGATGCCCGGCACCGCCGCGGGAACGTGCTTGTAGAAGCACCGCAGCGTCCACTCCGCGACGTCCTCGACGCCCGCGCGGTCCGAAGCCTCGTAGCCAGACAGGACCATGTTCGGCTTCAGCAGCGTCCCCTCGAGGTCGATCCGCTGGTCGAAGAGCTCCGTGTAGACGGCGTTCAGGACGCGCGACGTGACGTGGTACGCGCGCTCAACCGTGTGTGTTCCGTCCATCAGCACCTCGGGCTCGACGATCGGGACGATGCCGGCCTCCTGGCAGAGCGCCGCGTAGCGGGCGAGCGCGTGCGCGTTCGCCCACGTGCAGTACTCGCTCGGCTTGTCGTTCGTGATCGAGTACGTCGCCCGCCACTTCGCGAAGCGCGCGCCCAGGCTGCGGTACTCCTCGAGGCGGCCGCGCAGGCCGTCGAGGCCCTCGGTCACCGTCTCGCCGTCGGCGAGCGCGAGCGGTTTGGCGCCGCTGTCGACCTTGATGCCCGGGACGATGCCCTTCGACTCGAGCAGCTCGGGGAACGGCGTTCCGTCGGCGGATGACTGCCGGATCGTCTCGTCGAAGAGGATGACGCCGCTGATGTAGTCCTGGACGCCGTCGGTGGTGAAGAGGAGGTCGCGGTACCCGCGGCGGTTCTCCTCCGTCGACTCGACCCCGATCGAGTCGAAGCGCTTCTTGATCGTCGAATCAGACTCGTCGGCGGCGAGGATCCCCTTGCCCTCGGCGACGAGCGCTCGGGCCGTCTCGTGCAGCTCGTTTGCAGGCATTCGCTTCCTCCGAGTTCGTTCGGTTTCGGCGGAAGTATCTCGCAACGAGGAGCGCTTCGGAGTGGCGCCGGGGCGGACGCCCCTTCCGCGGCGCGCGCGTTCGGGTGTCAGGCGGGGCGGCGCTTGCCGGTCTTCGGGGCGACCCAGAGAGCGTTGAAGCGCATTTCGTGCCTCATGCCTCCAGGATTCCGCAGGCTCCCGTTTCTTGCTCACCCGAATGAGGGACTTTCGCGGCTTCCGCCTCCGCAAGTAGCATTCGTTGCTCGTGATCCGCAGGCTCCTGTTCACGGTCATCGTGGTCGCCGTCACCGCGCCCGTCCTCGGCGGCGGCGCGGCGCCGCCCGTGCTGGTCGCGAACGGCGTCACCCTCGCGGGCGTTCCGGTCGGCGGCATGTCGTACGACCAGGCGCGCGCCGCCGTCGCGCCCGCGTTCGCCCGCCCGGTCAGGCTGAGGCTGGGCGACCGGCACTGGACGGTGCGGCCGGCCCGCTTCGGCACGTCGCTTTCGGTCGGCGAGGGCGTCGGACGTGCCCTCGACGCGAAGCGCGGCGAGGCCGTCCCGCTCGCGCCCAGCGTCGACCCGAGCGCAGTGCAGGCGTACGTCCGAGCGCTCGACAAGCGATTCTCCGTGCCGGCGAAAGACGCGCAGCTGCTCGGGCTCAGCAGCTCGCTCCAGCCCGAGTTCAGCGACGCGACGGCGGGTCAGAAGGTCGTCACCGGCGTGACGGCGAAGCGCATCGTCCGTGCGCTTCGGTCCATCCAGGGACGGCGCGTCCGTGTCGCCGTCCGGGCGGTTGCGCCGAAGGTGACGCCGGCCACTTTCGGCCCGCTGATCGTGATCCGGCGAAGCGCGAACGAGCTCCGGCTCTTCGACGGCGCCCAGCTCGTGCGCTCGTTCGGGGTCGCCACGGGCCAGTCGATCTATCCGACGCCGCTCGGGACGTGGCACATCGTCGACATGCAACTGAACCCGTGGTGGCGTCCGCCGGATTCGGCGTGGGCGAAGGGCCTGAAGCCGATTC
>VAXB01000048.1:0-4143 GCA_005883995.1 Actinomycetota bacterium
GGTCTGCGGATCTTCGAGTCACATGCCGATGCGCATCCGGACGGCTCGCACACGAACTGGTCGGTGCCGAAGCTTGTCTTCCGGCAGGCGCAGGGCTTCGGCGACAACGGCGCGCTGCCGCACGTCGCGCCGGACGGAACGGTCTGGGTCACGACTGCGGCGTTCCGCGGCGACGGTCCCTTGACGACGTCCCTGAGCTCGTCGCGGAACGGCGGCGCAACCTGGGCGGGGCGCCGCGTGGTCGTCCGGCACACCCAGAGTCTGTACGACAACACGACGTTCCGGGCCGCATTCGGCGAGGCGTTCGCAGTGGGGCCGAAACGAATCGGGAAGTACTACCCGCTCTATCTCGCCTACGAGGATGGGCCGGCCGGGCCCGTGCAGATCTGGCTCAAAGCATCATTCGACGGCGGGCGCCACTGGCGAAAGGCAATCCAGGTCAACGACAACCGGAGCGGCGGCGAAGCGCTGCAGCCGGGAATCGCAGTTGCGCCCACCGGAACGGTCGTCGTCTCGTTCTACGACCGTCGGCTGCCTTGCGCGGCGCGCGGGAGCGCCGAGGCGACGGGCTCGGGCGTGGGCCTCGATCCGCAACAGCCGTACGGCCGCGCGAACTATTGCATCAACACGGCTGCCCAGCTGTACCGGCCCGGTTTGGGGCCGATCGGGCACAACGTGCGCATGTCACCGCACACCTGGGACCCGCAGCTCTCGTCTGCGCGGCCCGAATGCATCTGCGCGCCCAGCAGCTTCATCGGCGACTACTTCGGCGTCGACGCCCGCGGTGGGTTCGCGTACACGTCGTCGGTCACGACGTACAACGAAGGCGGGACGAACCCGCTCTTCCACCAGCAACAGCTCGTCGCGAAGCTCCGCATTCCGTAGGGCTAGGACCAGCGTTCCCAGCGAACGAGCTCGTCGAGCGGCTTTCTCGGACGCGTGCCGCGGCTCGAGAGGCGATCGGAAGCGGTGTCCTCGGCGGCATAGCCGAGCGTGATCACCTCGACGATCGCGACGTCATCCGGTAGCTCCAGCAGGTCGCGGACCCCCGCCATCCGTTCGACCGGCATGCCGAACACGCCGGCTGCGAGACCCGCGTCGACCGCGGCCAGCAGAACGAGCATCGCCGCTTTTCCGGCGTCGACATGCCAGTACGGAACCGGCCACTCGATCTCGGTGCCCGCCGCGTCCGTCTTGTCCGGCTGCTGGTAGCGCTCGTGGTAGTCCGCCTCGCGCGCGCAGACGACGACGAGCGCCGCGGCGCCGCTGATCCATGGAGCAAAGCCTTCGCCGACGTAGAAGTCCTCTCCGACCACCCGCGCGACCTCACGCTTGAGGTCGGCCTCCGTGACGACGACGAAGCGCTGGCCCTGGCTGAAGCCGGCACTCGGAGCGCGCCGAATCGTGGCGACGATCTTCTCGAGCACGTCACGCGGAACCTCGTCGGGGCGGTACGCGCGCACCATGCGCCGGCGGCGGAGAATTTCCCGAAACTCCACGCGGCGACAATACGCCCAGTGATCCGCCGCCGCGTCGTCGTGCACGGGCACGTCCAGGGCGTTTTCTTCCGGGACGCGACGCGTCGACTCGCGCTCCGGCACGGAGTCGCCGGCTGGGTGGCGAACCGTCCCGACGGGACAGTCGAGGCGGTCTTCGAAGGCGAAGCGGACGCGGTTGCGCGGCTGGTCGCCTTCGCGCACGAAGGCCCGCGCGGTGCAAGCGTGTCACGGTGCGAGGTGGTCGACGAGAAGCCCCGTGGCCTGTCCGGCTTCGCCGTCCGCTGAGCGCCACTCCGTCCGGTCCGCCGGCCATGTCCGAAGCGTGACGAAGCCATGTCCCCCTCAAGGCACGGCCCGGGTCAGACCCGGGCCGTGTGGGGTCGGGCCATGTCTGGCGCCGGAACGTCCTGCAAACGGCGCGGTCCGGCAGCGGCACGCGGCCATGGCCGAACTGCGGGCGCGACAGGGCTCGTCAGGCCATGGCCGGGGTCAGACCCTGGCCGTGGCCGAAACGGACGCGCGTCGGCTCGGGGTGGCGCCGGCGGTCAGCCGCCGTTATTCCCACTCGATCGTTGCCGGCGGCTTCGAGCTCAGGTCGAGCGCGACCCGATTCACGCCCGGGATCTCGTTGATGATCCGGCTCGAGATCGTCTCGAGCAGCTCGTAGGGCAGCCGCGCCCAGTCCGCCGTCATCGCGTCCTCCGACGTGACCGCACGAATGACGATCGGGTACGCGTACGTGCGCTCGTCGCCCTGCACGCCGACCGAGCGGATCGCGGGCAGCACGGCGAACGACTGCCACAGGTCGCGGTACAGACCGGCGCGCCGGATCTCCTCCTGCAGGATCGCGTCCGCCGTGCGGAGGATCTCGAGCCGCTCGCGCGTCACATCGCCGATGATCCGGATCGAGAGGCCGGGCCCGGGGAACGGCTGGCGCCACACCATCCGCTCGGCCATCCCCAGCTCCTCGCCGACGCGTCGAACTTCGTCCTTGAACAGGAGCCGCAACGGCTCCACCAGTTGCATCTGCATGTCCGCCGGCAGGCCGCCCACGTTGTGGTGGGACTTGATCTTCGCAGCGACACCGTCCTCCCCGCCGCTCTCGATCACGTCCGAGTACAGCGTCCCCTGGACGAGGAAACGGACGTTTCCGATCTTCCGCGCCTCCTCTTCGAAAACGCGGATGAACTCCTCGCCGACGATCTTGCGCTTCTGCTCGGGGTCCTCGACGCCCTCGAGCCGAGACAGGAAGCGCTCCTCGGCTTGCACGTGGACGAGCGGGACGTGGAAGTGGCCGTCGAATGTGGCGACGACCTGCTCGGCCTCGTTCGCGCGTAGCAGCCCGTGGTCGACGAACACGCACGTCAGCTGGTCGCCGACGGCCTTGTGCACGAGCAGCGCCGCGACGGCGGAATCGACACCGCCGCTCAGCGCGCACAGCACGCGCTCGCGACCGACCTGCGCCCTGATCCGCTCGACCTGCTCCTCGATCACCGCGGCCGGCGTCCAGGCCGGCGGCGCGTCGGCGACGGAGTAGAGGAAGTTCTTCAGGACGTCCGTCCCGTGCGGCGTATGCGCGACCTCGGGGTGGAACTGGACGCCGTAGACCTTCCGCGCCGGCTCCTCGAAGGCGGCGATCGGCGTCGACGGTGATCCGGCGACGACGCGCGCGCCCGCCGGCGGCGCCGTGACCGAGTCGCGGTGCGACATCCACACCGTCTGATCCGGCGGCGTTCCCGCGAACAGCGCCGACTCGTCGGCGTGCATCTCGGTCTTCCCGAACTCCGACGCACCGGTTCGCTCGACTTCGCCGCCGAGCTCGAGCGCCATCAGCTGCATGCCGTAGCAGATCCCGAGTGTCGGGATCCCGAGCTCGAAGATGCCCGGATCGATGCGCGGCGCGTCGTCGGCGTAGACGGACGCAGGGCCACCGCTGAGGACGACCGCGTGCGGGTTTCGCGCGCGCACCTGATCGGCCGTGACCTTGTGCCCGACGAGCTCCGAGTACACGCGGCACTCGCGCACGCGTCGCGCGATCAGTTGCGCGTACTGGCCGCCGAGATCGAGGACGAGAACCGGCCGCTCCTCGGGCGGCCGTTCCGGCAGAGGGACGACCTCAGCGCCGATAGTTCGGCGCCTCTTTGGTGATCGTCACGTCGTGCGGATGCGACTCCCGCAGTCCCGCGCCCGTGATGCGGACGAATTGCGCGCGCTTCATCTCGTCGATCGTCGGCGCGCCGCAATAGCCCATCGCCTGGCGCAACCCGCCGACGAGCTGATGGAGGATCGCGGCGAGCGGCCCCTTGTACGCGACGCGCCCTTCGATCCCCTCCGGGACGAGCTTCTCGACATCCTCGACGTCACCCTGGAAGTAGCGGTCCTTCGAAAAGCCACGCGCGCGCATCGCGCCGAGCGAGCCCATGCCCCGGTACTCCTTGTAGCGCTCGCCCTGCTGGAGAACGACGTCGCCGGGGCTCTCGTCCGTGCCCGCAAGCAGGGACCCGGCCATCACGGCGTCGGCCCCGGCGGCGATCGCCTTGGCGATGTCGCCGGAGGAAGTCATGCCGCCGTCGGCGATGAGGGCGACGCCGTGACGCGACGTCGTCTGCGCGCAGTCGTAGATCGCGGTGATCTGCGGGACGCC
>VAXB01000048.1:4150-26429 GCA_005883995.1 Actinomycetota bacterium
CGACCAGCGCTTCGGTCGCTGCCGCAGTCGCGACATTCCCCGCGACGACGTCTACGTCCCACTCGCTCTTCACGCGGCGCACCATCTCGACGACCGCAGCGCTGTGGCCGTGGGCGGTGTCGACGACCAGGGCGTCGACACCTGCATTGACGAGCGCGCCAGCGCGCTCCCACGCGTCGTTGCCGACGCCGAGGGCGGCGGCGACGCGGAGGCGGCCCCGGTCGTCCTTCGTTGCGTGCGGGAACTGGATCTTCTTCTGGATGTCTTTGACCGTGATCAGCCCTCGCAGCTTTCCGTCGCCGTCGACGACCGGGAGCTTCTCGATCTTGTTGCGGTGGAGGATCGCCTCGGCTTCGGCAAGGGTGGTGCCGACCGGCGCGGTGACGAGGTCGCTCGAGGTCATCAGCGTCGACACCGGCTGGACGGCATCGGGGGCGAATCGAAGGTCGCGGTTCGTCAGGATCCCGACGAGCGTTCCCTCGTCATCGGTGATCGGGACACCCGAGATGTGGTACCGGGCCATCAGGGAGAGGGCCTCCGACACGAGCGCGTCCGGCGGCAGCGTCACCGGCTCGACGATCATGCCGGACTCGCTCCGCTTCACCTTGTCCACCTCGGCGACCTGATCGTCGACCGAGAGATTGCGGTGGAGGACGCCGATCCCGCCCTCACGCGCGAGCGCGATCGCGAGCCGGGCCTCGGTGACGGTGTCCATCGCCGCCGAGACAACCGGAATCGCAAGCTCGACGCGCTGGGTGAGGTGCGTCCGCGTCGAAACGTCGTTCGGCAGGACGCGCGACTCCGCCGGAACGAGCAACACGTCATCGAACGTGAGCCCTTCCTTGGCGAACTTCCGCTCGAGGGAGAGGAGCCGCTCGACGTCGCGTTGCGAGAGCTGCAGTTCCTCCATCGAGCGATGGTACCAACGGGTCCCGACGGCCCCGCCGCGCGGCTTCCTACCGCTCGGCGATCACCGGTTCGAGTTCCTCGACGCTGACGCTGTGACGTAGCCGCGCCGCCTCGCGCGGGTCGAAACGCCCGGCGCCGACCTCGAACGTCGACGCCGCGCCCGCCGCGACACCCTCCTGCAGCGCCACGTCGAGAGGGCGGTCGGCAGCCCGTGCCGCGAGGAAGCCGGCGAGCAGCACGTCGCCCGAGCCGACGGCCGAGACCGGCTCGACGCGCGGCGACTGCGCGCGGTAGAGCAAGCGCCGCCGCTCCTCCCGGAACAGCGCGAAACACCCGTGTTCGGAGGTGATCAGCACGTTGCGGGGCCCGAGTTCGGCGATCCGCTCGAGCCCGTTCGCGACGTCCTCGTCGTCGCGGAACTCGTGACCCACCAGGCCCTCGGCCTCGCGCTCGTTCGGCGAGACGAGGTACGGCTCGGCCTCGGCGCCGAACCGCAACGGCTCGCCCTCGGCGTCGAGGACGGAGCGAACGCCGCGCCGGCTGAGGTCGCGGATCGCCTCCGCGAAGAAGCTCGCGTCGACGCCGCGCGGGAGCGAGCCGGCGAAGACCACGAAGTCTGCCCCGCGGGACAGGTACTCGATCTTGTCGAGGAGCATCGCCAGCTCGTCCGGGTCGACATGCGGGCCCCACTCGTTGATCTCGGTGTACGACGCGGCGGTCGGGTCGACAACCGCGGTCGACGTGCGCGACTCGTCTGTGATCCGGACGAAGTCGTTGAGGATCGCCTCCGCCGTCAACTCCTCGACGATGCGTGTCCCGGTGCGTCCACCCGCGAGCCCGGTGGCAACGACGGGCACGCCGAGCTGCTTCAGCGCGCGCGCGACGTTGAGCCCCTTGCCGCCCGCGAGCGTGAGTCCCTGTGAAGCGCGGTGGCGCTGACCGCGCTGGAAGTTCGGGACCGTGAGGGTTCGATCGATCGCTGCATTGAGCGTGACGGTGACGATCATGTGAGCCGCCTGGTCGTGCTTCCGAGTCGCTGCCGCGCGAGGCGCAAGCGAGGCAAGGACGCAGGGAGCCCGCGTGCCGGTAGCACGTGGGCGACTGAGGACGCGCCATCGCGCCGTCGGATCGTGAGGCAGCGGCCTGAGGGTGCGGCCAGGCGGCTCACGTAAACCACGCGCCGACGTGGGAGAACGTCCGGCCGGCGTAGAAGCCGAGCCGGTCGCCGAGGCCGGCGGTCGATGCGGAGCGCGCTGCGACCAGCGGCTGCTGCGCGATCAGGCGGTTCCCGGAGTACACGCGGATCCGGCCGAGCCGGTCGCCCCGATGCACCGGGAGCGTCGCGCTCGATGACGTCGTCAGCCGCTCCGTCAGCGGCCGGTCGGTCCGCACCGGGCGCATGATTCCGCGCTGCGCGACCAACGGCACCGCAGGCCGTCCGAACGCCGTGGGGACGCGCGCGTAGACGCGATGCGGCGCAACCACCCAGGCCGGTCGCTCGATCGAGACGGCCCACCGAAGAAGCGCGGCAAGGTCGGCGTTCCGCGCGCCGCGGGTCGGACTGCCGAGGATCGTCGCGTACACGTCGAGCCCGTCGCGTCGGACGTGTGCGACCTGGCACCAACCTGCGGCGCCCGTGTGCCCGGTCTTGACTCCGTCGAGCCCGCGAAACTGGCCGAGCAGATCGTCCCACGTGTGCAGCGTGCGGCCGTTGCCGATCGTCGCAACGCGCCGGTCGACGAGGTTCCGCACGACCGGCAGCCGCATCGCGTATTCGGCGAGACGTGTCACGTCCCTCGCAGTCGAGACATGGCCTGGCGCATCGAGGCCGTCCGGCCGAACGAAGTGCGTGCGCGTCAGCCCGAGCCGCCGCGCCTCGCCGTTCATGCGCGCGACGAAGCGCGACTCGCCGGGCCCGTAGTGATCGGCGAGCGCGTCCGCGGCATCGTTGGCGCTCTGGATCAGCGCGCCCTCGAGCAGGTCCGCCGACGTGATGCGCTGACCGACCTTCAGGTCGATGCTCGACTCTCCGACCGCTGCGACCTCGCGATGGACCGTGACGACGTCGCTTGGCAGCAGGTGGGACTTCATCGCGACGATCACCGTCATCAGCTTGGTGATGCTTGCGATCGGAACCTGCTCGTTCGCGTGCTTCTGCGCGAGGACCTCACCGGTTGTCGCGTCGACCACGTAGTACGCGCGCGCCGACGTCGGAGGCGCGGCGCCATGGGCCGGCGCGGCGGCGACGAGAGCCGTCGAGGCGACGACGATCAACCGCTTCACCACGACCGAAAACCTAGCCCACGCGGATCCGCTGCCCGACGTGCAGGGACTGCGGGTCGATGCCGGGATTCAGCCGGAGCAGAGTCGCGACGGTGGTGTTCTGGCTCGCAGCGACGGAGCCGAGCGTGTCGCCGCTCTGGATCGCGTAATAGCGTGCGGCGACCGTCCCCGTCGATCTCGCTCGTGTCGTGGTCGTCTGCCGCGTCGTCAGGGGCTGAACGGTCGGCGGCGCCGGCTCCACGTTCGAAGAGGCGCCGTTCAGGCCCGCTTTGATCAGCAACACGGCGATCGTCACGGCGGCAAGGAAGGCGGCCGGCGCGCCGAAGCGCTTGATCTCCTCGCGCCGCCTCGGATCCACCTACCACCCGGCCGCGGCCCACACCTCGCGTGCGTAGCGCGAGGCCTCCGCCGCCGCGGCGCTTCGCCAGTCCATCTCCGAGCCGCGAAACGCGTAGATCACGTCGCGCGAGACGTTCACGAGCGCGCTCGCGGGGCCGCTGGTGAACGCCCGCGCGACGTCGCCGGGCGTTGCGCCCTGCGCGCCGACGCCAGGCAAGAGGAGGACCGAACGTGGCAAGAGCTTCCGTGCCTCGCCGACCGCGCGCGGGTGCGTCGCCCCGATCACGGCGCCGACCGCGGACAGGCCACGTTCGCCCGTCAGCTCCTGACCCCACTCGTCGACGAGCTCGGCCACCTGCTGCCATACCGGCCGCCCGTCCGAGAGGACGAGATCCTGGACTTCGGCACCGCCGGCGTTGGAAGTCTTGACGACGCAGAAGATCCCGACGCCGTGGCGGCGGCAGGCCGCAAGGTACGGCTCGACGGAGTCGCGACCGAGGTACGGGTTGACGGTCAAAGCGTCGGCGAGCGGCGGCGTGCCCTCGAGAAACGCCGATGCGTAGGCACGGGCTGTCGAACCGATATCGCCGCGCTTCGCGTCCGCGATCACCTGCAGCCCCGCTGCGCGTGCATACGCGCAGACGTCCTCGAACGTCTTGATCCCGGCTGCCCCCAGGGCCTCGAAGAACGCCACCTGCGGCTTGACCGCGACGACGTATGGGCCGACGGCGTCGATCAGGCCGCGGCAGAAGCGATCGCAAGCCGCTGCGGCGTCCTCGCGGCCAAGCTGGGCCTCACCGCGCAGCTCGACCGGCAGCAGATCCGGCCGCGGGTCGAGGCCGACGACCAACTGCGATCGCTTCCGCTCGATCGCGTCCGCGAGCCGGTCGGCGAAGTGCGTCGTCGCAACGGTCGCCACACACGCAGCGTAATCCGCTCGGCGGCGAGTACGCCTTCCAGACGAAGAAGGCCGCGTCTACCGACGCGGCCTTCGCCACCGAGCTCCGAGGAAAGGCTTCGGCTAGGCGCCGCCCTTGACGGCGGACTTCAGCTGGCTGCCGGCCGAGAACTTCGGCACCGTCGCGGCCGGGATCGTCACCTTCTCGGTCGGGTTCCGCGGGTTGACGCCCTGCCGCTCCGCGCGGTGTTGCGTCGTGAATTTGCCGAACCCCGTAAACGCGACCTCTCCGCCCTGCCGCAGCGTGTCGGTGATCGAGTCGAGGAACGCATCGACGGCGCGGGCAGCGTCGCGACTGGAAAGCCCCGACTTCGTCGCCACCTCGTTCACGAATTCTTGTTTCGTCAAGTTCCTCTCCTCCTGTGTCGGTTGTAACAGCCGCCGGGAGAGGCTAACAGGCGGACCGGACCGGCTCAACCATGCGGTTTTGCGGCGGGTTCGTAGCTGGTTGCAGCCGAACCGGGCCCGACCCCTGTCGCCGCCAGCACTTCGGAGGCCCGAAAGATGGGCCTCAAACGCACCGCGTGACGTGCCAGGGCGTCGATCCCGCCCTCCTCCCGATCGACCACGCAGACCGCTGCACGCACGGTCAAACCGGCTTCACGGAGCGCCTGCACGGACTCGAGCAGCGCTCCGCCGGACGTCACCACATCCTCGACGAGGCAGACGCATTCGCCCTCCGCGTAGACGCCTTCCAGGCGCTTCGCCGTCCCGTACTCTTTCGCCGCCTTGCGCACGATCAGGAAGGGAAGACGAGCTGCGAGCGACGCCGCCGCGGCGAGCGCGACGGCACCTAGCTCAGGCCCGGCGAGCAGGGTCGCGTCCGCCGCATGTTCGCGCACCTGCCCCGCGATCCGTTCGCCGAGCGCGCCGAGGATGTCCGGACGGGTCTCGAAGCGGTACTTGTCGAGGTAGTACCGCGAGCGCCGCCCGGAGCGTAGGACGAAGTCGCCTTCGAGATACGCATGTTCGCGCAGCGCGAGCTTGAGCTCGTCGTCGGTCAACGCGCGCCGCGCAGGATGTCGCGCGCGAGCGGCAAGAGGCGCTCCGCGTCAGGAGCGCCGTCCCCGAGGGAGATCATGGAGCCGTCCTCGTAGTAGAGGTCGACGCGCTCGCGGGGCGCGCCGCGGCGCCGGAGGAACGCAGCGCCGGCGAGGACGCCGGCCGCAGCACCCAGAATCGCCGCAGCGCTACGGCGCATCGGGCTTCTTCCGTGGCGCAGGCTTCGCGGCGCGCGGCTTCGGCGTCGATTTCTCCGCCGGCGGCTTCTTGGCGGCCTCCGCTGCGGGCTTCTTCTCCGCGGCCGACGGTGGTTTCTTCGCCGCGGCGGGCGCTGGTTTCTTCGCCGGCGCCGCGCGCTTCTTCGGCATCGGCTTGTCCGCAATCGAGCGGAGCGCGCTCTTGAGGTCGTAGAAGACGAGACCGACGGTCGGCTCCGGTGCAGTCGTCGCGGCAATTCGGGTCGGCCCATCGGCGACGACGAACACGCTCCCCTCGCTGGTTGCTACCTCGAGCTGCTTCAGCGGCGCGGCCTCCGCGAGCCGCTGCGCCTCGTCGAGCAGCCGCGCCGCACCCTCCGCGAGAGGGCGAGCGGCGGCCTCGTTTCCCGCGGTCGAGGCAGCGATCGCCCCGTTCTCGTCGAAGACGACTGCGGCCTGGATCTGCGACGAGATCTCGGCGAGGTCGGCGAGCGCCTGCTGCGCATCCATCGGAGATGAAGCATATTGCGACACGTGCGGGTCAGACGGCGCGATCTCGTGCAGAAGTTCTTCGCCGACCGTGGCCCCCACCTCGGCGCGATGATCGCGTACTTCGCATTGCTGTCGTTCGTGCCGTTGACGTTCCTGGCGCTCTCGTTGCTCGGGCTGACGGGACGTGCGGACGAGTCGAGCTTCCTCGTCGAGGAGATCAAGCATGCTCTCCCCGGCACGCCGATCGATCGGATCATCGCGCTCGTGCACGCGGTGCAGGACAACGCGACGACGCTCGGGATCGTGGGCGGTCTTGCGCTCCTGTGGACATCGCTGTCGCTCTTCAGCGTGCTCGAGTCGGCATTCAACATCGTGTACGGCCGCCCGAACCGCTCGTTCCTCCACGGCAAAGGGCTCGCCATCGTGCTGATGGTCGGCTCGCTCGTGACGCTGTTCGTCGCGCTGCTCGCCGGGTCGCTCGGCGTCGCGGCGTTCCGGAAGTACGTGCCGGGTTTCTCCAACAGCTACGCGGCGGCGTACACGCTCTCGATCGGCGTCTCGCTGCTCGGCATCCTCGTGTTCCTCGTCTCCTGCTACTACGCGCTCACGAACGCCGACCTGACGGTGCGCGAGGTTCTCCCCGGCGCGGTGCTCGCGACGGTGCTGCTGGAGGTGACGTTCCAGGTGCTGCCGATCTATCAGCGGTACGCGAGTCTCAACCCGACGTTGCGCGCGTTCGGGTCGCCCGCGATCCTGCTCGTCTGGCTCTACGTGATGGCGAACGTGATCGTGTTCGGCGCGGAGCTCAACTGGTGGCTCGCGCGCCGTACCGAGGCGCGCGCGGTTGAGGAGCTCCCTGGCGTCGCCTAGTGACCGCGCGGGCCATGGCCGGGGTCTGACCCGGGCCCTGGCCGTTCCGACCATGGCTCCGCCGCAGTTCGAACACGTCCCGGCGTCGCGAGCCGAGGCCTCGATTTGCAGGCTTTTTACCGGCCGGACATGGCCCCAGCGCCCACGGCCCGGGTCTGACCCCGGCCGTGGGGCAACGGGACATGGCCTGCTCGCCCTTCAGCCATGGCTCGCGGGTGCCGCTGCGAGCGCGCTGAGGAGCGCTCTCGCGGCGTTCGCGCGGTGGGAGTGGCGCGCCTTCCAGTCGTCGCCGAGCTCGGCGACGGTTTGCTCCTCGCCGCCCGGGACGAACACCGGATCGAACCCGAATCCTTCGGTCCCTCGCGGCTCGTGGGCGATGCGACCGTCGACGGTTCCGGTGCCGCGAAACTCGCGGCCGTCGGGCGCAAGCGCGACGAGCTCGCAGACGTAACGCGCGCCGCGGCGCTCGTCGTCATCGAGCGCGTGCAGCATCCAGCCGACCTCGTCGCCTGCGGCGCTGCGAGCCGAGCGCACGCCCGGGCCGCCGTCGAGCCCGTCGACCTCGATCCCCGAGTCCTCTCCGAGCATCCACGCGTCGGCGGGTCCGATCTCGCGCCCGAACCGCGCCTTCGCAGCGGCGTTGTCGTAATACGTCGCGCCGGTCTCCGGCGGGAACGCATCCACACCGAGCAGCTCGATCGTCCACCCGGGAAGCAGCCGCTCCAGCTCGCGTGCCTTGTGCTCGTTCGACGAGCACAGGACCGCGGTCACTCCGCCCATTGAACCTCGACGACGCCCGGGACATCCGCGACGCTCGTCACGAGCGCTGCCGGCCCCGTGGCGGGCGGGAGAGCGAGGTCGAGCTCGAGCCGGCGCCGGTCGCCCTCCTGCGTCACCGTCAGCGAGACGAGGCGCGCGCCGAGCTCCTCGAGTCCCTCGATCACCGGCGCGGGGCTCATCCCGGCCGGCAACTCGACCAGCAGCCGTCGGTCCTCGGGACGCAGGCGGCGAATGAGCCGGTACGCGGCGATGCGAAGGGGATAGAGCGCGAACAGCACGAGCGCCGTCGTGATCACCGCGCCGCTGTAGTAGCCCGCACCCGCCGCGAGCCCAAGGGCCGCGACCACCCAGAGCGTCGCCGCGGTCGTCAACCCCCGGACCGACAGCCCCTGGCGGATGATCGCGCCCGCTCCGAGAAAGCCGATGCCGGTCACGATCTGCGCCGCGATCCGCGTCGGGTCGGCACGAACAACGTTCGCGCCGGAGGTCAGGAACTCGTGGAAGCCGTAGGCGGAGACGATCGTGAAGAGCGCCGAGCCGATCGCGACGAGCATGTGCGTCCGCAGCCCGGCTTCGCGCTCGCGCAGCTCGCGCTCGAATCCGATCGCGCCGCCGAGGAAGGCCGCGAGCGCGAGCCGCACCAGCGCCTCGCCCCAGTGAAGGGTCGGGATGCTATGCGCGAACAGCATCGGCGGCTTCCGCCTGGGCAGCCGCGATTTCCTCGATCCCGCCTGCGGCGAGCTCGAGCAGCTCGTCGAGCCGCGCACGCGTGAACGGCGTGCGCTCCGCCGTCGCCTGCACCTCGACGAGCGCGCCGTCTCCGGTCATGACGACGTTCATGTCGACCTCCGCCTGCGAATCCTCCGAGTAGTCGAGGTCGAGAAGCGGCTCGCCGTCGACGATCCCGACCGAGACCGCGGCGACCGCGCCGCTGAGCGCCTTGCTCAGACCGAACCGGTCGAGCGCGCGGCGCGCGGCGACGTACGCGCCCGAGATCGCGGCGCACCGCGTGCCGCCGTCGGCCTGCAGCACGTCGCAGTCGACCCAGAGCGTGCGCTCGCCGAGCGCCTCGAAATCCGTCACCGACCGAATGGATCGCCCGATCAGCCGCTGGATCTCGACGGTCCGGCCGCCCTGCTTTCCACGTGACGCCTCGCGCTCGGTGCGGTCGCCGGTCGACGCCGGCAGGAGCGAGTACTCCGCGGTGAGCCACCCCCGGCCCTTCCCGTACAGCCACCGCGGGACGCCTTGCTGGATCGACGCGGTGCAGAGCACCTTCGTCATCCCCTGCGCGAACAACACGGAACCGTGCGGCTGCTCGAGGTAGTCGGGTGTCAAGTCGAGCGGCCGGAGGTCGTTGGCGCGGCGGCCGTCGGAGCGCGTCACGCGGCCGCCGCCTCGAGCTGCGCCGGCTCCACGTGCTCCACCTCGGTGATCGGAAGCTGCAGGAAACGCGCGCCCATCGCGCGAAACGCGTCCGGCGGCCCCGTCGTCAGGAAGCGATAGGCGCCTTCGCGCGCGGCGTCGTTTTCGAACCGCTTCCGCGCAAGCGTTTCGGCGACCTCGCGCGCCGTCTCCTCGGCCGAGAACACGAGCGTGATGTCGCGGCCGAACACACGCTGGAAGATCGGGCGGATCAGCGGATAGTGCGTGCAGCCGAGGATCACGGTGTCGACGCGCGCGTCCTTCAGCGGCGCGGCGTACTCGCGCACCGCGTCCGTCGTCGCAGCACCGAACGGGTCGTCGCTCTCGATCAGCGGGACGAGGCGGGGACACGCAACGGCGAAGAGGTCAACGCCCGCGTCAAGCGCGTGGACGAGCTCGGCGTAGCGGCCCGCGTCGACCGTGCCCTCGGTCGCGAGCAGCCCGACGCGCCGGTTCCGGGTCGCCTGGACGGCTGCGTGCGCCTCGGGTGTGATCACGCCGACGACCGGTACGGCAAGCTCCTCCTGGAGCTGCGGCAGCGCAGCGGACGTCGCCGTGTTGCACGCGGCGACGACGAGCTTCACGCCTTCCGCCTCGAGGAATGCCGCGATCTCGCGTGCGAAGCGGCGCACCTCCTCGAGCGGCCGCGGCCCGTACGGCAGCCGCGCGTGATCGCCGAGGTACACGAAGTCCTCGTGCGGAAGCGTGACGAGGCACTCATGCAGAACGGTCAGCCCGCCCACACCCGAGTCGAAAACGCCGACGGGTCGCGGATCCACTTGCCGATCGTAACGCGAAGCTACGCTGTCCCTTGTGCTCCGGGGCTTCCTAGCCGCGCTCGCTGCAGCCTCGAGCGTCGCCGCGCCACACACCGCGGCGGACGGCGCGTTCACGAAGATGGACACGAACGTGACCATGAGCGACGGCGTCCAGATCGCCGTCACGTACTTCGAGCCGACCGGGACGCGGCCCGCTGGCGGCTGGCCGGCGGTGATGATGTTCCACGGCCTCGGCCAGACGCGAAACTCCTTGGATCTCAGCACCTGGTCGGCGAACAGCGTCGCGGAGACGTACCTCGCGCCGGCCGGCTATGCGGTCCTGACGTTCGATGCGCGTGCGCACGGCGAATCGGGCGGGTTGTTCTCGCTCGACGGGCCGCGCGAGCTCCAGGACACGCGTGAGCTGTTCGCGTGGCTCGTGGACAAGCATCCGGTCGATGCATCGCACGTGGGCGCTTTCGGCGTGTCATACGGCGGCGGGATGGTGTGGCTCGCTGCCACGTCGGGGGTCCCCTTCGCCGCGATCACCGCCGCCGCGACGTGGACCGACCTGCACCAGGCGCTGATCCCGCAGGGGCTGCTCCGCGCCGGGATCGTCCTCGGGTTCGCGAGCTCCATTCCCCAGTCGCACTACGCACCCGAGCTAACGACAATCCTGCACGTCGCCGCCTCCGAGCAGGACACCCCAGACGTCCGGTCGTTCCTCGCCGAGCGCTCGACGCGCACCCGGCTGGCCGCGCTGCAGACGCCGACGCTGATGCTGCAGGGACGCCGCGACTTCGCGTTCGACGCCGATCAGGCGATCGCCGCGTACCGTCTGCTCAAGGGGCCGAAACGGCTCTACCTCGGCGACCTCGGCCACGCGCCGGCGCCGAATCCCGTCGCTGAGGTGCCGCATCTCGCACTCCAGGCGCGCGCCTGGTTCGATCGGTTCCTGAAGGGGACGGGCGCGACCGAAGGGTCGAAGGTCGAGCTCGCGCCGAATCCGTGGAACGGAACGACCGTCATGTACAACGCCCTCCCGCCGACACGCGTCCTCCGGCTGACGGGTCGCGGCACGAGCCGGCTCACGGCGACGGGAAAGGTCGTCAGGAACCTCGGACGCGTAAAGCACATCGAGACCTTCGGCACGCCGGTCGTGACGGTCTCGATCTCGAGCCGCGCCGGCTACCGCCACCTCGCCGCCGTGCTGTCGTCGGTCGCTCCCGGCGGCGCCGAGACCGTCATCACCGACGGAGGCATCGAGCTGCCGACCCTGTCGGGGAAGTCAAGAACGGTCGCGATCCGGCTGCCGGACGAGATCACGCCGGTGCCCGCAGGATCGAAGCTCCGGCTGACACTCGCCGCGACCTCCACGGCGCAGAGTGTCTCGAATCCCGTCTACCTCCTTCCCGTTGCCGACGGTTCGACGGCGACGATTGGCCGGGTTACGCTCACCCTGCCCGTGCTGAAGCGACCGATCTCGCCGTGATCTCCCATCTGGCGGCCGCCGCCGCCGCGGTCGCGTTGTCACCGGCGGCTGCGCCCGGCGTCACGCCGACGACGATCACGATCGGCGGAACGGTCCCGTTGAGCGGTCCCGCGGCCGCATTCGGATCGGTCGCGCGCGGCTCTGACGCGTACTTCAAGTACGTCAACGCACGCGGCGGCGTCCACGGGCGCAAGATCGTCTACAAGTACGTCGACGACGCGTACGACCCCGCGAAGACCGTCGTCGCGACGCAGCAGTTGGTCGAGCAGGACAAGGTCTTCGCGCTCTTCGACACGGTCGGCACCGACAACGCGCTCGCGATCCGGGGCTACGTGAACGACCGCAAGGTGCCGGCGCTCTTCGTCGGCAGCGGTGTCTCGAAGATCGCCGACGAGCACGCGAAGTACCCATGGATGATGGGCTACCTCCCGAGCTTCGTCGGCGAGGGCGCGATGGACGGCCGCCGGATCGCAAAGGTCGCCCCGCGCGCGAAGATCGCCGTCCTCTACGAGAACTCCGACTTCGGCAAGGACCTGCTGAACGGCCTGCGCGCCGGCCTCGGCGGCAAGGCGAAGATCGTCGCGACGCAGTCGTACGAGACGACCGACAACGATGTCGCCTCGCAGATCGCGCGACTGCGCGCGTCCAAGGCGGACACGTTGATGCTGTTCGCGACGCCACTCTTCGCGATCAAGGGGTACGTCGGCGCGAACCGACTGGGATGGCATCCGACGATCTACGTCTCGTCGGTCGCGATCTCCCCGGACATCATGCAGATCGCCCGATTGGCCGCGACACCGCGCGAGGTGGAGAACTCGATCTCGATCGCCTTCGTCAAGGACCCGACGTCGCCCGTCTGGAAGAAGGACAAGGCGGTCAAGCTGTACCGCTCGATCCTTGCGCGCTACATGCCGGCGGCAAGACCGCTCGACGTCTACAACTACTACGGGATGGCGGTCGCGTATTCGCTCGTCGACGTCCTGAAGAAGGCCGGCGCGAACCCGACACGCGACAGCGTCCTTCGCACGGCGACGCATTTGAACGAGAGGAATCCGTTCCTGCTGCCGGGCATCCGGATCAAGACCTCGCCGAACGACTACTACCCGATGGCGAAAGCCCAGTTCGTGAGATACCGGCGAGGTTTGTGGGTCCTGTTCGGGCACCTCGTCGACGCGCGGCGGTAGGGTCCGCCAACCGAATCTTGGCCGGGGCGTCTAATCCCTCCGGAATCCAATTTACAAAGCGGAATGTGTTAGGGAAACGGAAAGGAAGGGGTATGAGGACGATCCTGAGACTGGCCACGGTGGCGGTTGTCGCCGTGTCGGCGCTCGCCGTCGCCGCGAACGCGTTCGCGACTCAGAAGCTTGCAGTCACGCAGGCGGGCAATTCGCTGACGATCAAGGTCACGCAGACGGCGAACGACGCACAGCCCGCGCGCATCAACATCTACGTCCCGACTGGTTACACGCTGAACACCGCGCAGACGGCGGGGACGAGCATCGGCACGACGAGCGGCCAGGTGTTTGCCCGCGACCAGAACATCCCGCTTCCGCTCACGGGAAACGTCGTCGTCGACGATCCCGCGAAGTACACGGCGAGCACGTGCTCGCCGGGGACCAACCAGGCGGTGTGGCTGCTGAACCTGTCGGTCGCCGGCCAGACGCTCGCGATCCCGGTGTACGTCAATCCGACCTCCGGCGCGGCGACGGGGCTCGGCTCGGCGAAGCTGACCGTCTGCCTCGCTCCGTCCGACACGCCGCAGGGGTCACCCGGCCGGTCGCCGTTCGGCGCGCAGTTGCTGTCGGCCACGTTCACGGTCAACGGCGTCTTCACCCCGGCCGCCGGCGCGTCAGCCTGGACGTCGCTGTGGACGCCGTACGCCGCCGGTAACGGCATCCCGAACGCAGCCGGCACCGTCGAGGCGCGTGCGTTCGTCGGCCCCGGCGCAGTCACGATCACCGGCGTCGTCACGAGCAAGCGCAAGCGGACGGTGCAGATCCGCGGTCGCGTGAGCTACGCCGGCGTCGGCGTCGTCGCCGCGACAGTGCGGCTGCTCGTGAACAACAAGCAGCGCTTCTCGACCTCGACGGCGAGCAATGGCGCCTATCGCTTCAACCTGCAGAAGACCGCGCGGAAGAAAGTGACGACGTTCTTCCAGTCACGCGTCGTATCGGCGCAGCGCGACGTGACGACAGCCGGGTGCTCCACCCCTTCGGTGCCCGGTGTGTCCTGCGTCAGCGCGACGCAGGGAGCGTTCACGGTCCTCAGCCGCAAGATCAAGATCCGGATCTGACGACAGCCTCGGAGCGGAGCCCGACTCGGGCTCCGCTCCGTATCCTCTTCCCATGACCGAGATCCGGGTCGGGACCTGCTCCTGGGCGGACGAGGCGCTCTCGAAGCACTTCTATCCGCCGGGGACGCCGCCGGCTGAGCGCCTCGCGTTCTACGCGGATCATTTCGACACGGTCGAGGTCGACTCGACCTACTACCGGCTCCCCGCAGAGGAGATGGTGCAGCGATGGGCGGAGCGGACGCCTGAACGCTTCGTGATGCACATCAAGGCGTTCGGCTTGATGACGCGACATCCGGTGAAGCTCGAACAGCTCCCGACGGATCTGCGCGACGACGCCCCCGTCGACGAGAAGGGACGCGTCGACCGGCCGCCGCGTGAATACCGCGCCGAGGTGTTCCGCCGGTTTCTCGCCGCACTCGAGCCGCTCCGCGCGCAAGAGAAGCTGGGCGGAATCCTGTTCCAGTTTCCGTCGTACGTCGTTCGCAAGGAGGCGTCGCTCGACTATCTGCGGTGGGCACGGGAGCAGCTCGGAGACGACGAGATGCTCGTCGAGTTCCGGCATTCGTCGTGGTTCACCGACGACGCGCGTGACGAGACGCTGAGCTTCCTCGAGGACATCGGCGCGACGCACGTCGTCGTCGACGCGCCGCGGATCGAAGGGGCCAAGAACGTGGCGCCGACCGTGCTCGGGCTCACGTCGCCGACGCTGTACGTCCGCTTCCATGGGCGCAACGCCGGGACGTGGAACAAGCGCGGCGGAAGCGCGGCGGAGCGATTCGACTACCTCTACTCGGACGACGAGCTCAGCGAATGGGTTCCGCCGCTGCGCGAGCTCGGCGGCAAGGCAGACCAGGCGTTCGCGTTCTTCAACAACAACTCGTCGAGCCCCGACGGCCGCGGCGGCCGAATCGCCCAGGCCGCGGCAAACGCGAACGCGTTGCGCAAGCTGCTCGAGGCGGAGCACGTGCCGGCGTCATGAAGGTCCTGGCCATCGTCCACGGAGCGAACACGCGCTCCGATCTCTTCGCCGACGTGATCCAGCGCGCCGGCCACGAGCTGATCGAGTGGAACGCGACGCTCGGGAACCCACCGCCGCCCGCCGATGCCGTGGTCGTGTTCGGCGGAGCGATGCATCCGGACCAGGAGGCCGACTACCCGTGGCTCCGTGACGAGGACACGCTCATCCGCGGCTACGTCGACGAGGGAATCCCGTATCTCGGCGTGTGTCTCGGCGGGCAGTTGCTCGCAAAGGCGGCGAACGCTCGTGTGCACTGGGCGCCGGAGTTCGAGATCGGCTGGCATCGCGTCGAGCTCACGGACGCCGCGCGCGAAGATCCGATCTTCGAGCGGCTGCCGCGCGTGTTCGACGCCTATCAATCGCACTACCACGCGTTCGACGTGCCGGAAGGCGCGGTCGAGCTCGGGCGCAGCGCGATCTGCTCGCAGGCGTTCCGCCTCGGCGAGCGCGCCTGGGGGATTCAGTTCCACCCCGAGGTGTCGCTCGAGACGATCGAGCGCTGGCTGGCCGACGACGACGAGCCGCGAATCGACGCCGAGGCGATCCGCGCCGAATCACGCGAGAGGATCGCGGCGTGGAACGAGCTCGGTCGGACGCTCTGTGACGCGTTTCTCGAAACGGCCGCGCGCGAACGCGCAGCCGCGGCGTAAAGCTTTAGCGCTCGACGGGCAGCTCGTCGTGCCGGGACCATTCGTGCCAGGAGCCGGCGTAGTTCCGCGCGCTGTAACCGGCCGCACGGAGGGCGAGCGTCGCGAGCGCCGAGCGCGAGCCGGAATGGCAGTACGCGACGATCTCGTCGGCGTCGCCGACGAGCACGCGGGTCTCTTCCGCGCTCTTCGGCTGCCCCGGCCCTGCGAACAGATCCTGGACGTGCACGTGCCGTGCGCCCGGAATGTGCCCCTGTCTCGGATCGCAGGGATAGCCGGCCTTGCCGCGGAACTCCTCGTCCGTGCGGACATCGAGGATCACGAGCGACGCGTCGTCGAGACGCGCCGCAAGCTCCTGCCGCGTCGGCACCGCGTGAAGGTCCGGATCGAAGGACGTCTTCACCGGGTGGAGCTCCACCGGGCCGACTTCGGGGTCGCCGCGCCAGGCCGCGATTCCGCCGAGTAGGACGGCGACGCGCGGATGCCCCGCGAGCTCTGCCATCTGCGCAGCGGGCATCGCGCCGACGCCGTCGCCGCGGTCGTAGAGCACGAGCCGCTCGCCGCCCGTCACCCCGTGCCTGCGCAGGCGCAGCCCGACCTCCGGCGCGAGCGCCTCGAGCATGGCCGCATCGCTCATCGGCGGCGGCGACCCGAGCACGAGCGGTCTCGACGTCGGGATATGACCGCGCGCGTGAGCGTTCGGCCCACGGACGTCGCCGACGACGAGATCATCGTCGGCGAGGTGGTCCTCGAGCCAGGTCACGTCGACGACCGGCGGGAGCTCAGACACGGGCGACGACCGCTTCGAGCTGGGCGTTGAACTCCTCGCTCCGCTCGAGATTGGGAAGGTGCGCCGCCCCGCGGATGGTGCTCGTCCGATAATCGCGGAGGTCGTCCGCAGAGACGAACGGGTCGTGCTCGCCGACGACGAACGCCAGGCGGTCGCCGAGCTCCCCGGCGACGTCGCGCGAGTCGGCGCGGTCGCGGATCGCCTCGACGGCGCCGACGAGCCCGTCGGGCTCACGGAAGAGGAGCGACGCGTCGGCAACGCCGGGATCCGCGAAGAGCTTCGGCGCCATGTCGCGCCAGAGCGCGTCGGGACCGCCGTTGCGGATGAGCTCGATCGTCTTCGCCCGGGCGGCCCGCCGCACGTCGGAGTCGGGGTCTGGTCGCGAGCCGACGAGCAGCAGCGCGCGGACACGTTCGGGCGCGCGGCGCGCGAGCGCGAGCGCGCAGTAGCCGCCCATCGATGCACCGACGAGGACGAGCTCACCGTCGACCTCGTCGGCGATCGAACTTGCCCACGCGTCCATCGTCGCGCCGCGGCCGTAGAGCCGGGGTGTCAACGCATCAGGAACGACGTCCAGCTGCGGGGCCCACATCCGTTCGTCGAGCGGAAAGGCATGCAGCAGGACAACGGTCACAAGGCCGCGACGAGGTCGATCTCGGCCGCGATCGACGGACGCTCCGACAACCGCTCCAGCCACTCGGAAAGCGCAGGGAACGGGTGCAGATCGACGTCCATCCGCTCGCGCGCCCGCAGGATCCACGGCACGTACGCGGCGTCCGCGAGACCGAACGCGGCGCCCGTCAGGTACTGCTGGGCCTCGAGCAGCGCGTCGAGGCCTGCCAGCTCGTGATCGAGTCGCTCGCGCGCACCCTCCTCACCGCGGCGCAGGGCGTAGTAGGGACGGGAGAGATCGTCGAAGCGGAAGACCAGCATCCGCGCGAGTGCGCGCTCGGCCGGATCGGCCGGCAGAAGCGCCGGCTCCGGGTACCGCTCGTCGAGGTACTCGTTGATCACGGCCGACTCCGAGAGGACGAAGGTGTCGTCCTCGAACACGGGAACGCACCCCTTCGGGTTCTTCTCGTAGATCCAGGCGGGCCGGTCGTCGAGGTCGACGACGACCGTCTCGTACTCGATCCCCTTCTCGGCGAGGACGATGCGCGTCCGCGCACAGTAGGGGCAGCGGTCGGCGTCGTAGGACGACGCGACTCGCGCGACCGCGCGGACGCGCGCCGGATCCGCGCCGGTCAATCGCGCGACGAGCGTCGGGTTCGCGGCGAGCGAGAGCTCGTCCGCCTTGTTCAGGTCGCCGTAGTAGGTCGGGACCGAGAGGTACTCGTCGACCATCCGGCCGCGTTCGAAGAGCAGGAAACGGACGACCGCTTCTTCCTCGACCGCGAACGCGACGACGGGCACGCCCAGCCGGTCCGAGAGCTCGCCGCCGACCCGCCGCTGCGCGCTGCGATCACGGTCGCAGAGCTCGTCGGTCACTGTGACCCACCCGTTCACGGCCGGCTCGACTCGCGTCCAGTCGGAGTGTCCCATCCGCGGCATGAACTGCGCGAGTGCCCGTTCGACCGCCTTCTCGTCGTCCGTCTGGACATGGAGCGAACCGACCGACGCCCGCCGCGTGTCGGAGGAGAGCCTGTCCGCAAGCAGATCGCTCTGAGCCACCATGAAGTATTCGAGCGGCGCGAAGCCGAGGCGCCTGTACATCGCGACGGCGGCAGCGTTGTCGACCATCACGTCCAGCCCGACCGCCGTGACGTTGTGGGGCGTCACGGCGTCGACGAGAGCGCGCAGCAGTTCTTGCCCGACGCCCCGGCGGCGCGACGCCGGCACGACGTAGAGATCGGTGATACGGCAGAGCTCCGGCGTGTCGGCGGGGATGGTTCCGAACCCGAAGCCGATGATCCGGTCGTCCTCCTCGGCAAGGAATGCGAGCCCCTGGTCAGCGTGGCGACGCAAGTCTGTCCACGCGTCATCCCACGCCTCGTGCAGGAACGACGGCCCGCCGACCTCGGCCTGGAACGCGTCGTACAACGGCCGCAGCGCGGGCCCGTCGTTCTCAGTCGCTGGGCGGATGGACACGGAAGCCGGTCAGGAGGTAATGGGCGGTGAGGTTCTGGAAGGGGTCGAACTCTGCGCCGATAGCGCGGACGTCGGTGTCTGCACCATAGAACGCGGCGACCGCCTTCCGGAGGGCGAGGTCGCCCCACGGCCAGGCCCGCGGCCGCGCGAGGTAGCGCGCGAGGAACCAGTCCGCCGTCCACTCCCCGATCCCGCGGAGTGCCACGAGCGCCGCCTTGACGTCCGCGTCGGGCGCTGCCGCGAGCGCGTACAGGTCGACGTCGTCGCGGGCGAGACCGACGATGTACTCCGCTTTGCGCCGGGAGAAGCCGAGAGCGAGCAGTTCGTCCTCGGCGGCCGCCGCCACGCGCTCGCGGGTCGGAAACGCGTACGC
The DNA here is from genome assembly GCA_005883995.1 of Actinomycetota bacterium. Classification (GTDB taxonomy): domain Bacteria; phylum Actinomycetota; class Thermoleophilia; order Gaiellales; family Gaiellaceae; genus 3-1-20CM-4-69-9. The sequence goes on from VAXB01000048.1 coordinate 22,865, forward strand.
AGCGCCGGCGCGAGCGCCGAAAGCGGCGATGAAACGGTTCCGGACCGAGAACGCCGCATGAAGCGACACCTGCTGCGCAGAGATGGACGTCACGATGCTCTCGAAGGGATCGACGGCAAGCGGCGGACGGAGGCCGCGCAGGGCCGGGATGAGGCGCGACAGAACCGGCTCGGTGGTGGCAAACGCGTAGAACGGCTCGAGGGCGAACTCGAAGCCGAGGAGCTTGCGCACGACGGGAGCCGTCTCGTCGTCGAGCGGCTCGACCTCCACCCCGCCGTTCGCAGCGACGATCCTGACCTCGCGGCCGGCGACCACACGGTGCAGACCGTCGTCGTGCCAGAGGTTCGCGAGATCCGGGCCGAACGCCCGGTAGCGCTCCGTCGACAGCTGGAAGTCGTACGGATCCGGGACGCGCAGGTGGCCCACGCGGCCACGCTATCGCGCGCCGTTACAGTGCGAACGTGAGCGCACTGACCGGTGAGCGCTGCGTGGCCTGCCGTCGCGACGCGCCGACCGTCACCGACGACGAACTCAGCGAGCTGACGCCGCACGTGCCCGAGTGGGAGCTCGTCGAGGTCGACGGCGTCAAGAGGCTGCGCCGCCGCTTCGCGTTCGCCGATTTCGCGCAAGCGCTTGCATTCACGGACCGTGTCGGTTCAGCCGCCGAGCAGGAGGGCCACCACCCGGCGCTGCTGACGGAGTGGGGCGGCGTCACCGTCGAGTGGTGGACGCACAAGATCCGCGGCCTGCATCGCAACGACTTCGTGATGGCTGCGAAGACGGACGATCTGTTCGCGCAGGCCTAAGCTTCCACAGCGCCGAGCCGCCGCTCGGCAACGCGGCGACCGACCTCGGCGCCGACGACCACGATCAGCGACACGATCATCACGACGACCGCGACCGCGATCACCTCCGGTAGGCGGCTCGGGAAGCGGAGCGCGCCGTAGAGGTAGATCGGGAACGTCGCGCGCGTCCCGACGACGAACGAGGCGACGGCGTATTCGTCGAACGACGTCGTGAATGCGATCAACAGCGCCGAGACGACCGCCGGAAGGATCAGGGGCAGGACGATCCAGCGAAACGTCGCGATCCGGTTCGCGCCGAGGTCGGCTGCCGCTTCCTCGAGCGCGACGTCGATCTGCCCGAGGCGCGGGACGATGACGAGGATCGTGTACGGCAGGCTGATCACGACATGCCCGACGACGACGGTCACGACCGACCTCGGGATCCCGAGTGCGTGAAAGAAGAGGAGCAGCGAGATCCCGAAGACGACGTACGGGATCACCAGCGGGCTGAGAAGCAGCGCCGAAAGCGCCGCTTTCCCCGCGAACCGCCGGCGAACGAGCGCGATCGACGCGAGCACGCCGAGGAAGACGGCGCCGACGCTCGAGATCGCGGCAACGAACGCGCTCGTGGCGAGCGCGCCCCGGAGGTCGGGGTTCGTCAGGAACTGGTGGTACCAACGAGTGGTGAAGCCGCTGAGCGGGAACGTCGGCAGCTGTGAGTCGTTGAACGAGAAGATCAGCAGGATCGCGATCGGCGCGTAGAGGAAGACGACGAGCGACCCGAAGAAGACGCGAAGCACGCGCCGACCGTTCTTCGACAGCGCGACGTCCATCAGCCGGTCGCCACATCCCGGAACTGAAGGAACCGCGTAAGCGCCGCGGTGAGCAGCGCAACGACGCCGAGCAGGAACAACGCGAGCACCGATCCCGTCTGCCAGTCGGGAAAGCCCGTCGAAAACAGATCCGAGATCTGGTTCCCGTACATGTATCCGGACGTGCCGCCGACGAGCGACGGTGTGACGAACTCGCCGACGGTCGGAATGAACACAAAGAGGAAGCCCGCGATCACGCCCGGCATGCTCAGCGGCAGCGTTACGCGCACGAACGCCTGCCACCGGCTCGAGCCGAGATCGCCGGCCGCCTCGAGCAGGCGGCGGTCGAAGCTCTCGAGCGAGACGAAGATCGGCAGCGCGACGAACGGGATCCAGATGTAGGCGAGCACGAGGATGACCGCGAACCGGCTGTAGAGGAGCTGCGTGATCGGGTGGTCGCGCGACCTCGCTCCGGTCCAGAACAGGAACGAGTTGAGCACGCCGCGGTTGCCGAGGATCACTTTCCACGCGAGCACCCGCAGGAGGTAGCTGGTCAGGAACGGGGCGATCAGCACGAGCAGGAGCACGTACTTCCGCTTCGTCCCGGACAGCGCCAGGTAGTAGGCGACCGGGTACGCGCACGCGACCACGATCGCCGACACGACCAGCGACATCTTCACGGACTTCCAGAACAGCCCGAGGTACACCGAGCTGTGGAAGAAGTCATGCCACGCAGCGAGCGTGACCTTGTGCGTCTCCCCGAAGAGCGACGGGCCGTGGAGCGCGTCGATGCTGTACGCGCCGACGAACACGAGCGGGCACAGGAAGAAGACGACGAGCCACGTGACCGGCAAGCCAAGCAGGCCCGGCGTGGTCAGGTCGACCCGCAGGCGCCGGCGCTTCGGCTGCGGCGCAGCCTCCGCGGCCGGCGAGTGGACGGTCATGGACGTCTCAGCGAGCCGCCGTCAGGACGCCTTCACCTCTTCCCACAGCCGCGCATAGAGCGCTCGCCGCGGGATGTGACGGTCGATGTGCGCGTGGGGCTCCGCCAGGGCGCCCGGGTTCGTCAGCTTGAGCGCCTGCACCAACTCCTTCGACTTCGGCCGCGCGAGCGTGTTGGAGTGCCCGTATCCGTAGTTGTCCTCGAGCCACGCTCCGGACTGCTGCGAGCTCCAGGCATTTGCGAACGCGTGCGCGTGCTCCGGACGCGATGTCCCCTTTCCGAGCATGAGCATGCCGACCCACGAGAGCGCCCCCTCCTTCGGGTACATGTACGCGACCTTGAGGTGCTTCCCTCGCATCGCAACCCAGTCCGCAGGCCAGGCGTACGCGATCCAGATGTCGCCCGACGCGAACGCGCTCTGCATGTCCGTCTCCGATGACCAGAAGATGCGGACGAGCTTCTTCTTCGACTTGAGCAGGTTCTGCGACTGTTTCAGCTGCGCGTCGCTCTGGTCGTACGGCTTCTTGAACCCGAGGTAGTACCCGGCCCAGACGAGCTGGTTGAGGTCGTCGAACCAGGCGATCTTCCCCTTGTACCGATCGTCGAAGAGCAGGCTCCACGAGTTCGCCTTCGGCCGCACCTTGTCGGTCCGGTACAGGATCGCGTCGAAGCCCCAGTCCTCCGGAATCCCCCATTGCCGGCCCTTGTACTGGCCGGCTTTGACCATCGTCGGGTTCAGGTGCTTGAGGTTCGGGATCAGCTTCGTGTTCCACGGCTGGACGAACCCGCTCTCCGCGAAGTCCTGGACGTAGCCGACGTACGGCCGCACCACATCCGGCTTCAAGCCCGCAGACATCTTCGCGAGCGCGTTCGCCTCATTCGTCATGAACGTGAACTTCGGCTTCTGCCCGGGATATTTCTGGAGGTATGGCGCCCACAGCGGCTTGACCTCGTACCCGACCCAGTCGAGCACCTGCAGCCGCCCCGATTCCTTCGCCAGCTGCGCGCGCGCAGCTTCGGCGAGG
>VAXB01000049.1 GCA_005883995.1 Actinomycetota bacterium
CCTCTTGCTCGGCCTCGCGGTTGCGGCACTCGTCTTCATCGTCACGAGCGGCCACGTAGTCTTCCTGCCGCTCGTGTTCGCGTTCCCGCTCGTCGGCTTCTGGGGCCGCAGGCGCAGCCGGCGGTGGTGATGACTCTTCGGGGTACACTCGCTGCGTGCCGACGAGCGAAGACGTCACCGAAGCGCTGCGCCAGGTCGAGGATCCCGAGCTCGGGATGGACGTCGTCGAGCTCGGCCTGATCTACGACGTCGACGTCCGCGGGCCGAGCGTCAAGGTGCTCTACAGCCTCACCTCGATGGGGTGCCCGGCAGGCCCGCTGATCGAGCAGGACATCTCGCGTGTCGTGCAGGAGATTCCCGAGGTCGAGTCGGTCGACACCGAGTTGACGTTCGACCCGCCGTGGACGCCGGAGCGGATGTCCGACGACGCGAAGTTCATCCTCGGCATCGGGTAGTACCGCCCGGCTTCGCACGCCCGCTCGCGATCTGCAGCCCGGGGCGTCACCCTGGTATGCGGAGCACGATCTTTCCGAGCTGCTCGCCCCGCTCCATCCGGTCGTGCGCGGCAGCGGCCTCCGCGAGCGGGAAGACCTCGTCGACGACCGGCTCGAGGCGTCCCGACGCGACGAGGTCGTAGACGGCTTCGAAGTCCGTGCGTGTTCCCATCGTCGAGCCGAAAACGGTCAGCTGTTTCCACCAGATGCGATGGAGATTCGCCGGGGGGTTCGGGCCCGTCGTCGCGCCGCAGACGCAGATCCGGCCGTCCGGCCGCGCCGCGTTCAGCGATCTAGCCCACGTCGCCTCGCCGACGTGGTCGACGACGACGTGGGCGCCGCCTCCCGTGGCCTCCTTCACCGCAGCGACGACGTCGTCCGTCGCGTGATTCACCGTCGCGTCCGCGCCGAGCTCGCGGGCGCGCTCGAGCTTGCGGGCCTCCGACGACGTCACGACCGCGCGCGCACCGACTGCCTTCGCGATCGCGAGCGCGACGGTCGAGACGCCGCTGCCGATCCCCCAGATCAGAACCCATTCGCCCTCCGCGAGGTGCGCCTTCGTCACGAGCATCCGGTAGGCCGTCTCGCCGACGAGCGGGAACGCTGCTGCCTGCTCGAAGGAAAGACTGTCCGGAATGGGATACACCTGCGACCTCGGCACCGCGATCAGCTCCGCGTGCGTCCCGTCGGAGTGCTCGCCGATCACGACGATCCTGCCGTCGTGGTCGATGCCCGGGTTGATCACCACCCGCTCGTTCGTTCCCGCGATCACTCCGGCGCCGTCGGCACCGAGAATCCGCGGCTTCGGCACCGACGGAAGCCCTTTCCGCACCCAGATGTCGAGGTGGTTCAACGAGGCCGCGCGGAGCTCGACCAGGACCTCGTCCGGACCGGGCTCCGGATCGGGCGCGTCCTCGTAGCGAAGAACGTCGGAGCCCCCGTCTTCGTGAATGCGTATGGCTTTCACGCCACAATCAGACCATGACCACGGCTGAGCTGCAGCAGTTGGCGGATGATCTCGACCTCGACGTCGTCGGCGCGACGCCCGCCTCGGCGTATCTCGAGACCGAGGCCCGCATCCTGGAGCGGCGCGCGCGGGGGCTCTTCGCCGACATGCGCTTCACGATGGCCCAGCCGGAGACGTCCTGCCATCCGGAGAGCCTGTTGCCGGATGCCCGCACGGTCATCTCCGCGTCACATTGCTATTGGGCGGAGGAGCCGCCGCGCGGAGCCGCCGAAGGGCGCCTGTCGCGGTACACCTGGTCGGATGGCTACGCGTTCCTGCGCGAGCGGCTCGACGCGCTCGGCCGGACGCTCGGGGGCGCCTACCGCGTCCTTGTCGACGCGAACCAGCATGTCGACCGCGAGGCGGCGGCGCGAAGCGGCGTCGGCTTCTACGGCAAGAACACCATGCTGATCACGAGACGGTACGGCTCGTGGGTCGTCCTCGGGACGCTCGTGACGACCGCGGAGATCGAGCCGTCGGCGCCGCTCGAGCTCGACTGCGGCTCGTGCACCCTCTGCATCGACGCCTGCCCGACCGGCGCACTCGACGAGCCCGGGACGCTCGACGCGACGAAGTGTCTCTCTTACTGGACGCAGGCTCCCGCGGCGATTCCCGAGCCGTATCGCGAGCCGCTCGGCGCCCAGGTCTACGGCTGCGACATCTGCCAAGACGTCTGTCCGTGGAACCGCGGCGTCGAGAAGCGGCGGCGAGGGCTGCTGCCGCGCGACGACGCCACGCCGCACGTGTCGCTCGTCGACTGGCTCGAGCGTGAGGGCGACGACCTCCGCGGCGAGTTCCGCCGTCTCTACGTGCCGAAGAACGATTCGCGTTACCTGCGGCGAAACGCGATCGTCGCCGTAGGAAATGTCGGCCGACGCGAGGACGTCGATCTGCTCGAGCCCTATCTCGATTGCGATGACGAGCTGCTCCGCGAGCATGCACAGTGGGCCGCGCGTCGAATCCAGGAGCGACATGGAGACTGACAGGCCGGCAGCGATCGCAGACGCCGATCGGTGGCTTGCGTGGGTCAGGCTCGGCGCCGTCCCGTTCGCGATCTTCCAGGTCGCGGTCAGCTCCGGCTACCCGACTCGATACCTCGCCGCAGCGTGGGCGACGACGGCAGCGTTCGCCGCCGGCGCAAGCGTCCTCTTCATCCTGAGCAGACGGACGACGGGCCGTTGGCTCAGTCTCGTCGGACTCGTCTTCGACACCTCGGTCGTCTGCGCGTACGTCCTCGTCTACAGCTTCGAGCAGGGAACGCCGATCCGGCAGCTCCTGTATCTGCCGATCGTCGAGGGGGCGCTCCTGTACGGGATGGTCGGGTCGATCGCCGTCGCGCTGCTGACGACGCCGGTCGTGATCGTCTTCGAATGGCTGCGCGCGCGTCACGGTTCGCCGCACACGTACCGGCTCAACTTCGTCACGTTCCAGGTCGGGACGAGCCTCCTGATGGCGTTGATCGTGGGCTGGCTCGTCCTGCGGCTGCGCGGTGCACGGGCCGATGCAGAGCTCCGCGCGGAGGAAGCGGAACATCTGCGCGACCGGCTCGGCCGACGCGTCGACCTGCTCGAGGCTGCGAATCGCGCTGCGCGGGCGCTCGCGTCGTCGCTGGAGCTCGACGAGGCGTTCAGCGCGTTCATCCGCGAGCTGAGCGCGTTGATGCCGTTCGCGCGCGTCACGATCGTCCTCGTCGAGGGCGACCGGGCCGAGGTGATGGCTGCCGCCGGCCGCGGCGCACAGACGGTCTTTCCGCCGGGATCGGCGCGGCCCGTGAGCGGCTCCGTTCTCGACGAGCTGCTCGAGGGCAAAGTCGTCTACCGCGAGACGATGCGACCCCCCGAATACCCGGAGGAGCGCGAGCTGCTCGAGCTCGGGCTCGAATGCCGCCTGCTTGCGCCGCTCCACGTCGGGCCGCGGACGATCGGGATGCTCGGCCTCATGAGGACGGAGCCCTCGGCGTTTAGCGAGGAGGAGCTCGAGCTCGCCGCGTTGCTCGGTCGCCTCGTCGCGACGGCCGTCCAGAACATCCGCGCGTACGACGCCGAGCGGAGAACCGTCGAGGAGCTTCGACGCCTGTCTGCGCTACGCGCGGACTTCGTCTCGCTCGTCTCCCACGAATTACGCAGTCCGATGGCGGCCGTGATCGGCGCGGCGCGGACGCTGCAGGGCCGGTGGCGCGAGCTGTCGCCCGACCAGCGGCAATCGTTCCTCGCGTTGATCGGCGACGAGACGACGCGACTGGCGGATCTGATCGCGGATGTTCTCGATACCTCACGGATCGAGGCGGGAACGTTCAGCTATAGCTTTACGAACGTCGACGTAATACGTCTCGTGCACGACGTCGTCGCCGCTGCGCAAGTCGGCCAGGACGAGGTGCGTGTCGTCGCGCACGTCAACGACGCGGTGCCGCACGTTCGCGGCGACGAGCGGCGCCTTCGCCAAGTCGTGCAGAACCTCGTCGACAACGCCGTCAAGTACTCGCCCGCGGACGCGCACGTGAACGTCGCTGCGCATGCCGAGAACGGCAGCGTTCGCGTCGCGGTCCAGGACGAGGGCCCAGGGGTCGCGGCGGAAGACCAGCGGCTGATCTTCGAGAAGTTCGGCCGTTCGGGTGCAGGGGAGACCAAGCCCGGGACCGGGCTCGGCCTGTTCATCGCGCGTTCGATCGCCGAGGCGCACGGCGGTTCGCTGGAGCTCGAGTCGGCACCGACGCGCGGTGCTACGTTCACCCTGCTGCTGCCGGCGGGTTGCGCCTCAGTGACGCGCGCGTAGGCGCGAGACGCCGAGCTCGCCGGCGAGCGCCTTCGCGCGCTCGGCGATCCGGCGCCGGAGATCCTCCGGCCCGAGGACGATTGCCTCGCCGCGGTACGAGAGGATCTCGCCGACGAGCCACTCTGCGCTCCCGACCGGCATGTCGGCGAGCGCGGTCCCGTCCTTCAAGGGACGCGCGCCGCGCTCGAGCGCCCAGCGCGCGACGGGCTTCGTGTACAGCACGCGCGCCGTGCGCGCGTCACGGAAGCGGCTCGGCTCGAAGCCGTCGCGCGGCTCGAAAACCTCGTCGGCGAGCTTCGCGTTGCGCATTCGGTCGAGTCGGAAGCTGCGTTCGGCGTCGCGCGTGCGGTCCCACGTGTGGACGCGCCAGTTCGGGAGTTCGCGCTCGAGGGCATACGGTTCGACCGTCCGCTTCGACCACGTTTGCTCGCCGGCCTTCTGGTACTCGATTTCGACGAGTCGGCGCTCCCGGATCGCCTGCGCGAACGTTGCGATCAGGTCCTCCTCCGCCTCGCCGACGTGCGGCGACGGCGTTTGCGCGAGCTCGAACTGGCCGAACGTCTCCTCGAGCTTGCGCCGGACGCGGTCGAGTGGGGTGTGCGCGTCTGCGGCGATCATCGGCCCGACGAACTCGAGCGCGAGCCGGATCGCACGCGCCTCGAGCGGTGTCAGTCGCGGCGGGGAGCGGAACGTGTCGCCGTAGAGTTCCTTGTCCACCCGCACCGTCTCGCCCTGCAGCTCCGCGTAGACGGTGTAGCAGCCGCCGCCGAAATTGACGAGGTTCAGGAGCTGGAGGTGCTCCTCGAGCTCCTCGGCCGGGATGCTGAACCGTTCGACGAGCTCCCGTGCCGGAATCTCCGCGTCGCGCCCGTCGCCGCACGTGGCGAGGAGGTACGCGAGCAGCGACTGCAGCACCGCGAACCGCTCCGGCGCGACGGGTCCGGCTGGGCGCTCGCCGATCCCGTCCTCATCGGCCGGCGCCGTCTCGCGTGCGAGCTTCGGGACGTCCCCGCTGTGGCGCTCCTGCACGAGGTCGAGGCCGTCCTTGATCAGGCGGCGCAGCTCGTCGGGCTCGACGGGGATCGCGCGGCCGTCCTGACGAAGGACCCAGCCGGCGAGCTGGTCGAGGATCGAGTACTCCGTCACGAACACGTCGCCCTCGAGCCGGCCGGCGTCGCCGTACACGCGCTCGACCCACCACGCGGTGTCGTGGCCGACCTCGATCCGCGCCTCGCCGACGATGTCGCCGATCTGCCAGGGCGGCCGGCCGAGGTACTCGTCGATGTCGAACTCGGTGGGGATCCGGAAGTCGCGCTCCCGACGCGTCGCGAACCGGATGTCGCCGCGGATGCGCGAGACGCGGAACTTCTTGACCGTCCCGCCGTCGTCGAGGTCGGCGCCGACGATGTACCAGACGCCGAAATCGGTGAGGAGCGCGTACGGGTTCACCGTCCGCTCCGACTCCTTGTCGCGCGAGATCGAGAAGTACGGGAACTTGATCGTCCGCTGCTTCGAGATCGCGCCCTCGAGCTTCCCGAGCCGTCCCGGCATCTCCGGCGTGTAGTCCGGGTCGAGCACCTCGACGCGCACCGCCGTGTCGGTCGCGGCGTCCGCGAACCCGGGCCGGCCGAGCGCGAGGTTCTGGAGTGCAAGCCGCAGCGGCTCGGCGTACGCGAATTTCCCCTCCAGCAGGTAGAGCGCCGTCTGCAGCGCGGCGAGCTCGTCGTCCTTCAGATCGAGCTGCGGCAGGAAGTAGTTCTCGGACCGGAGCGTGTACAGCTCCTCGCCGGTGAACTCGTCACGTTGTGACTGGAGCGGCACCCCGAGCGCGATCAGCTCTGCGCGGTCCGAGTAGAACCGGCGCGCGAACGCCTCGTCCGACATCTCGGAATAGCCCTCGACGTTCGACTTCACGTCGCGCGCGGTCAGCGGCCGGCGTTCCGCCATCAGGAACGCGACCAGGGAGAGCTGCCGGATCAGCTTGTCGGTGTCGTGGGACACGAGTCCTCGAATCTATAAGACCGGGGACCGCGGCCATCCCTGCTGTGGAATTGATGGGGCCTGACGGCCCGGGCACCTACGCGGCGACTGTGTTCCGCTCGAGGTGCTGGTGCGATGGGCAATAGTCGCGCTCGGGCAGCGGAGTCCGCTGGCAGGGCTTGCCCTTCCGCGTCGTCGCGCGGCAGCGGGCAACGCCACCGTCGAGCGCGCCGGCCTCGATCTGCTCCTCGATGAACGCGACGGCAGCCGAGACGCCTTCCTTGACTGCCCAGGCCACCTCCGCCTGCGCCGTGATCGGGAAGTAGCGGCGGATGTCCTGGAAGAGGGCCCGGTCCGGCTTCGCGAAATAGAGCGGATCGGCCGCGAGCCGTTCCATCGTCTGCTCACACTGCTCGAGCACTGCCCGCCGGTACTCCAGGCGGACTTCTGGAGCCGCATACGGGTCGATCAGGTCACGAATCGACCTGTAGATGGCTCTGGAGTATTGATACATACAGGCCTGAAGTTGGGCGGTGTACTCCTCGATCACAGTATCTGCCTCTCCTATTAATGCGCCGCAAAGCTTTGTTAAGCCGCGGTAAAAGGCCGGATTGAGCGGTCTTACCGAGGGCGAGTCTATAGGACCCTCAGGGGTGTTACAAAGTCGGCGCTTGTGTTGCCTTTACTGAGAACACAGGGAAGCCGCTCAATGCGAGATCTGCCGCGAATACGCCGCCGCGAAACCTTTTCCGCCGGCGGCCGTCGCGGCTGAATCCGCGGCCGGCTTCGAGCTGTAGATCCCGCTGAAGACGACGTAGTAGCCGGAATGAAGGCTCGAGTAGCGGCTCGAGTCGAGCACTCCGACCTGCGTGAGGCCCGCGTGCGAGGCGGCCCGCGCGCGCGCGACCGCGAACGACCGGCCGGCCCGGGCCGGGATCGACTCGAGCACAACCGTGTAGCCGTTGCGGTTCGCCGGCCACGCGGTGAGCGCTCCCGGACCCGGCGCCGCGATCGTGGTCGTCGCCGGCGGAGGCGTGGACGGCGTCGTCGGCGGCCCGGTCGGCGTGCCCGAGGGCACCGTCGGTAGCGCGACGGTCGCGGTCTGCGTGGGCGTCGCCGGCTCCTGCACCGCGCCAGGGCCGGTCGCGACGTGGATCGGGCGACTGCTCTTGCCGGAGGTGACGATCAGCGCGGCGGCGATCCCCGCGACGAGGGCGATCACGAGCGCGAGCAGCACGGGCCAGATCCAGTCACCGGGGTACCACGCGAAGCGGTCCTGCCACGCGCGCGCGAGGACGCCGACGACGCCGTGCTCGGTGCCCAGGCGATACCCGCACTCGAGGCAGTACTGCTGTCCCTCGACGTAGGGCGAGCCGCAGCGCGGGCACGCAGGCGGCGCCTCGGGAGGCGTGCTCACTGCGTCCAGTTGTCGGCGGCAGGCGCCGGCTGCGACGCATCGGGTGCGTCGGCAGTCGAGTGGCCGCAAGCCGCGCAGAACTTCGCATCGGCGGGAACGGGTGCGCCGCAGTTCGCGCACGCGACGACGGGCGCGGCCGCGGCGACGGGCCGGCCGCAGTTCGCACAGAAGTGCGAGCCGCCCACGATCGGCGCGCCGCACGCGCAGCGCGCGGCCGGGGCGGCACGCCGTGCCGACACCGCGACCGCGAGCAGCGTGTCGAGCTCCTGCAGCCGCTCGTCGAGTGCGACGAGCTCGTCGCATCGGTCGACGAGCAGATCCTGGCGAAACTGATCGCGCCGGTACATCTCCAGCATCAGTCCGCCGAGGTCGCGCAGGCGCTCCTCGCGGACGCGGAGGAGCGCGCGGCGCTCACGGCGGAGGACGCCGGGATGCGGAAGCGGCCGGCGAGGGGCCGCTTGCTTTCGCGCTGGACCAGGGTCGTCGGCGCGCTTGAGGCGAGGGAGCCGCGCCACGCGCGGAATCTACCTCGCGGCGCCTACGGCTTGCTTGCAGCGGCCCGGCGGCCCCAGCCGAGCAGGAACAGCACGAAGAGAATGATCGCGACCGCTGCGAGCGGGATCGCGAAGATCCAGCCGCCGAACAGCGTGATGACGATCGCAAACACGATCAGCGCGAGGATCAACCCGATCATGCGCCGGGGGATTCCCGCGCCGTGCGCGGCGAAACTACGAGGGCAGCTCGACGACCACGAGCCGCTCCTCGGTCAGCTCGTGGACGGCGTAGTGCGGGCCCTCCCGCGTATTCCCCGAATCCTTGACACCGCCGTACGGCATCTGGTCGCTCCGGAACGTCGGTGCCTCGTTGACGGTCACGCCTCCGAACTCGAGTGCCTGCGCGGCGCGGAGGGCCGTGTCGAGCGACGACGTGAAGATGCCGGCCTGGAGCCCGAACCGCGTCGCGTTGGCGAGCTCGAATGCCTCGTCGATCGAGTCGACCGCGGTGACCGTACAGACCGGGCCGAACACCTCCTCGCACGAGACCTTGTCGGCACGGCCGGGATTGGCGATCACGGTGGGGCGGATCAGCTCTCCGTCGAGGTCGCCGCCCGTCAGGACGTCGCCGTTGGACTCGTTGATCCACTCGACGATGCGCGTTCGCGCGTCCTCGTCGATCACCGGCCCGACGTCGGTGTCGTCGTCGGCGGGGTCGCCGACGACGAGCGCGTCGACCAGTGGGACGAGCCGCTCGACGAACGCCTCGTACGCCGGTCGCTCGACGTACACACGCTGAACGGAGATGCAGCTCTGCCCGGCGAACGAGAACGCGTTGGCCGCGACCTTCTGCGCCGCAGTCTCAACATCCGCGTCGGCGGCGACCACGACCGGCGTGGCGTTGCCAAGCTCGAGGTTGACGCGCTTCTTCGCCGCACGTTCCTTCAGCTTCCAGCCGACGGGCCCGGAGCCGGTGAACGTGAGCGCGCGCACGCGCTCGTCTTCGACGAGGACGTCGCCGATCTCGGAGGCCGGCCCGACGAGCACGTTCAGCCATCCCGGCGGCAAGCCTGCCTCGTCCGCGAGCTCGGCCAGAAAGAGCGCCGACAGCGGCGTCTGCGACGCCGGCTTCAGCACGACGGCGCAGCCCGCGGCGAATGCCGGCGCGAGCTTGTGCGCGACGAGGTTGAGTGGAAAGTTGAACGGGCTGATCGCGCCGACGACGCCGATCGGGAGCCGGAGCGCAAACGCGAGCTTCCCTTCACCGGCTTGCGCGGCGTCCATTGGCACCATCTCGCCGCCGAGCTTCCGCGCTTCGACCGCGCTGAACGTGTATGTCGACATCGCGCGCGATGCCTCGACCCGAGCCGTCTTGATCGGCTTCCCGGCTTCGGCGCAGATCAGCCGCGCGGCTTCCTCGTGGCGCCTGGCGATCCCCGCGGTGATCTTGACCAGGATCTCGGCGCGCTTGTGCGCCGCCAGCGGCGTGCGCATCGCCTCCTCCGCCGCGTCGATCGCCCGCCGTGTCTCGTCGGCGCCGGCCTTCGGGACCCGGCCGACGACCTCGCCGTCATACGGCGATCGGACCTCGATCCACTCACCGGTCTCGATCCAATCGCCGCCGACAAGCAGGCGTTTTTCGGTGGCGGTTGCAGCCACGGAGCTAGTCTAGTCGTGCGTGGACGCGCTGATCATCGACGCGGTGCGCTCCCCGATCGGCAGGAAGAACGGGACGCTGGCGAAGATCCGCGGCGACGAGCTCGCCGCGCAGGTGCTGAACGCGCTCGTCGCGCGCAACAACGTCGATCCGGCGGAGATCGAGGACGTCCAACTGGGCTGCGTCACGCAGATCGGGGAGCAGGGCTGGAACGTCGGCCGGATGGTCCCGCTGGTCGCAGGCTGGCCGGAAACCGTGTGCGGCACGTCCGTCGACCGTCAGTGCGGCTCCTCGATGCAGACGAACTTCAACGCAGCGACCGCCGTGTCGTCCGGGCAGCTCGACCTCGTCGTCTCGGCGGGGGTCGAGATGATGTCGCGCGTCGCGATGGGGTCGAACGGCGGGGATCTGTCGGACCGGCTGCTCGACCGGTGGGAGATCGTCCCGCAGGGGATGTCGGCGGAGGTGATCGCCGAGGAGTGGAGCTTCGCGCGTGAGGAGCTCGATGCGTTCTCGCTCGAATCGCACCGCCGTGCAATCGCGGCGATCGACGCCGGTCGCTTCGAGGACGAGATCGTGCCGGTCGAGCTGACGAACCCCCACGTGGGCGTGCTGTTCGCCGTCGACGAGACACCGCGGCGCGACACGTCGGCGGAGGCGCTTGCCGCGCTGAAGCCGGCGTTCCTCGCCGACGGTCGCGTGACCGCGGGGAATTCCTCGCAGATCTGCGACGGCGCGGCGGCCCTGTTGATCGCGAGCGAAGCGGCAGCGTCGCGGCTCGGGCTCACACCGCGAGCGCGCTTCGTCGCGTTCGGTCTCGCGGGCGTCGATCCGCACCGGATGCTCCACGGCAATCCGGAAGCGTGCGCGAAGGCGCTCGGGCGCGCCGGGCTCACATGGGACGACGTATCGGTGATCGAGGTGAACGAAGCGTTCGCGTCGGTCGTCCTGCAGTTCGCGCGCGACGCGCGGCTCGAGGATCGTTGGGACGACATCAACCCGAACGGCGGCGGCATCTCGCTCGGCCACCCGCTCGGCGCAACCGGCGCACGCATGACAGCGACGCTCATCAACGAGCTCGAGCGCCGTGATGCGCGCTACGGGATCGCCTCGATGTGCATCGGTTTCGGGATGGCGCTCGCGGGCGTCGTCGAACGGCTGTGACGGCGGCGTCGCGGGAACCTCCCGGTTCCCCCGAATCCCCTCCTTCGGTCCACTTCGCGGATGAGCGGCGTCGCCGCTGGCTCTTGGTGCGTGGCCGAGGCGAGCAGCCCCTCGATGCACCCGTCCGTGCATCCGACATCCGCGCGCACTCGTCGTCGAAGCGCCCCTCGGTCCAGCGAGGCGACGAGGCGATTCTCTATGCCGCGGTGTGGCAGTGCGTGTTCGGGGTCGTCGACGTCGTCGGCGATCCGGAGAACGATCCCGACCGAACGCGGTGGGCGTGGCGGTTTCCGATCCGACCGACGCTCGTCGTCTCCGATCTGCACGACGCGCCGCCGGTCGAATCCGCCGGGATCTTCCCGCAGAGCCTCTGGCGCCACTCGCACATCCGGCTGACTGACGAACAGTTCGAGACCGCGCGCACGCTCATCGACGCCGTAGGCTCCGCCGCATGAGGGTGGGCGTCGTCGGGCTCGGCACGATGGGTGCCGGAATCGCGCAGGTCGCGGTGACCGCGGGCGACGAGGTCGTCGGCCGCGAGGTCAGCGACGAGCTCGCCGAGCGAGGGCGGGCGACGATCGAGCGCTACCTCAACCGGGGCGTCGACAAGGGCCGCATGAGCGACATGGAGCGCGACGCTGCGCTCGGACGCCTGTCGTTGACGACGCGCCTCGGCGATCTTGCCGACTGCGATCTCGTAATCGAGGCGGTGCTCGAGGAGCGCGCGTTGAAGCGGGAGGTGTTCGCCGAGCTCGATCGCGTCTGCCGGCCCGACGCCGTGCTCGCGACGAACACGTCCGCGCTGTCGGTCGCCGAGATCGCCGAAGCGACGCAGCGGCCCGAGCGCGTCGTCGGCATGCACTTCTTCAATCCGGCGCCGGTCTTGCCCCTCGTCGAGATCGTGCGGGCGCCGAAGTCGTCGGACGCCGCCGTGCGTACCGCGTACGAGTGGGCGGAGCGCGCGGGCAAGCAGCCGGTCAACTGCAACGACACGCCCGGCTTCATCGTCAACCGGATCCTGATTCCGCTCCTCAACGACTGCGTGCGCGTCCTCGACGAGGCAGATGTCCGGCCGGAGGACATGGACAAGGCGATGACGAACGGCGCGGGCTGGCCGATGGGCCCCTGCGCTCTCATCGACCTGATCGGCGTCGACGTCCACGTGCACGCGTCTGAGGCGCTCCACGGAAAGCTGCGTGAGGAGCGCATGGCGCCACCGGAACGGCTGGCGCGCATGCAGGAGGAAGGGCGGCTCGGCCGCAAGTCCGGCCGCGGCTTCTACGAGTACTAAAAGCTGCTACGCCGCGAGGCGTGCCGGGAGCTCGAGCGGGACGGCCGGAAGGCCGGGGTGCCGCTCGTGCGCTGCCGCCCAGATCTCACGCGCCCGCTCCTCGCCGAGCAAGTCGAGTGCCACGGCGCGGACCGTCGCGACGGTGGCGAGCTCCACGAGGCGCTCGGTGTCCGCGTGGGGGAGCCGCGACGCCGTCCGCGCGAGTGCCTCGAGACGGGCGATCAACAGGTTCGCCGTCCGTTCCGCCCTGGCCTCAGGCGTCATGGCCGGATGTTCGCGGCGGCATCGGACGATCCTGCCCCGCACGTGCTGGGTCGACACCTAGGGGACAGAGAGGCGCGACCAGACGTTCTCGACAAGGCGTGCCACGTCCGGTCGCCCCAGCGACGCGGCAAAGTTCAGCGCGCCCGCCGCGAACACCTTCGGGCCGCGCGGCGTCTCGTAGTACGTCATCTGGGCGGTACGGCCGGGGCCGAGCAGGTTCGGAATCTGCGCGAGCACCTGCGTCCCTCGCGGGGACGCGGCGGTCGTG
>VAXB01000007.1 GCA_005883995.1 Actinomycetota bacterium
TCGCCGGATCGCCCGGCGACGCTAGCCCGCGTCCTCGTAGAGCTTCTCGCCGCGGTGGAGCCGGCGCGCGATGTCGTACGTCTGGCGCTGCGCGCGCGCGGTGGGAGCGTGCGCTGCGAGATAGCGCGCCGCCGCGATCAGCGGCAGCGTCTCCTCCCCCGTGCCGCGCAAGAGCTCGTGCTGACGCGCTGCCGCTTCGACGCACTGGATCGTGTGGAAGTTCCGGTCCTCGCGCAGAAGACCTGCGCCGAGCGCCCCCACGAGCCGCGCCGGATCGCCGCCTGCGGCCGTGTACGTCACGACGAGGCGTCCCGCGTCGTCGACGCGCTGCTGTTCGTCCAACAGCTTCGGCAGCTCCGCCCGCAGCGCCGACGGCTCCGCGCACTCGAGTGGCTGCGGAAGCCGAATCGCGGGGACGTTGAGGAAGCGGTCGAGGTACACGCTCATTGCGCCGTCGAGCACGGCGCGCAGGAGCTCAGGCGACGCCGAACGACGCAAGCCTTGCTCGACCGCATTCGCGAACGTGAATGTGTGCAGCGCCGTGTCCCAGTCGCTGAACTCGTTGCTCGTCGGAAAACGTGCAATGCGCGTCGCCGCGGCGAACGTGACCGCCGAGGCCACGCGAAGCGCGCCGGCACCTTCGTGGAGCGCGGCGAGCAAAGCGTCCAGAACGACGTCCGCGTCCGCGTTGAGGACGGTCTTGACAAGCTCTCTGCGTCCATCCCACCCAGGCTCCTCGCGCGGCTCGGCCGGCAGGCGCTCGAACGCCGACTCGAGCAGCGCGACAATGTCGACCGGGTTCCGCCATGCATTCGACTCCTCCATCCGCTCCGCGGCGGCGAGTTGCGGGCAGAGCGACGGGAGCACCGCCTCGGCCTTGTCCCAACCCGCGACGTCGAGTGCCTCGAGTGCCTTGTTGACGAAGTCGAGCGTGTGGCCACCGTCGAGGTAGCGGTGATCGGTCGCGGCGGCGAAGAGCATGTCCGCCAGCTGCGCAGGCGAGGCCCCGGTTCGGACGGCGGAGACGACCGCCCGCTCGGCTCCCTCGGAGTCGCGCACCTCGACGAAGCGCCGGAACCAGCGTGCAAGGCGCTCGGGCGGCGGCGGCGCCTCGCCCGGCAGCGGGCCGACGGGGAAACGCGGCTCGTCGCCGGCTGAATCCGACGCGACATCCGCGAGCCCGTGATACAGCGCCGCGGGACGTTCCTCCGGATCGAGCCGGGGGACAAGGTTCATGAAGCACGTCAGCGTCGTCAGGCCGCGGAACCAGCCGCCGCCGCGTCGTGCGACGCCGAACTCGAGTCCCGCTCGGAACGCCTCAACGCCGGTCGGGTCGCCATCTGCGAGCGCGATCGCGTTCTTCGCGAGCACGAGCGGGAGATCGCGCTCCAACCCGTCGCGCAGGCGCGCACGCTGATGTGCGCGCGCATCCGTCGGCGGCGAGACGTCGACGTAGATGTCGTCGCCGTCGACCTCGACCGGGAACCGCCGGAGGTTGTCGGCCCATTGATCGAACGTGCCGCCGGTGCAGAGGTCGAAACGTGCGTGGTGCCAGTGGCAGGTGAGAATCCCGTCAGCGACGGATCCGCGGTGGAGCGGAAAGCCCATGTGCGGACAGCGGTTGTCGACGGCGAAGACGCGATCGTCGGCGGCGATCAGGCACACCGTGTTGCCGTGAACGTGGACCACGAGGCGCTCGACCGCTCGCAGCTCCGCGAGCGACGCGGCGCGAACGTATGTCGTGTCTCGAGTTAGAGTCATGGGAGGAGCGTAAAACTTCAAGTAAGGTTGAAGTCAAGTGGATAACCGCGGACTGACGATCGGCGAGGTCGCCGCGCGGAGCGGCGTCGCCGCCTCGGCGCTTCGCTTCTACGAGTCGCAGGGGCTGATCACGTCCGCGCGGACGTCCGGGAACCAGCGGCGCTACGACGGCGCGACGCTCCGGCGCGTCGCGTTCGTCCAGGCCGGGCGCACCGCCGGGATCCCACTGGAGCAGATCCGCTCTGCGCTCGAGACGCTGCCGACCCGGCGCTCGCCGACGAAGCGCGACTGGCAGCGGTTGTCATCGCGCTGGCGCCGCGACCTCGACCACCGCATTGCCACGCTCGAAGCGCTGCGCGGTCGCCTGACCACGTGCATCGGGTGCGGTTGTCTGTCGCTGAAGACGTGCGCCCTGCTCAACCCCGATGACGAGGCTGCCTCCGACGGCCCCGGCGCGCGGTACTTGCTGAGCGACCGCGGAGGCTAACTACCCTCGGGCGGTGCGCTCGTACCTCGGCAGCCTGAACCCGCGGCTGACGCGCGACGTCTGGATTCTCCAGGTCGGCGGGCTCGTCAACGCGTTCGGCAACGGGATCATGCTCCCGTTCCTCGTCATCTACCTGCACAACGAGCGCGGCGTGCCGCTCGGCATCGCAGGTCTCGTCGCGGCGACCAACTCGGTCTGTGGCTTCGCGTCCGGCTTCGTCGCCGGCAGCTTCTCCGACCGGATCGGGCCGCGCCGCGTCCTCTCGATCGCGTTGTGCGTGATGGCAGGCGCGGTCGCGCTCTTCCCGCTCGTGCACTCCGCGTGGCAGGCGTTCGTGCTGTACGGCGTTGCGGGCCTCGGCAGCGGGTCGTTCTGGCCGGCGCAGTCGACGCTGGTCTCGGCGCTCGCCCCCGCCGAACGACGCCATGCCGTGTTCGCGACGCAGCGCGTGACGATGAATCTCGGCGTCGCGCTCGGCGGGCTCATCGGCGGGTTCATCGCGTCGTGGAGCTTCACCGCGCTTTTCCTGTTCGACGCCGCCACGTTTCTCGTCTACGCCGCCGTGCTGACGCGGGTCCGGCCCCCCGAGCTCCATCCGGAAGGCGCGGCCGGGACCTACCGCGACGTCGTCCGCGACCGCGTTTTCATGCGCTATACGGCGCTGAACGCGCTCGTGATCGCCGCGAGCGTCGCCGTCTGGGTGGAGCTCCTGCCGCCATTCGCGAAGAACCAGGCGCACGTGACCCCACGCGGCATCGGCGTGCTCTGGGCTGTCGACTCGCTCGTCGTCGTGGTCGCGCAGCTCCCGGCCGCAAAACTCGTCGAGGGGCGGCGCCGGATGCTCGTCTTCGCGCTGATGAGCCTCGCGTTCGCGGCGTCGCTGCTCGGTTTCGCCGCAGCCGGTTACTGGACCTCGGGGTGGATCGCGGCCGGGCTGATGGCCGGGATCACCGTCGTCTTCGCGGCCGGCGAGTGCCTGCACGGGACGATTCACGTGCCTTTGAGCGCCGACCTCGCCCCGCCGCGCGTCGTCGGTCGCTACCTGGCATTTGCGAGCCAGTCGTGGCAGATCGGCTGGATCATCGGGCCTGCAGGCGGCGGGTTCATCCTGCAGCACGCGCCCTTCGCGCTCTTCCCGGCCGCGGCCGCGCTGCAGGTCGGCGCGGCGGGTTTCGCGCTCCGGCTCGAGCGAGCGCTGCCGGCTTTCGCGAGGCGGACGCCGCGTGATTCCCCCGCAGGCGTCGCGGGTACGATGGAGAACATGGTGTTAGCGACGGACGACCCCCTCAGTACCGGTGCCCAGCCTTCCTCGCATCCGGCGGACCCGGCCGCGCCTGGCGGAGGTCGATCCGCGCCTGCACCCGGCACCGCGCGTCGCTGAGCTCAGCTCCGGCGGTCTCAGCTGGATCCACCTCGAGTCCGTCGACAGCGGCGTCGTCGGCGAGCTGGCCGAGCGCTTCGAGTGGCATCCACTCGACCGTGAGGACGTCCTCTCGCGCCGCCAGCGGCCGAAGGTGGACGACTACCCCGACTATCTCTTCGCCGTCCTTCACTTCCCGCGCTACGACAAGGCGATTCAGCGGTTGAACGCCGCCGAGCTCGACATCTTCCTCGGGCCCGACTACCTCGTCACGATCCCGAACGTCGAGCTCCTCCCCGTGACGCGGCTGTTCCGCCGCTGCGAGCAGGACGAGGAGTTCCGCACCCAGCTGTTCGCGAAGGGCTCCGGCCGGCTGCTCTACGAGGTGCTCGACGACCTGTTCGACTACTGCTTCCCGATCCTCGACAAGATCGGCTACAAGCTCGACACGCTCGAGGACGACGTGTTCGAGGGTCGCAGCGAGGACATCGTCCGCGACATCTCGAACGCGAAGCAGGAAATCATCTCCTACCGCAAGATCATCAAGCCCGAGCGCTCGACGCTGCGGCTGCTCGAGCGCCACGTCGAACGGTTCCTGCCGGAGGCGCTCGAGCTGTACTTCGACGACATCGTCGACGCGGCGGAGCGGATCTGGGACACCCTCGACAACTACAAGGAGGTCGTCGAGGGGCTCGAGGACACCAACGAGTCGGTGATCTCTCACCGGCAGAACAACGTCCTCCGCATCCTCACGGTCGTGAGCGTGATCCTGCTCCGGCTGACGCTCATCTCCGGCATCTTCGGGATGAACGTGCACTTCCCCGGCTTCGACACCGTCTGGGCGTTCTGGACGATCGCCGGCGTGATGCTCGCAACCGCCGTGGGGCTGATCGCCTTCTTCCGGTACAAGCGCTGGCTCTGACGGAACCGCCTGGCCAAGCGATCTACCGTGAAGGATCTGACGATGTCTGATCCGCAGACCCGTTTGATCCTGATGGATGTCTCAGATCGAGAAGTGGCGGCCGAGGTGTTAGAGCTTCAGCGCCAGTCGTACGGCGTCGAAGCCCGTTTGATCAGCTCGAACGAGATTCCGCCCCTGCACGAATCCCTGGATCAGCTCCGCGGCTGCGGCGAGACATTCCTCGGCCTGCTCGCGGAGGGTCGCCTCGTCGGATTCGTGTCCTGGAAGCTCGAGACGACGACGGTCGATCTTCACCGCCTCGTCGTCAGCCCGGCCCGGTTTCGCCGCGGCTACGGCTCTGCACTCGTCCGCGCCGCCCTCGAAGCCAATCCCGACGCGGAGCGTGCCGTTGTCCAGACCGGCGCTGCAAACACTCCCGCGAAGGCCCTCTACATCCGAGAGGGGTTCACGTTCACTGACGAGATCGAGCCGTCACCGGGACTTCGGATCGCCCGATTCTCGAAGACGTTTT
>VAXB01000050.1 GCA_005883995.1 Actinomycetota bacterium
CCTCGACCGTGATCTTGCGCGACAGGTCGCCGTCGGCGACCGCGGTGGTGACGTCCGCGATGTTGCGCACCTGGTTCGTGAGGTTGTCCGCGAGCTGGTTGACGTTGTTCGTCAGGTCGCGCCACGTGCCGGAGACGCCCTTCACCTCCGCCTGCGCGCCGAGTTGCCCCTCGACGCCGACCTCGCGCGCGACGCGCGTGACCTCGTCGGCGAACGACGACAGCTGATCGACCATGGTGTTGATCGTCTTCTTGAGCTGAAGGACCTCGCCCTTGACGTCCACGGTGATCTTCTTCGACAGGTCGCCCTTTGCGACCGCGGTCGTGACCTCGGCGATGTTCCGCACCTGGGACGTCAGGTTCGACGCCATCCCGTTCACGCTGTCGGTCAGCGCCTTCCACGTTCCGGCAACGCCTTCGACCTCGGCCTGCCCGCCGAGCTTGCCTTCGGTGCCGACCTCCTTCGCGACGCGCGTCACCTGCTCCGCGAACACGCGCAGGGTGTCGATCATCGAGTTGATCGTGTCGGCGAGCGACGCGACCTCGCCCTTCGCCTCGATCGTGAACTTCTGATTCAGGTTGCCGTCCGCGACGGCGGTGACGACCTTGGCGATCCCCCGGACCTGCGTCGTCAGGTTCGTCGCCATGAAGTTGACGTTGTCGGTCAGGTCCTTCCACGTCCCGCTGACGCCCTTGACGTTTGCCTGGCCGCCGAGGATCCCTTCGGTGCCGACCTCGCGGGCGACGCGGGTGACCTCGTCGGCGAAGGACGAGAGCTGGTCGACCATCGTGTTGATCGTGTTCTTGAGGCGGAGGATCTCGCCCTTCGCGTCGACCGTGATCTTCCGCGACAGGTCGCCCTGCGCGACCGCGGTCGTCACCTCCGCGATGTTGCGGACCTGATCGGTGAGGTTCGACGCCATCCCGTTCACGGATTCGGTGAGGCCGCGCCACGTGCCGCTGACGCCCTCGACCTCGGCCTGCCCGCCGAGCCTGCCCTCGGTGCCCACCTCGCGGGCGACGCGTGTGACCTCTGCGGCGAAGACGCGCAGCGTGTCGATCATCGAGTTGATCGTGTCGGCGAGTGCTGCGACCTCGCCCTTCGCCTCGATCGTGAACTTCTGGTTCAGGTTTCCGTCGGCGACCGCCGTGACGACGCGCGCGATGCCGCGCACCTGTCCGGTCAGGTTCGTCGCCATGAAGTTGACGTTGTCGGTGAGGTCCTTCCAGGTCCCGCTGACGCCCTTCACGTTCGCCTGGCCGCCGAGCTTGCCCTCGGTGCCGACCTCGCGTGCGACCCGTGTGACCTCGTCGGCAAACGAGCGCAGCTGGTCGACCATCGTGTTGATCGTGTTCTTGAGCTCGAGGACCTCGCCCTTGACGTCGACGGTGATCTTCTTCGAGAGGTCGCCGTTCGCGACCGCCGTCGTGACCTCGGCGATGTTGCGCACCTGCGTCGTCAGGTTGTTCGCCATGAAGTTGACGTTGTCGGTGAGCTCTCGCCAGATCCCGGAGACGCCGCGCACGCGCGCCTGGCCGCCGAGCTTGCCTTCGGTGCCGACCTCGCGGGCGACGCGGGTGACCTCGTCGGCGAACGAGCGCAGCTGGTCGAGCATCGCGTTCACGGTCGTGCCGATCCGGCGAAACTCGCCACGGACCGGCTTGCCGTCGATGGTGAGCGACATTTTCTGCGAGAGGTCGCCCTCCGCGACGGCGTCGAGCACGCGTCCGACCTCGATCGTCGGCCGAACGAGGTCCTCGATCATCCGGTTGACCGAGTCCACGCTTTCCTTCCACGTGCCCTTCGCGCCGGCGAAACGCGCGCGCTCCGTCATCCGCCCCTCGCGGCCGATGACACGGCTGACGCGCCCGAGCTCGCTGTTGAGCGCCTCGCGCCTCTCCGCCAGCTGGTTGAACGTCTTCGCCACGTCGCCCAGTGGCCGCGACTTCGGTGAGAGCCGCACGTTCGACTCGCCGTCCCTCGCGGCGCGCAGAACGTCCAGCAGCTCCTGCAGGTCCTTCCGCGAGACCTCGACCGTGCCGGTGGGTGCCGGTTTGCGTCCGTTCGTCTGGCCCGCGCCCCGCGCGGACCTCCTCCTTCGAGTCTTCGTGTCGGGTGCAACAGCCACGGTGGCTCCTTTGTGCGAGGGATGGGTCCGCCGGTGGACCGTTGGGCGACGCGTCTCCCGGCTTGTAAAGAGGGTTTTTCGCCCCCGAAGTGCCGAATCTTACTCGCGCGCGTGAACCAGTTCGCGGCGCGCGCCGGGGTTAAGCGAGGCGGTCGAGCGCGGCGCTGAGGTCGTCCCAGAGCGTCTCGACCGGCTCCACGCCGACGCTCAGCCGGAGCAAGCCTGCGGGGACCCGATCGCCCTCCCAGCGCGCCCTCGACTCCAGCACCGAGTCGACGCCGCCGAGGCTCGTAGCGTTCGTGATCACCTGCAGCGACGTCTCGACCGTGCGCGCCGCTGCGGCGTCGGCGACGTCGAAGGAGATCAACCCGCCGAACCCGGGATAGCGGACGCGCTCGACGCGCGGATGCGCCTCGAGACGCCGCGCGAGCCCCTGCGCGCTCTCCGTCTGACGACGCACCCGCAGCTCGAGCGTCTTGAGGCCGCGGAGGAGGAGGTACGCCGGGTCGGGCGCCGCGACGATCCCGGTTCGCGTCCGGAAGTCGTCCAGCCGCCGGGCGTCCTCGTCGCGCTTACAGACGACGGCTCCGAGCAGTGCGTCGTCGTGGCCGGCGAGGTACTTCGTGGCGCTGTGCAGCACGAAGTCGGCGCCGTGCTCGAGCGGCCGGAGGTGAATCGGCGTCGCGGCCGTGGCGTCCACGACGACGGGTGCCGGGTGCGCGGCCGCCGCGGGAAGATCGGGCATGGTCAGGAACGGGTTCGAGGGCGCTTCGAGCCACACGAGATCGGCGCCGTCCGGCGGAGGCCCGGTCTGGTCGAACTCCTGCACCTGCAGGCCCCACGGCTCGAGCTGGTCGAACGTGACGTGGGTCCCGAAATAGGCCCCTTCGGCGAGTGCGATCGTGTCGCCGGGCTTGCAGAAGGCGAGCGCGACGGCAGTCGTCGCGCCCGCACCGGACGGGAACAGCAGTGCGTGTCCGCCGTCGAGCTCGCCTAACACGCGTTCGGCCTCCGCGCCGGTCGGGTGGGCGTAGCGCTGGTAGTAGAACGCGCCCGCTTCGCCGTCGCGATAGGGCCAGATCGTCGATCGGTCGACGCTCACGGCGGCGACCCTACACGGGCTCCGGCCGCAGATCCTCCAGCCGGCCCAGGCGCGCGAGCGACGGGAACAGCCGCGTCCACGAAAGCGCAATGCCGATCGTCGCGATTCCCCCGGCGACGACCGCCGTGACGGTCCCGACGAGAGACGCGAACACGCCGGACTCGAACGCGCCGAGCTCGTTGGACGCGCTGATGAAGACCCATTCCACCGCCAGCACGCGCCCACGCAGCTCGTTCGGCGTCACGAGCGCCGCCGTCGTCGACCGGATGTTGACGCTGATCATGTCCGCGAACCCGGCGACGGCGAGCGCGACAAGGGAGAGCGGGAACCACTTCGACAGCCCGAACACGACGGTCGCCACGCCGAACACCGCCACGACGAAGAGGAGCGTCGGCCCGGCGGGCCGGCGAAGCGGCCGACGCGCAAGGATCACGGCCGCCGCCAGCGCGCCGACCGCGGGCGCGGTGCGGAGCACGCCGAGGCCGACGGGGCCGACGTCGAGGATCGTGCGTGCGTAGACCGGGAGCAGCGCGACGGCTCCGCCGAACAGAACCGCGAACAGATCCAGCGCGATCGCGCCCAGCAGGATGCGCGTGCGCAGGACGAAACGCACGCCGGCGACGAGCTCGCCGAACCCTGGAGCGCGGTCGACTCCGACCGCCGCCCGCTGCTCGAGTCCCAGGACCGCGGCGAACGCGATGCAGAAGAGCCCGACTGCGACCGCGTACACGACCTCGGCGCTGATTGCGAAGAGGAGCCCGCCGATCGCAGGGCCGACGACGATCGCGATCTGCCCGGCGACCGAGCGCAGTGCGACAGCCCCGGGCAGGAGCTCGTGCGGGACGATGTCGGGCGTCAACGCGCTCATCGCCGGCGACCCGGTGACCGCGGCGACGCCGGACATGGACGCGAGCGCGAGGAACGGCCAGAGCGCATGCGCGCCCCGAAGCGTGACCACGAGGAGGAGCGCGACGATCAGCGCATTGAGCGCGATTGCCACGGCGCCGACCGTCCGCCGCGGAAAGCGGTCGGACAACTGCCCAGCGGGCAGGGCGAGCAACGGCAGAGGGAGGAACTCTGCGAGCCCCACGAGCCCGAGGTCGAGCGGGTTGCGGTGGATCGCGTAGACCTGCCAGCCGACGGCGACCGCGGTCATCGCGTCCGCGAATCGCATCGTCAGGATCGCCGTCCAGAGCAGCGCGAACTCGTGCAGCCGGAGTGCCGGCGGGAGTCTCCGTCGCACGCCTCGAACGTACCAACGGCAGCCAGTACGCTCTCCCGCATGGCGACGACGGACGAGCCGCGCGAGCGCGCCGACTCAACCGAGGCGAAGCTCGAGCGGCTCCAACGCCTGCGCGAGGAGGCCGAGCATGCCGGATCCGGCCGCGCGGTCGAGCGGCAGCACGAGCAGGGGAAGCTGCTCGCGCGCGAGCGTCTCGTCGAGCTGCTCGATCCGGGCTCGTTCGTCGAGCTCGACCGCTTCGTCCGTCACCGTGAGTCCAACTTCGGGATGCTCGAGCGCCGTCCCTATGGCGATGCGGTCGTCACGGGGTACGGCACGATCTTCGGCCGACGGGTGTTCGTATTCTCGCAGGACTTCACCGTTTTCGGCGGTTCGCTGAGCGAGGTCTTCGCCGAGAAGATCTGCAAGATCATGGATCTCGCCCTCAAGTACGGGTGCCCGGTGATCGGGATCAACGACTCGGGCGGTGCGCGGATCCAGGAAGGCGTCGTCTCGCTCGCGGGCTACGCGGAGATCTTCTGGCGCAACGTGCAGTGCAGCGGCGTGATCCCGCAGCTCTCGCTCGTGATGGGCCCCTGCGCTGGCGGCGCTGTGTACTCGCCGGCGATCACGGACTTCGTGTTCATGGTCGAGGGGTCGTCGTACATGTTCATCACCGGCCCCGACGTCGTAAAGACGGTGACGGGTGAAGAGGTGACGTTCGAGGAGCTCGGTGGCGCGTCGACGCATGCGTCGAAGTCCGGCGTCGCGCACTTCATCTCCCCGGACGAGCGCGCGTGCCTCGAGGACGCGCGGTATCTCCTTTCGTTCCTGCCGCAGAACAACGTCGACCCGCCGCCGTTCGCCGAGCCGACGGATGCGCCCGAGCGCGAGGATCCCGAGCTCGACCGGCTCGTCCCCGACAACCCGAACAAGCCGTACGACATCAAGCAGGTCATCGGGAAGGTCGTCGACGACGGCGAGCTGCTGGAGGTGCACGAGCTGTGGGCGGAGAACCTCGTGTGTGGGCTCGCGCGGCTCGGCGGCCATCCCGTCGGCGTCGTCGGCAACCAGCCGCGGTCGCTCGCCGGGGTGCTCGACATCGACTCGTCGGTGAAAGGCGCGCGGTTCGTGCGCTTCTGCGACGCGTTCAACATCCCGCTCGTGACGTTCGTGGACGTGCCGGGCTTTCTGCCGGGAACGACGCAGGAATGGAACGGGATCATCCGCCACGGCGCGAAGCTGCTGTATGCATTCGCGGAGGCGACGGTTCCGAAGCTGACGGTGATCACGCGCAAGGCGTACGGCGGTGCGTACGACGTCATGTCGTCGAAGCACATCCGCGCCGACTTCAACTTCGCGTGGCCGACGGCGGAGGTCGCCGTCATGGGCCCCGACGGTGCGGTGAACATCATCTTCCGCAAGGAGCTCGAAGGCGCGGAGGATCCGGACGCACGCCGTGCCGACCTGATCGAGGAGTACCGCGAGCGGTTTGCGAACCCGTACACGGCGGCGGAGCGCGGCTACGTCGACGAGGTGATCGAACCGCGGCGCACGCGGCCCGTGTTGATCGACGCGCTCGAGACGGCGCTCACGAAGGTCGAGCCGAAGCCGCGGCGCAAGCACGGGAACATCCCGCTGTAGCTCGCGGCGCGGCCCCGCGGCGGCGCGCGTTACGCCCCTACTGGTTCCACTTGTCGGCCGTCTTCTTCTTGTGGCCGCTGTTCTTCGCGCGGACGCTGAAGTCGTCCTGCTGCCGGTCCGGCTGGAGCTGCTCCTCGTCGGGCCGCGCCTTCGGATCCTCGTGCCCGGCCTTCTCGGGGTGTCGTCGTTCCTCGCGGTTCATGCGCCCCGGATGTCCGGAACCGCGACGACCGAAACGTCAGGGCCGGCCCGGACGGCGCCCGAACGGCCACGGCCCGGGTCTGACCCCGGCCGCGTCGGTTCTGGCCAGGCAGGCGGAACCCCGCGGCGGTGCGGCTCTCCGGTTCCCGCGCCGGTTCCGGCGCCTACTGGCCCCGACGGACACGGCCTGGGTCTGACCCCGGACGTGTCTCTTTTGGTGCCGAGAGCGTGTCGGAAGTGACGCGGGATGGAGGTCTACGCGACGACGGCTTCGAGCGCCGGCGCCTCGGGGGCAAGCAGCTCCAGCTCCTCGGCGAACGCATCAACGATCGCCGGATCGAACTGCGTTCCCGAGCAGCGTTCGAGCTCCGCGAGCGCCTCCTCGCGCGAGAGGCTCGCGCGGTACACACGGTCGGAAGTCATCGCGTCGAACGCGTCCGCGACGAAGATAATTCGTGCGCCGAGCGGGATCAGGTCGCCGCGGAGGCCGTCAGGGTATCCGGTGCCGTCCCAGCGCTCGTGGTGGTGGAGAACGATCGACGCGACC
Organism: Actinomycetota bacterium; assembly: GCA_005883995.1. GTDB lineage: Bacteria > Actinomycetota > Thermoleophilia > Gaiellales > Gaiellaceae > 3-1-20CM-4-69-9. The sequence continues at coordinate 6,845 of VAXB01000050.1, forward strand.
GGATCGACGCCGAGCGAGTCGAGCATCCGGAAGCCGATCTGCGGATGCCGCTCGAGGACGAGCCGCTCCGAGTCCGTCAGCGCGCCGGCCTTGCGGAGGATCTCCTCCGGGATCGCGAGTTTGCCGAGGTCGTGGAGCGAGCCCGCGAGACGCGTCAGCTCCACCTGCTCGACGTCGAGGCCGAGACGCACCGCGATCCTCGCGGCGCACTGCGACACGCGCTCGGAGTGCGAGCCGGTATATGTGTCGCGAGCGTCGACCGCCTTCGCGAGGGATGCGGCTGCGCGGTAGCGCGCCGCCCGGTCGGGCCCCGCGGCGACCCGCTTCAATTCCGCGAGCTGGACGACGTCGGGGCGGTACCGGCTGACGCGGTTCTTGCCGTGCTCCTTCGCCCAGTACAGAGCGCTGTCGGCGAGCCGGATGAGCTCGTCGCGACCGTGCCCCTGGACGGGGAAGGTGGCTAGACCGGCGCTGACGGTCACAGAGCCGATGTGGTCCAGACCGAGCGCCCCGATTCGCTCGACGATCGAATTCGCTGCCGCCAAGGCCGCCCCCTCGTCGTGATCGACGAGCAGGAGCGCGAATTCGTCGCCGCCGAGCCGGAAGGCTTCGCCACCTTGCCGCAGCTTCCCCGCCACTTGTGAGAGCACCCGGTCTCCCGACGGGTGCCCGAACCTGTCGTTGATGTTCTTGAAATCGTCGACGTCGACGAAGCACAGCGTCAGCGGCGTTGCCTGCTCCTCTGCCGTCTGGAGCTCGCGCTGGAGCCGCTCGTGGAAGTGCCGGTGGTTCCCGAGCCCCGTCAGCGGATCCGTCAGCGCCAGGCGCATCGCGCGCAGCGCCCGGTGTGTCGAGCGCTGGTAGAGCGAGATCGCGAGGAGGGGGCCGACGAGTGCGATCGACAGGAGCGGAGAGCGCTCCCAGAGCACGACGAGCATCAGCGCCGCAGACGCCATGAACGCGAAGGGGATGATCGTCGCGCGCGTGTTCGAGCGCACCAGCCCGACGTAGTTCGCGCCGGTGCTCAGCGCCATCGCCGCGCAGATGAGCAGGACGTTGACGACGTTGTCCGCCGTCGCCGCGATCACGACCCGCGCGACCGTCGCGCCGACGGTGTCGCCGTGGATCGGCGCGATCAAGACCCCCGCCGCGAGCGCGACCAGCGCGAGAACCGCGACGTTGTAGGCGATGCGTTCGAGCGGGCGGTGCTGGGCGAGCTGGACGATCGCCGTTGCCGCCAGCAGGAGGAGCGCACCGGCAGCCCAGCCATAGAGGACGATCGCCGCGACCGCGAAGACGAACGTCAAGGAGAGCACGCCGCCGCCCTCGGGGCTGATCGGGACGGGGAACCGCTCGGCGAGGGTCGCGGCCGCCGTCAGCGCGGCGATCCCGGCGAGATCGCGGACCGTGTGACCGCTCGTCGCGAAGTCGTACGCGGCCGCGACGAGAACGCCGAGGCCGGCGATGCAAACCGGGATGATGAGAGCGGCGAGCTTACGCGGCGTGGCCGCCGAGGCGCTCACGTCGACCCGTTACCAGGTCAGCTGCTCGAACGCGTCCCATGTCAGCTGTCCGAACACTGCTGCAAGCAGGACGAGGACAACCACGAGACCGACCAAGCGGGGCTTCCACTGCAACATCCGAGAACCTCCAACCTCCGGGGAGCACGCGAGACTGGGGGATTCTCTCCCGTGGCACCCCCACTTGGATCACCCGTTGGGGGGATTTGGGGAAATCTCGGCCTAGCCTGTGGAAAGCGCTGCTTCGGCCAGCGGCCGCCGCGCCCACGCGAAGTGCGTCCGGTACCACCCCGAGAGCTGGGCGACGGCGACGCCGTAGCCGGAGGAGTGGATGAACCAGCCGTTCCCGAGGTAGATCCCCATGTGGTCGACCTCGGCCGGCTTCGACGCCGGCCCGTGCGCGCCGAAGAAGACGACGTCGGCGGGCTGGAGCTTCGCGAAGGGGAGCCGCTTCGTCCCTGAGACCTCGCCGCTCATGGCGTACGTCGTACGGCCGCGGAGGACATCCCCGAGGTTCCCTTCGCCTGGATACGTCTCGAGCTTGTAAACGCGCCAGACGAAGCCCGAGCAGTCGAAGCCCCCATGCGCCTGGTGGCCGAACGGCGATTCCTCGGACTCGCTCTCACCGCCAGACGTAGGGGTAGCCGATGAACCGTACGGCGGTCTGCAGAACGCGCTTCTGCCAACTGGTGAGCGCCGGCAGCGTGAACGTCGTCGCGGCCGTCTGGACTGCGGGCAGCGTCCAGTCGCCGAACTTGAGCACCTGCGCGCCCGAGAACGCGGCCTCGGCCCGGGTCGCCGTCTCGTTCGGGAGCAATTCGAGCGAGTCCTGGGCGGCGGGGTGGTTGATGCGGAGGCCAAGCAGGCGCGCCGTCGCCTCGGTTCCGAAGCGCGACGGCGGCGCGAGACCGGCGTCCTTCGCTCCCTGCAGGAACGTTTTCGCCGCGTTCGCGAGCCCGAGGACGTTCACGAGCCGGGCGTCGAGGCCGGCGATCGTGACCGGAGCGGCCGGCGACGAGACGGCAGCCGGGACGCTGTGGGTCAAGCCCGAGGCGAGTTGCGCAAGCGCGACGCGCGTCAGCGCGTCGTCCGGACGGAAATCCGGGACGTCGGGGCCCATGATCCCTGCGCCGACGACCGCCTTGATCTGGGGTTGCGCCCAGGAAGTGCGTCCGGCCGCAGCCGCAGGAGCGGCGCAGGCGAGCGCGACGAGCAGGCAGAGAAGGAGCCGGCGGCGGGGCATACGCCCTTCGTATCGGCCGTCGGCCGGATCCCTTTACCCTGCGAGAGGTGGACGTCCAGATCACGCCGGAGCCGAGCGATGCGGAGCGCGAGGCGGTCGTCCGCGCGCTCGAGTCGGAGCGCGAGGACGAGCGCGCGCCGTCGCCGTGGCGCCGTGCCGGGCTCCGCCCCGAGCCGGATCAGGCGACCGCGCCGCGCCGCCAGAGCCGCGGCGCCGAGCGCGCGTAGTCCAGTCCGGAGACCCACGTCAGCACGACCGCGACGAGAAGCGCCCACCACGCGATCTCCTGGCGCCACGCGCCGGCGGCCGCGAATCCGCCGAGCGCCGCGGCCACCGCCTGCGACCAGGTCTTCAGCTTCCCGAGGTCGCGCGCGTGAAGCACGATCCCGCGTTCGAGCGCCGCGAGGCGCAGCCCGCTGATCAGCAGCTCACGGACGACGATCGCGGCGACCATCCAGCCCGGGAAGACGTCGCGGTCGACGAGCATGACGAGTACCGCGAGGACGAGGATCTTGTCCGCGACCGGGTCGAGCAACGAGCCGAGCGGCGACGTGCGACCCCGGCTCCGCGCGATCCGACCGTCGAACCAGTCGGTCGCCATCGCGACACAGAAGAGCGCTGTAGCCCAGTAGTCGTGGCCGTCGAACCCAACTGCGTACAGGAGCACGACGAACGGCACAGACACGGCGCGCGCGATCGTCAGGCCGTCCGGAAGATTCACAGCGCAGAGAGAATACGGCGTGGCCGTCTTCGACAAGGTTCTCGTCGCGAACCGGGGCGAGATCGCGATCCGCGTCTTTCGCACGCTGCGGGAGCTCGGGATCGCGACTGTCGCTGTCTACTCGGAGCCGGATCGAGCCGCGGCGCACGTCGCGTACGCCGACGAGGCCTACCTCGTAGGCGGCGGCGCGGCAGCGGAGAGCTATCTCAACCAGGCGGCGGTCCTCGAGGCCGCCGGCCGGTCGGACGCCGCCGCGATCCATCCCGGCTACGGCTTCCTCGCCGAGAACGCGACGTTCGCGCGCGCGTGTGAGGCGCGCGGCTTCGTCTGGATCGGTCCTCCGCCCGACGCGATCGAGGCCATGGGCTCGAAGATCGAGGCGCGCGAGCGGATGCGCGCCGCCGGCGTCCCGATCGTGCCGGGCGTGACCGAGGCGGTGGAGTCGGCGGACGCGGTCCGGCGTCTGGGCGACGAGCTCGGCTGGCCGATCGCGATCAAGGCCTCCGCAGGCGGTGGCGGCAAGGGCCTGAAGGTCGTCCAGAGCCCCGACGAGGCGGAACGCGCCTTCGAGTCGGCGCGGCGCGAGGGCGAGGCGTACTTCTCCGACGCCGCCGTCTACGTGGAGCGCTACATCGAGGACCCGCGCCACGTCGAGGTCCAGGTGCTCGCGGACGCGCACGGGAACGTGATCCACCTCGGCGAGCGCGACTGCACGATCCAGCGGCGCCACCAGAAGCTCATCGAGGAGACGCCGTCGCCGGCCGTCGACGAGGCGCTGCGCGAGCGGATCGGCGCGATCGCCGTCGACGCCGCACGCGCCGTCGGCTATCGAAGCGCCGGAACGTTGGAGGGACTGCTCACGCGCGACGGTGAGTGGTTCTTCCTCGAGATGAACACGCGCATCCAGGTCGAGCACACAGTGACGGAGCTCGTGACCGGCCTCGATCTCGTCCGCGAGCAGATCCTGATTGCGGCGGGGGACCCGCTATCGGTGCGGCAGGAGGACGTCCGATTTTCTGGACACGCGCTCGAGTGCAGGATCAACGCCGAGGACGTCGCCAACGGCTTCCTGCCGGCCCCCGGCGCGATCGTTCGTTACCGCGAGCCCGGGGGCCCCGGGGTCCGCGTCGACTCCGGCGTCGTTGCCGGCAGCGAGATCTCGGGCCTGTACGACCCGATGATCGCGAAGCTCGTCGTCCACGGTGTCGATCGCGAGCACGCGCGGCGACGAATGCTGCGCGCACTCGACGAGTTTGCGATCGACGGTGTGAAGACACTCGTGCCGTTTCACAAGGCGCTGTTGACACATCCATGCTTCATCGAGGGAGCGACGTGTCACGGGCTCGTAGAGTCGGAGCTGATGGCGGCGCGCGCCGCCGAGCTCGCGGACGGCCGGACGTTCGCGCCCGACGGCGTCGCGCCAGGGTCGCGCGAGGTCGTGCGGATGGTCGAGGTCGACGGCCGCCGCTTCGAGGTCAGGCTGCTGCGTCCGGAGCCCGCGTACGCGGAGCTTGCGCGGCGGCGGCGCGAGCGGACACGCACCGGCGCGGGCGGCGCCGGCAAGGACGCGATCGTGTCGCCGATGCAGGGCACCGTGCTCGCGGTCGAGGTCGACGACGGCGACGACGTCGAGGCAGGTCAGGTCGTGTGCGTGATCGAGGCGATGAAGATGGAGAACGAGGTGCACGCGCACCGCGCCGGCCGTATCGCGGAGCTGTCGGTCGCGCCGGGACAGCCGGTCGCGACCGGCCAGGTGATCTGCATCGTCTCCTCGGACGACTAGTTCCTAGATCGAGCGCTGGTACGACCGGAACGTCCACGTCGCAAACGCAGACGTCACAGCCGTCGCGGCGAGCAACAGCAGCACGTTGACGCCGATCTGGCCCCACTGTCCGCCGGTGACGACCGCGTCACGCGCTGCATGCACGCCCCAGTTCACCGGGTTGAACCGTGCCACCGACTGCATCCACCCCGGCATCACGCGCTGCTGGATCAGGATCGATGAGAGGAACATCAACGGGAGCCCGACGAAGTTCGCGGCGGCGATCATCGTCGCTTCCCGGCGCACGAGCAGTGCAATCCCATGCGAGATGCCGGCGAACACCATCGCGACGAGCGCGCCGATCACCAACACGACCAACCATCCTGCGGCGCCGCCGTGCACGCGGACTCCCAGCGCGAGCCCGACGAGCAGGATGATCAGCGCCTGCACCATTGCCGTCAGTCCGGCGCGGACGACCTGCGAGAGCACGATCGACAGGCGACTCGCCGGCGTTGCGAGAAACCGCGACACGACGTTGCGGTCGAGGTCGGTGATCATCGACATGCCGGCCCAGGTGCCGCCGAAGAACGCATTCATGACGACGATTCCCGGCAGCAGGAACTCGATGTACGTGCTCGCGCTGCCGCGGAGCGCAGGCACGCGCGAGAACAGTTGCCCGTACAGCAGCAGCCAGATCATCGGCTGGATCAGCAGCAGGGCGATCCAGATCGGCTCGCGCATCAGGTTGCGCGCCTGCCGCACGACCATCCACCACGTGTCGCGTGCGATCGTCACGGGGCGTCTCCGGTGTCGTCTGCGGCAAACTCGCGCCCCGTGTAGTGCAGGTACACGTCGTCGAGCGACGGCCGCGACGTCGTCACCGACGCGACGGTGACGTTCGCATCGTCGAGGAGGCCGAGGATCGCCGGAATCGCCTGTGCGCCGTTGGGGACGCGCGTATTGACGTGCCGACCGTCGAGGCTCGTCTCGCGCGCTCCGGGGAAACGGTCGACCACAGCGACGGCGTCTGCCGCGCTGCCGTTCGAATCCTGCAGCTCGACCGTCACGAGCTCGCCCTGAAGGCCGCGCTTCAGCTCGTCCGCCGTCCCCTCGACGACGACCTGGCCGCGGGAGACGATCGCAAGGCGGTCCGAAAGCTGATTCGCTTCCTCGAGGTAGTGCGTCGTCAGCAGGATCGTGAGGCTCTCCTGCGCTGCGAGACGCTGCACCTCGACCCACATCGCGGCGCGTGCCTCCGGATCGAGGCCCGTCGTCGGCTCGTCCAGGAAGAGAACGCTCGGCCGGTGGACGAGCCCCAGTGCGATGTCGAGCCGCCGTTTCATCCCGCCCGAATAGCCGCGGACGACGCGCTCCGACGCCTCGGCGATGCCGATGAGCTGCAGCAGATCGTCGACGCGCTGCCGGAGCGCCGCTCCGCGCAGCCCGTAGATGCGCCCTTGCAGCATCAGGTTCTCGCGCCCCGTCGCTTCGCGATCCACGCCCGAGTCCTGGGGGACGTAGCCGATCGCATGGCGCGCACGATTCGGGTGCCGCACGACGTCATGGCCGGCGACAAGCGCCTGGCCTGAATCGGGGGTCGTCAGCGTCGTCAGCACGCGGATCGAGCGCCTGAACCTCGCCGTAGCGCTTGCGGAGATCCGTGACCGTGATCGCAGTCATTGCGCCGCCAATCTAACGACGCTCAGTAGACTCGCCCGCTGTCGTGGATTTGTACGAGTACCAGGGCAAGGAGCTGTTCGGCCGCTTCGGCATTCCCGTCTCGGACGGCCGGCTCGCGACAACGGCTGCAGAGGCGCGTGCCGCGGCCGAGGCGCTCGGCGGGCCGGTGGTCGTGAAGGCGCAGGTGCTGACCGGCGGGCGCGGGAAGGCCGGCGGCGTGAAGCTCGCCGACGGCCCGGACGATGCCGAGGAGAAGGCCGGCGGGATCCTCGGCCTCGACATCCGCGGCCACGTCGTCCGCAAGCTCTGGGTCGAGCGCGCGTCCGACATCGCCAAGGAGTACTACCTCTCGGTCACGTTCGACCGCGGCGCAAAACAGCCGCTCTTCATGCTCACGCGGGAAGGCGGCGTCGAGATCGAGCAGGTGGCGGAGGAAAATCCCGAGGCACTTGCGCGCCTTCACGTCGACCCGCTCGAGGGTTTCCAGCCGTATCAGGCACGGCGCCTCATCTACGGCGCCGGCATCGACGATCCGAGTGAGCAGAAACAGATTCTCGCGATCATCGGGAAGCTCTATCGCTGCTTCGTCGAAAGCGACGCGATGCTGTGCGAGATCAATCCACTGATCGTGACGCCCGACGGGGAGGTGAAGGCGCTCGACTCGAAGTGCACCGTCGACGACAGCGCGCTCTTCCGCCATGCCGACATCGCCAAGATGCGCGACGTCGAAGCCGCCGACCCGCTCGAGACGTTCGCGCGCGAGAAGGGGGTCACGTACGTCAAGCTCGACGGCGAGGTCGGCATCCTCGGCAACGGCGCGGGGCTGTCGATGTCGACGGTCGACGTGGTCGTAGTCGCGGGCGGCCGTCCGGCGAACTTCTGCGACCTCGGCGGCGGCGGCGACGCGCAGGGCGTCGTCGATGCGCTCGAGGTGATCACGCGCGACGATCAGGTGCGCTCGATCTTCTTCAACATTTTCGGCGGCATCACCCGGTGCGACGAGGTCGCTCGCGGGATTCTCACGGCACTCGATCAGATGCAGATCACGATGCCGATCGTCGTTCGCCTCGACGGGACGAATGCCGACGAAGGCCGCAAGATCCTCGCGGACGCGGCGCCGGCGAACCTTCACGTCGAGCCGACGATGCTCGACGCCGCCCAGCGGGCGGTCGAGCTGGCGCAGGCGGCATGACGGACATCTGGAGCAGCCGCGCCGATGCGTTCAGGGAGTCGCCGACGCACCGTGAGGGCCCCGACCTCGACCTGCTGGTCGAGATGTGCGAGCCCGCTCCGGGCGTCAAGGCGCTCGACGTCGCGACCGGCGGCGGCCACGTCGCGCGGCGCCTGCGCGACGAGGGATGCACCGTCGTCACCGTCGATCCTGCGCCGGGCATGCAGCCCGACGTCGTCGCGCGCGCCGAGGACCTGCCGTTCGAAGACGGGAGCTTCGACGTCGTCGCCTGCCGGATCGCGCCCCACCACTTCCGGGACATCGAGCGAGCCGTGGCCGAGATGGCGCGAGTCGCGCAGCGACTGGTCGTGATCGAGGACAACCTCTTCGTCGACGACGAGGTCGAGGAGGCGGAGCGCCTCCGCGATCCGACCCATGTCCGCTGCTACTCGGAGGACGAGTGGAAGCGGCTGCTGACCGACGCAGGCCTCGAGGTCGAGCGCGCCGAGCGGCTCGAGCGCCGACGCGACGTCGACGACTGGCTCGCGCGCGTCGAGACGCCCGAGCCCGACGCCGCGCGGGTGAAGGAGTTGCTCGGCGGTCGCATCGGCGACGGGACGATGACCTTCCCGTCGATCGTGATCAGAGCGAGACAGAGTCAGCGGTAAAGGTGGCCCTCCCGGCGGCATATGGCGGCGCCTCGCTCGCGATCACGCGGCGCGATCCGGGGTCCTCAGTCGCGCCCGGGTGTACCGACCCGGGCGCTCCCTGCGTCCTTGTCTCGCTTGGTGCTCGCGACCGAGGCATCCACCGATGCCACGGGAAGGGCCACTGATGGCGATCGTGATCGACAGAGACACGCGCCTCGTCGTCCAGGGGCTGACCGGAAGCGAGGGCCGGTTCCACGGCCTGCGCAATCGCAACTACGGCACGAACGTCGTCGCCGGAGTGACGCCGGGCAAGGGCGGCCAGGACGTCGAGGGCATCCCCGTGTTCAACACCGTCGCCGAGGCGGTCGACGAGCAGGGTGCGAACACGTCGCTGATCTTCGTTCCGGCGCGATTCGCGACCGACGCGATCTACGAGGCGGTCGACGCCGGCGTGACGACCGTGATCTGCATTACCGAGCACGTGCCCGCGCACGAGATGCTGCGCGTCTACACGTACATCCGCGCGAAGGGCGTGACGATGATCGGCCCGAACTGTCCCGGCGCGCTCTCCCCCGGCAAGGCGAACGTCGGGATCATCCCTGCCGAGATCTTCTCGGAGGGGACGATCGGGCTCGTCTCGCGTTCCGGGACGCTGACGTATCAGATCGGCCACGAGTTGACCCAGCTCGGGCTCGGCAACTCGACCATCGTCGGCATCGGCGGCGACCCGGTCGTCGGATCCTCGTTCATCGACATCGTCGAGCGGTTCGAGGCGGATCCCGAGACGGAGCTGATCGTGCTCGTCGGCGAGATTGGCGGCGACGAGGAGGAGAAGGCCGCCCGCTACGTCGCGGAGCACGTAACGAAGCCGGTGCTCGCGTACATCGCCGGCTTCTCGGCGCCGCCCGGCAAGACGATGGGGCACGCCGGCGCGATCATCTCCGGCTCGTCGGGGACGGCGGCGGCGAAGAAGGACGCGCTCGAGGCAGTCGGAATCGAAGTGGGGACGACGCCGACCGAGGTCGCACAGCTCGTCGCGGATCGGTTCGGCGCCCGCACGTAATCCGCGCGTTGACGCAGTCGCCCGACCGAACACGCGGCTATCGTCCCGGCGCGTGCGCTGCCTGATCCTCGCCGCAGGCGCGGCCCTCGTCCTCGCCGCCGCGCCGCCCGCACGTGCCGACACCTGGACGTGGCCCGCGTATGGGCGCGACCACCAGCTGACGAATGACGACGCGGCGAGCTCGATCACGACGGCCAACGCCCCTGGCATGAAGCTCGCATGGAGCGACACGCTCGACGGTGCGATCATCGCGTCGCCGCTTTCGGCGCGGGTCCTGATCGGCATGAGCCTGCGGCAGCTCGTGTTCGCGGCGACCGAGGCGGGCTCGGTGTACGGGATCTTCGCCGATACCGGCGCGGTCGTCTGGCAGCGCACGTTTCCGACCTCGGCGGCCGGCGCGTGCGGGACGTTCGGGACGAGCTCGACGGGCGCGATCGACCCGCGCCGCGGGTTGCTCTACGTCGCCGCGGCCGACGGAACGATCCACGCGCTCTCACTCGCGACAGGCGCCGAAGCGGCGCCGTGGCCGCTGCGCCTTCTCGACCGTCCCGACGTCGAATACGTGTGGGGAGGGCTGCAGCTGGTCTCGGGCCGGCTGTACGTTCCGGTCGCCTCCTACTGCGACGCTCCCGATGCCCGCGGTGTTGCGGCCGAGGGTCGGATCGACGCCATTGACCCCGACAATGCACAGGTTGTCGCGTCATGGGACCCGGTGGCGGGCTTCGGGAACCTCGGCGGGGTCTGGGGGTGGGGCGGTGTTTCGACCGCGGCCGACGAAACGACGCTCTACACGGCCGTCGGCAACTCGTACGTCCACTCCGACGCGTGCGATTGCTTCGTCGATGACGCCGGTTACGGCGACAAGCTCGTCGCGCTCACGCCGGATCTGACGCAGGTGCTCGCAAGCAACAAGCCGGTCGACGTGCCGACACAGGGGGACGAGGATTTCGGCGCAGCGCCGCTCGTGTTCCAACCTCGCGGCTGTCCACCCTTGCTCGCCGCGAAGAACAAGGTGGGCGTGGCGTACATCTGGAACCGTGAGCGCATCGGCGACGGCCCGATCGCGTCGCTCGGGCTCGGTGACGGAACGTCGCCGTTCGTCGGCGCGCCGAGCTACGACGCCGCCCTGCAGACGCTCGTCGTCACGCAAGTGGTCGTCGCAGGCAATGGAACGGGTTACGGTCTTGCTGCGTTCGGGGTGGGGGCATCGTGCACGTTCGAACAGCGGTGGCGGACGCCGCTCGGGAGCGGCAACCAGGCGCCGGCGATCGTTGTGGGCAACGTCGTCTTTGCCGGTGGCGGCGACTCCGGCGGCTTTGGCGCCCTCAACATCGCCAACGGCTCGCTGTTGTGGTCGTACCCGACAACGGGACGCACGTTCTCGCCGCTGATCGAGGTCGGTGGGACCGTCTTCGGGGGCGATCTCGGCGGAACGCTCTACGCCTTCAGGGCGCCGGCTTTACCGCCGCCGCCGAAGGCGAAGCCGCGTCCGCGGCGCCCGGTGCGCCCTCTACACTCGGGCCCGTGGCGACTATTGCCTTAGCGCGCGGGATCCCGGCGCCGGAATGCCTTCCGGTCGAGGAGCTTGCCGACTGCGCGCGCGCGGCCGTCGAGCGTGACGGCACGAGCGTCCTCTCCTACGGTCCCGTCGGCGGCTACGCGCCGCTGCGCGAGTGGATTGCGGAGCGTCACGGCGTCGCGCCGGAGCGAGTGCTCCTGACGAACGGCTCCCTGCAGGGATTCGTCTTCCTCGCGCAGCGGTTCGCGGGCGCGCGTGTCCTCGTGGAGCAGCCCACCTACGACCGTCCGCTGAAGATCCTGCGCGCGCTCGGCACCGAGGTCGTCCAACTCCCTATGGACGATCAGGGGCTCGATCCCGATGCTGTGGCGGACGCGCTTGCGAACGGCCCACGACCGGCCTTCCTCTACACGATTCCGACCTTCCAGAACCCGAGCGGTCGGACGCTCTCGACCGAGCGCCGCCGGCGGCTGGTCGAGATCGCGCGCGACCACCAGTTGCTCGTGCTCGAGGACGATCCATACGGGCTGGTGCGGTTCGAGGGCACGGCGCCGCCATCGTTGTTCGAGCTCGAAGGCGGGACGCACGTCGCATACTCGTCGTCGTTCTCGAAGACGATCGCGCCGGGGCTACGCGTCGGCTATTTCATCCTCCCGCCGGAGCTCGAGCGCGAACTGGAAGCTGCGGCGGTGGCGACATACATCACTCCGGTGCTCCTCGGCCAGGCGACCGTCTACGAGTTTCTGCGGCGCGGGAACTTCGACCCGAACCTACGACGCGTGCAGGACCTGCTGCGCCTCCGCCGCGACGCGATGCTCGAGGCGCTCGAGGCAGAGCTGTCGGGGCTCGCGGAGTGGAGGCGGCCGGAGGGCGGCTACTTCCTCTGGCTCGACCTGCCGCAGGAGATCGTCGCGTCCGACCTGCTTGCGAACGCGGAGGAGGCGGGTGTGACGTTCGTCGACGGCCGCGACTTCGGTGGTGCGCCGAACACGGCGCGTCTCGCCTACAGCTACGTGTCGCCGGACGAGGTGCGCGAAGGCGTGCGGCGGCTCGCGGCCCAGGTCGTCGCAGTCCCCGCCTGACGCAGGGTTACTAGGTTCGGCCGGCGAGTGTCCGCGGGATCAGCCGGGGCTGCCGCGGCGGGACGAGGTTCCCGCGGCTGTACGACCGGAACGTCGGACAGGCCGCGTCGCCGGGAATCGCGCAAAGACCGGCGCGCCGGAAATAGCAGTCGTTGCACGTGGCACCGTTCTTCGCGCTCATCGTCCCCTCTTTTGCTGGTACCTGCCCCGGAGTGACAAGGCGGCATAGTACGGCCCGAAGCTGCCGCGGCCAAGCGTTCGCGAAACTGAAAACTGACGAGTTTCCGGCTCTTTTTTTGCCTCGCCTTGCGGGCGAAATCAGGCCTTCGGCGGCAGTGTTGCCAGTGCCCGCAACGCCTGTTGAAAAGTCTTCACAGGGATGACGCGGACGCCGCCTGCGTCCTTCTTCGCCTCGCGGTAGTTATCCCCAGCAGGGACGAGAAAGACGTCTACGTGTGCCTGCCTGGCGCCGAAGATCTTCTGGCGAGCGCCTCCGATCTCGCCGACCGAGCCGTCGGGTCCGATCACCCCGGTCGCCGCGACCTTGTACCCGTGATCGACGTTTCGCCCGCGTGCTTCGAGGATCTGGAGGGCGAAAGCGAGTCCCGCCGAGGGGCCGCCGACGTTCCCGAGGTTGAAGCCGACCCGGAACGGAGCGTGGACGTCGAGGGCCGGCTGCGGCTGGATGCCAAGGATCGAGCGGGATTCGCCGAACGGGTCGGCCGACGTCTTGATCGTCACGTGATGGGTCTTCCCGCCGCGAATGAATGTGATCGAGACGGGATCGCCGACGCTCTTCCCGGCGAGAGTGTTGTGCAGGTCGAGCGCCGTATGGACGGGTTTGTTGTCGGCTGCGACGATCACGTCGGCCGGGCGAAGCACGCCCTTCGCGTGCGTCTGCCCGTACACGAGCGCCACGCGCACCCCGTACTGTCTGATCCGCACGCGGTAGCCAAGTGCGCGCAGCGCGACGGCGGACGCAACCTGCTGTGACATTTTCATGTCGAGCTGGTCGGCCTCCACCCGCGCCGCGTCGCTGACGCCGGGCGGCGCGAGGTCGCTGTGCTTGACGAGCGTGGAGCCCTCGCGTATGGCCGGGAACAGGCGCTCGAGCAGCGAGGCCTTTCTTTCGAGGACGTCGACGTAGTAGATGCCGCCGGGTCGTCTCGTCTGTGTCGCGCCGGGAACGGTGACGAGCGCCGCGAGCGGATGCGCTCGATCGGGGACGAGCAGGAAGTCGCTCGACGTCGTCGTCAGCAGGATGACGGCGGTGACCACGAGCGCGATGACTCCTATGACCGCTAGCCGCAGCGGGCTCAGCAGGCGCCGGGCGTTCACGTTTTCAGAGTAGTCCGCGTGTCAGGCCACCGTCGACCGGAACCAGAGCGCCGTTCACGTACGCCGCGCGTTCCGAGGCCAGGAAGCAGACGACGTCTGCGATCTCGCGCGGGGCGCCAAGCCGACCCGCGGGGATCGCCGCGAGATCGTCGGCGTTCGGTCCTTCGGGGTACACCTCACGGATCCGTTCCGTGTCGATCCGCCCCGGCGCGACGGCGTTGACGGTGATACCGAGCGGTGCCACCTCCCGGGCGAGCGTCTTCGACCAGCCGACGACGCCGGGACGCACCGCGTTCGACAGCACGAGGCCTTCGATCGGTTCGCGCACACTGCTCGACGTGACGGTGATCACGCGACCGCGGCCGCTGCGCTCGAGGTGGGGGAGGCACAGCTGCGTCAGACGCACGACGGGGACCAGGAGCAGCTCCACGGCCGCCTCGAGGGCGTCGGTGTCGGCGTCACGTGCCGTCCCCCTCGGCGGACCGCCGCTGTTGTTGACGAGCACGTCGATTCCGCCGAAGGCAGCGATCGTTCGGTCGACGAGGTTCTCGAGGTCGCGGCGGACGCGCACGTCGCCGCGGACGGGAAGTGCGCCGATCCGCTCGGCCTCGCGTTCGAGTACGTCGCGCCGGCGCGCGAACATCGTCACGTTCGCACCTTCGTCGGCGAGCGCCTCGGCGATCGCGAGGCCGATCCCCGACGACGCTCCGGAGACGATCGCGGTGCGACCGGTTAGGCCGAGGTCCACCGCTTGCCTTTCTGCGCGCGAGCGTCCTGCGCGCGAGATGTCACGGTTTTGGAGCACCCGTGACTGTTGCGACGGGGTACATCTACATCGATGGAGGCATCCACCGTCGCAGAGGCACGTTGAGTCGCCGAACGCAAATCACGCTGACCGACCGGCAGCACGTGTTTCTGCAGATCGAATCCGATCGCACCGGACTGTCGATCGCCGAGCTCGTCCGACGTGCGATCGACCGGACGTACCGGCCGCATCTCCGGCCGAAGGTCGGCGGCGTCGAATTGAGCCTGGGCCTGTGGGCACGGCCGGATGCGGCTGTGGTCGGGCGGCGGCAGCTCCGCGGGCGGCTGCTCCGCGATCCGTAGGCTCGCGACCGGTCGGGGCGGCATCTTCAGCGACGTGTGACGGCGCGGCCGGCCGCAGCCGGGGTTGTCACGTCGTCAGGACGCCGACCACGTCGCGGACGGCGTCGGCGGACGCGGCAAGCGCCCGGGTCTCGTCCTCGTCGAGGTCGAGTTCGACGATCTCCTCGGCGCCCTCGCGGCCGAGCTTCACGGGGACGCCCATGTAGAGGCCGTCGATCCCGTATTCACCCTCGAGGAACGCGGTGCACGGCAGCACACGCTTCTCGTCGAGCATGATCGCATCGACCATCTGCGCTGCGGCTGCGCCTGGCGCGTACCACGCCGACGTTGGATGTCGGCGTCGCCGACGAGCTTTCGAAGCGGGACCCCGCCGACCGTCGTCGCACTGACGACCGGAACCATCTGGTCGCCGTGGCCGCCGAGAACCATTGCTGTGACGTCCTTCACGGACGAGCCCGTCTTCCAGGCGATGAAGGTGGAGAAGCGCGCCGTGTCGAGGATCCCCGCCATCCCAAAAACGCGGTGCCGCTCCCATCCCGAAACGTTCTTCGCGACGTGGCACATCGCGTCGAGCGGGTTCGAGACGATGATCAGGATCGCCTCCGGGGATTGCGCGATCGCCTGCTCGGTCACCGAGCCGACGATCTTCTCGTTCGTGGTCACGAGGTCGTCGCGGCTCATTCCGGGAGAACGCGGTAGCCCCGCGGTGACGACGACGACGTCGGAGCCGGCCGCCTCCTCGTACCCGTTCGAGCCGACGACGTTCGGCTCGTAGCCGAGCACCGCACCCATCTGATTGATGTCGAGCGCCTTTCCTTGCGGGAGGTTCTCCTTGATGTCGACGAGGACGACGTCGGCGTAGTCGCGCGTGGCGAGGACCTGCGCGCAGGTCGCTCCGACGTTCCCTGCCCCGACGACCGTGACTTTCCGGCGCCGGCTCATACGCGGACGCCGAGCTTCCCGATGATCGCGTCCGCGACCTCACTCGTCCCGACGGCGGTCGGATCGTCGCGCGTGGGCTTCATGTCGTACGTCACGTCCCTTCCGTCGCTGATCACCGCGGCGATCGCACTCTCCAGGTTGTCCGCCGCCTCCCGCTCGTCGAGGTGGCGCAGCATCAGCATGCCCGACAGCATCTGCGCCATCGGGTTGACCTTGTTCTGGCCCGCGTACTTCGGCGCGCTCCCGTGGGTCGGCTCGAACACGGCGACGTTCTCGCCGTAGTTCGCGCCGGGGGCGAGACCGAGTCCGCCGATCATCCCGGCGCACAGGTCGGAGAGAACGTCGCCGTAAAGATTCGGGAGGACGAGGACGTCGTACTCCTCGGGCCTCTGCACGAGTTGCATGCACATGTTGTCGACGATCCGGTCGTCGAATTCGATGTCGGAGTTCTCGTCCGCAACCTCACGCGCAACGCGCAGGTAAAGGCCATCCGTGAACTTCATGATGTTCGCCTTGTGCACCGCGGTCACCTTGCGGCGGCCGTTGCGGCGCGCGTAGTCGAACGCGAACTCGACGATCCGTCTTGTCCCGCTGACGGAGATCGGCTTGATCGAGATCCCGGCATCGGCGTGACGGAGACGGCCGCCGTGCTGCTCGATCCAGTGGATCAGCTCCTGTGCCGCCTCGGTTCCTTCTTCGTACTCGATCCCGGCGTAGAGGTCCTCCGTGTTCTCACGGACGACGATCAGGTCGACATTGTCGAAACGCGTCCGCACGCCCGGATACGTCTTGCACGGCCGTACCTGCGCGTACATGTCGAGCTCCTTTCGGAGCGCGACGTTGACCGAGCGGAAGCCGCCGCCGATCGGCGTCGTGATCGGGCCTTTCAGCGCGACGCCTGTCTCGCGGATCGCGTCGAGGACATCGGGCGGCAGCGGATTCCCGCCGTGTTTGTCCATCACGTCCGCGCCGGCCTCGCGTATATCCCAGTCGAACTCGACGCCTGTCGCCTCGAGGACGCGGCGCGTCGCGTCGGTCAGCTCGGGGCCGGTGCCGTCGCCGGGAATGAGGACAACCTTGTGGGCCATGGCGGCGGATGCTAACCCCCGCCTATAGAGTCACGCGCCGGGTGACGCTTCTCGAGGCGGCGACGAAGGCGGACGAGCTCGCGCAAACGGGAGCCGAGCGTGAGCTGGCGACGCTCCGTCAGGAGTGGGATGACGAGCTCGAAGCGGCCGCGCGGAGCCCCGATTACCGCGAGCGCACCGTCGCGTACCGAGCCGTCGGGCTGTTCAGGTTCCGGCAGAAGGTCGAGCT
>VAXB01000051.1:0-25146 GCA_005883995.1 Actinomycetota bacterium
CAACGCGCTGAGCTCCGGCGCACGCGTGTTCATGGCCGACTTCGAGGACTCGTGTTCCCCGACGTGGTCGAACATCGTGGCCGGGCAGCAGAACCTCCGTGACGCCGTCCGGAAGACGATCGCGCTCGAGACGCCGGAGAAGTCGTACCGGCTGTCGGACGAGACGGCGACGCTCGTCGTCCGGCCGCGCGCGTGGCATCTGGAGGAGCGGCATGTGCTCGTGGACGGCCGGCCGATCTCCGCGAGCCTCTTCGACTTCGGGCTCGCGTGCTTCCACAACGCTCATGCGTTGCTCGACCGCGGCTCTGGCCCGTACTTTTACTTGCCGAAGCTCGAGGGCCATCTCGAGGCCAGGCTGTGGAACGACGTGTTCGTACTCGCCGAGGAGGAGCTCGGCTTGCCACATGCGTCGATTCGCGCGACGGTGCTGATCGAGACGATCCTCGCCGCGCTCGAGATGCACGAGATCCTCTGGGAGCTACGCGAGCGGTCGACGGGCCTCAATGCCGGCCGCTGGGACTACATCTTCAGCGCGATCAAGAAGCTCGGCGCAGTGTTGCCCGATCGTGCGCAGGTGACGATGACCGTGCCGTTCATGCGCGCCTATACCGAGCTCCTCGTCGCGACCTGTCACCGCCGCGGTGCACATGCGATTGGCGGGATGTCCGCGTTCATCCCCTCGCGGCGCGATTCGGATGTCAACGCGACCGCGATCGCGAACGTGCGTGAGGACAAGCTGCGCGAGTCGCGTGCCGGCTTCGACGGCACGTGGGTTGCGCATCCGGATCTCGTCCCGGTTGCGACCGAGGTGTTCGGCGCGGTGCTCGATGGGCGGCCGAATCAGCTCGAGCGGATGCGCGAGGAGGTTGCCGTGACGGCGGCGGAGCTCTGCGACTTCGCGGTTACGGGCGGCGAGGTGACGGACGCCGGTGTGCAGGCGAACGTCTCCGTCGGGACTCGGTACCTCGACGCGTGGCTCGGCGGCGTCGGTGCTGCCGCGATCGACAACCTGATGGAAGACGTCGCGACCGCGGAGATCTCGCGGGCGCAGGTCTGGAGCTGGGTCCGAGCGGGCCTCGTCGAGGCCGAGACGGTGCGCGCGGAGATCGCTGCGGCGCCGGTCTCATACGCCGCGAAGGAGCTGTTCGCGGAGGTCGCGCTGGCCGACGAGTTCGTCGAGTTCCTCACGCTGCCCGCGTACGATCGACTCCCGTGAGCCTCGACAGCACGAAGGCCGACGAGATCGCGCTCGTCGTCGAGGAGGCGATCGTCTCCGGCGAGCTGCCGCCCGGCACCGTCCTGCGGCAGGAGCAGCTGTCCGAGCGCTTCAGCGTCAGCCGCACGCCGATCCGCGAAGCGCTACGACGCCTCGCGGCGCTCGGGCTCGTGTCGTTCGTCCCGAATCGCGGAGTTCGCGTGCGGACGCTGTCGCGCGACGAGCTGTGGGAGGCGTTCCTGGTCCGCGCCGAGCTCGAGTCGCTCGCAACCGAGATCGCGGCGCCGAAGATGACGTCGGACGACCTCGATGAGCTCGAGCGCGCGGAGGCCGAGTTCAGCCGTGCGACGCAGGCGCTTCGCTCGCGCCCACGGGAAGGCGACGACCGGTGGCGGCTCACCTCCGAGTGGGTTCGCGCGAACCACGGCTTCCACGACGTGATCTACCGGGTTGCGTCTGTTCCGATGATCGAGCGGCTCGCGAAAGGCGCTCGCCGCTCGTTCTCCGGCCACGCGGTGTGGGGCCCCGGCGGCTCGGACGTCGACGCGCTCTACGAGCGCAACGACCGCGAGCACCAGGCGATCATCGCGGCGCTGCGGGCGGCGAACCCGGGCGGCGGACGGGCGCTCGCCCGCGAGCACGTTCTGCATTCGTATGAGCTGCTCGTCCACGTGCTCGACCAGCGCGAGGACAACGGCGCAACACTCGTGTCGGCCGCGTCGCGCTAGACGGAGTGGGCGAGCCGCTGAACGTTGGTGCCACGCTCGGGCCATCGAGGTGGCTCCAGGTCACCCAGGAACGGATCGACGCGTTCGCCGCTGCGACCGAGGACGCGCAGTGGATTCACGTCAACCGTCAACGGGCGGCGGAGGGCCCGTTCGGCACGACGATCGCGCACGGGTTCCTGACGCTGTCGTTGCTGCCCGAGCTGTGGTTCGAGGTCTTCGGCGACGGCGGCTATCGCGTGACGATCAACTACGGCGTCAACCGCGTTCGGTTCCCCGCCCCGGTCACCGTCGACAGCCGCGTGCGCGCGACGTTCAGCGTCGTCGATGTCACCGCGGTCGATGGTGGCGCGCAGGCGGTGATCGCCGCGACCGTCGAGCGCGACGGTTCGGAGAAGCCGGTCTGCGCCGCGGAGCTCGTCTTCCGGTTCCTCCACTGATCACGCGGGCCGCGGCCCGCGCCGCACGATCGCGAGCGTCTCGTCGAGCGTCCCGCGCCGGTCGTCGACGCTTTCCAGCCACCACGTCGCGCCAGCGGCTTCGTACGCGCGCGGGGCCGCACGACCGCGGTGGCCCAGCACGGCGACGTCGAAGTCGTCGTTCCGGCCGATCGTCTCGATTGCGCGCGCGAGGTCGCGGGGCGACACGGTCGTCCCGGTCGGGTCGGCGGTATCCGCGCACCAGCCGTCCCAGCGTGCGGCGCGGCGAAGCGACGGAGGCCGATTGCCGCCGATCCAGATCGGTAGCCGGCGTTGCAACGGTGCAGGCGTGAGCGTGACGCCGCGCACCGAGTAGTGCGCGCCCACGTGCGTGACCGCTTCACCCGTCCACAGTGCGCGAAGGACGTCGAGGCCCTCGTCGAGCATCGAAGCGCGCACGCGCGGATCGGCCTCTTCGCCGAACTTCGCGAATTCCGGCGCCGATCCGCCGAGACCGGCGCCGAAGATCACACGGCCGCCGCTCAGGACGTCGAGCGTCGCGACCTGGTGTGCGAGCACGTGCGGCCGTCGGCGCGCGACCGGCGTGACCGCGGTTCCGATGCGGATCCGCGTCGTCGTCGCCGCGATCGCCGCCAGCGTCACCCACGGGTCGGCGGCGGGCTGGCCCCAGGCGAATGCGAGGTGGTCCCAGAGGAAGACGCCGTCCCAGCCGCTCTCCTCGGCCGCGCGCGCGACGTCGACCGCGACGCGCGGGTCGGCGTACGTCCCGATGTTCGCAAGCGAGATCCCGTACTGCACACCGGGACACTAGAGTCCCGCCGGTGAGCTTTACGACGCGTCCCGAGCTGCGTGGAACGTTCGGGATGGTCGCGTCCACGCACTGGCTCGCGTCCGCCGCGGGAATGGCCGTGCTCGAGCGCGGCGGGAATGCATTCGATGCGGCGGTTGCTACGGGGTTCGCACTCCAGGTCGTCGAGCCGCACCTGAACGGGCCGGGCGGCGACCTGCCGGCGATCGTGTACGACGCGGCGCGTAGCGAGGTGAAGGTCGTATGTGCGCAAGGCACGGCGCCCGCAGCAGCGACGATCGAACGATTCGAGCAGCTCGGCCTCGACGCGATTCCCGGGACCGGCTTCCTTCCGGCTGTCGTCCCGGGGGCGTTCGACGGGTGGCTCTTGCTGTTGCGCGAGTTCGGGACGTGGCGCCTCGCGGACGTGCTCGAGTTTGCGATCGGCTTCGCCGAGGCCGGCTTTCCGATCGTTCCGGCGATCGAGCGCGCGATCAGAGGAGTCGAAGATGTTTTCCGCGACGAATGGACGACGTCGGCCGAGGTGTTCTTGCCGGTGCCGCGCGCCGGGACGCTGTTCCGCAATCCAGGCGTTGCCGCGACCTACAGTCGCATCGTCGCCGAGTCGCGCGGCGGCACGCGCGAGCAGGAGCTCGAGCGTGCGCGCGCGCTCTGGTACGAAGGCTTCGTCGCAGAGCAGATCGATGCGTTCGTCCGCATGGAGACGATGGATACGACCGGCGTCGCGCATGCCGGGCTCCTGACCGCGGACGACCTCGCGGGATGGCACGCGACACTCGAACCGCCCCTCGCACGCGACTATCACGGGCACACGGTGTTCAAGACGGGGGCGTGGGGTCAGGGCCCCGTCTTCCTACAGCAGCTTGCGCTGCTCGAGCGGTTCGACGTCCAGGAGATGGGCCTCGGCAGCGCGGAGTTCATTCACACCGTCGTCGAGTGCGCGAAGCTCGCCTTCGCCGACCGCGAAGCGTGGTACGGCGACCCCGCGTTCGTCGACGTCCCGATCGACCTCCTGCTGAGCGACGCGTACGCCGACGGGCGGCGCGCACTGGTCGGCGAGGAGGCATCCGGCGAGCTGCGCCCGGGCGGGCCGAGCCCACGTCTCCCGGCACCGGTCGGTGGTGCGGCCGCCGCGGGCGTGGGCGAGCCGACGCGCGCGAGCGGCGACACGTGCCATCTCGACGTCGTCGACCGTCACGGCAACATCGTGAGCGCGACGCCGAGCGGCGGCTGGTTGTGGAGCTCGCCTGTTGTGCCCGGGATCGGATTCCCTCTCGGCACGCGCGCGCAAATGTTCTGGCTCGAGGACGGCCTCCCCAACTCCCTCGCGCCGCGCAAGCGCCCGCGCACGACGTTGTCGCCGTCGCTCGCGTTCCGTGACGGCGACCCCTACCTCGCATTCGGAACGCCGGGCGGCGACCAGCAGGATCAATGGTCGCTCGTGTTCTTCCTCCACCACGTCGACTTCGGCCTCGACCTACAGGCGGCGATCGACGCGCCGTCGTTCCACACGAACCACTTCCCGAGCTCCTTCTACCCCCGCGACGCGCACCCGCGGCAGGTGGAGATCGAGGGTCGTCACGCGGCGGAGGTGATCGAGGACCTGCGCGCGCGCGGCCACGACGTCGAGGTGACGGCGGACTGGTCGCTCGGCCGCGTCAGCGCTGCGGGGCGCGAGAACGGGCTCGTGAAGGCTGCAGCGAATCCGCGCGCGATGCAGGGCTACGCCGTCGGCCGTTGACGCGCCGTCAGCGCCGCGCGCTCGATTCGATCTGCGAGACGTTCGTCGACGGCGCTGTCGACGCGGGCGTCCCCGACGCGCTGCTCGATCTCACCCCGCGAGCGGACCGGCGGCCGCTGCTCGCGCTTCTGGCCGCGTGGGACGCCGGTGGCCGGTTCAGCGGGCGGCCGCGCGCCGAGCGTGAGGCGGCGCTACGCAGGTGGCGGGACAGCGCGATCCCGGCGAGACGCCGCGTCTATCACGGGCTGCGACGCGGCACGCTGATCCCGTACCACGCCCGCGCGAAACCGCCGACGACCGCGGCCGTCGCGGAACCGAGGCTCAAGACCTTCCGAGTGAGCGGCGACACGCGGTTCAGCTGCGACGTCTGCGTCGTCGGCTCCGGTGCCGGCGGCGGCGTCGCGGCAGCTGTCCTCGCCGAGGCTGGCCTCGACGTCGTCGTCCTCGAAGCAGGCGGCCACTACGAGGACGCTGACTTCGGCGGCGTCGAGCTGGACGCGTACCGTCACCTCTACTACGAGTCGGCGGCGCCGACCACGAGCGACGGCGGGGTCGGGCTGCTCGCGGGAAGCTGCATCGGCGGCACGACCGTCGTCAATTACACGACGTCGTTCCGGACGCCCGACGCGATCCGCGAGGAGTGGGGCGATCCCTTCATGTCATCCGATTACGGCGAGAGCCTCGACGCCGTCGGCGAGAGGATCGGGGTCAACACCGACGAGGGCTCGCCGTCGAGCCGCGACGAGGTGATGGCGCGCGGCCTCGAACAACTCGGGTGGCACGTCGCGGCGATGCCGCGGAACACGCGCGGCTGCGAGCAGGGCGCGGTGTGTGGCCGCTGCGGGTTCGGCTGCCCGCTCGGGGCCAAGCAGTCGACGCTCGTGACCTGGCTCGTCGATGCGCAGGCGTCCGGAGCCACGATCGTCCCGTTGACACGAGCGACGCGCGTTCTCACCGCGGGCGGCCGTGCGCATGGCGTGCAAGCCGTCGGCCCGGCCGGCGCTGCGGTCACGGTCGACGCGCGGGCGGTCGTCCTCGCCGCCGGCGCGCTGAGCACGCCGGTGCTGCTCGAGCGGTCCGGTCTCCGGGGCCGGCACGTCGGCAAGCACCTGCATCTCCATCCCACGACCGGCGTGTGTGGCGTCTTCGGCGAGGAGATCCGGCCGTGGGAGGGCACGCTGCAGGCGCTGTACTCCGACCAGCATGCGGATCTCGGCGACGGCTACGGCCTCAAGTACGAGACGGCGCCCGTTCATCCGGGCGTGCTCGCGGCGTTCGCGCCGTGGCAGGACGCCCGGCAGAGCAGCGAACTGCTCGCACGGCTGCCGCACCTCTCGGGGATCGGGCTGTTGCTGCGCGACCGCAGCGAAGGCGAGGTGCACGCAACACGCGCCGGCGACTCGCGCGTTCGCTACCGGCTGAACGACGCCGACATCGCGAACGTCCGGACCGGTCTCGACGGAGCAGCGCGGATCTTCGAAGCGGCGGGCGCGACGGAGATCTTTTCCTCCCACGCGCAATGGACGGCATACACGCCGGCGGCCGGCCGTCGCGAGGCATTCCTCCGGGCAGCTGATGCAGCCGGGTACGGCGCTGGGCGCTGCACCTTCTACTCGTTCCACCTGATGGGGTCAGCGCGGATCGGCGCGTCGCCGTCGGTGTCCGTGGCGCGTCCGACCGGCGAGACGTGGTCGACGCGCGGGCTCTACGTGATGGACGGCGCGTCGTTTCCGAGCGCTTCGGGCGTCAACCCGATGATCACGATCGAAGCGATCGCGCACCTGAACGCCCGCCGGCTGGCGGCGGAGCTGACGTGACGACGGCGCCGATGGAAGCCCGGTCGTCGTCTACCTCACCGGCTCCCTGACGAGACGCCGAAACGCGGAGGCTAAGCTCGCGTGATGGACCCGCTCTACAAGCCGCAGGGTGTCGAAGAGCGCTGGCAGCGCACCTGGGAAGAGGAGGGTCTCTACAACGCGGAGGCCGACGACCCGCGCCCGCGCTTCGCGATCGCGCACCCGCCGCCGAACGTCACCGGCGATCTCCACCTCGGCCACGCGCTCCAGTTGTCGCTTGCAGACACGATCGTCCGGACGCGGCGGATGCAGGGCTACAACGTCCTGTTCCAGCCGGGCTTCGACCATGCCGGCATCTCGACCCAGAACGCCGTCGAGAAGCACCTCGCGACCGAAGGGAAGACGCGTCAGGACCTCGGCCGGGAGGCATTCGAGGCGCGCGTCTGGGAGTGGCTGCGCGAGTACGGCGGCAAGATCATGTTCCAGTTCCGGCGCATCGGCGCGTCGCTCGACTACCGCCGCGAGCGGTTCACGATGGACGACGCCTACGTGCGTGCCGTCAACCGCTTCTTCGTCCACCTGTGGGAGAAGGGGTGGATCTATCGCGCCAACAGAATCGTGAACTGGTGCCCGTTCCACCTGACGTCGCTCTCGGACCTCGAGCTGGAGCACGCGGACGTCGACGACGCGCTCACGTACGCGCGCTACCCGCTCGCCGACGGCGACGGCCACGTGACGATCGCCACGGTGCGCCCTGCGACGATCCTCGCGGACGTCGCGGTCGCCGTGCATCCCGACGACGACCGTTATCGCGATCTCGTCGGCCGCGACGTGATCGTGCCGTGGGTCGAGCGCCGCGTCCCGATCATCGCCGACGAACGGGTCGAGATCGACTTCGGCACCGGCGCGCTGAAGATCACGCCGGGCCACGATCCGAAGGATTACGACATCGGCCGCGACCACGGCCTGTCCGAGCTGACGGTGATCGGCGCGGACGGACGCATGAACGAGGACGCCGGCGACCTTGCCGGACTGACACAGGAGGAAGCAGAGACGCGGATCGTCGAGTGGCTCCGCGGGCACGGGCAGCTCGAGAAGCGCGAGTCGTATCGCCATTCGGTCGCCCTCTGTGACCGCTGCAAGAGCCGGATCGAGCCGCGGATCTCGCTGCAGTGGTGGTGCGCGATGGGGGAGCTGAAGCAACCGGCGCTCGAGGCGCTGCGCAGCAAACGCGTCCGCTACCACCCCGAGTCGCAGCACCGGTTCGCGATCACCTCCCTCGAGGACGCGCCGGACTGGAACATCTCGCGGCAGATCTGGTGGGGTCACCAGCTGCCGCTGTGGGAGTGCCCGGACGGGCATGTGACCGTGCAAGACACGGAGCCTGATGCGTGCGGCGAATGCGGGTCGCGCGAGCTGACGCGGAGCGAAGACGTGCTCGACACGTGGTTCTCGTCGGCGCTGTGGCCGTTCGCGACGCTCGGTTGGCCCGACGATACGCCCGACCTCCGGGCGTTCTATCCGGGCGACCTGAACACGACGGCCCGCGACATCATCCGGCTCTGGGAGAACCGGATGATCTTCGCCGGGCTCGAGCTGATGGGCGACGTGCCGTTCACCGACGTCGTCATCCACTCGCTCGTGCACGCGCCGAGCGGCGGCCGCATGTCGAAGAGCCTCGGCACCGGCATGAATCCGATCGCCAACATCGAGCAGCACGGCGCGGACGCGACACGGTACGGGCTGATGAAGATGGCGTCGTCCCAGGACGTGACGTTCTCCGAGGGCGCGATCGAGGAGGGGCGCAAGCTCGCGAACAAGCTGTGGAACGCCAGCCGACTCCTGCTGCAGGCCGGTGTGACCGAGGTCGACGAGCGGCCGGCGTCGCTCGAGGAGCGGTGGATCCTCGCGCGGCTCTCGCAGGTGCAACGCTCGATCGAGGCCCGCCTAGCCGAGTTCGACTTCACGCACCTCGTGGCCGAGCTGTACCACCTCACCTTCGACGACTTCTGCGACTGGTACCTCGAGGCGATCAAGCCGCGGATCTACGGTGGCGACACCGATGCGCTTGCGACCGCCGCGGCTGCCCTCGAGCGCTTGCTCAAGCTCCTGCATCCGGCGATGCCGCACGTGACGGAGGAGATCTGGACGAACCTTCCGGAGCGGGAGACCCGCTTGATCGTCGCCCCGTGGCCGCAGGCCGGCGACGACGCCGAGGCCCGTGCGTTGCAGCGCGTGCAGGAAGCAGCGGAGCGGTTCCGCCGCAGCGCCGTCGTGACGCCGCTCGATGGGGAGGAGAAGCGGATCTTCGACGCGGTCGTGAAACCGGAACGCGCCGGTGGGAACGGCGATGCCTCCACGGAGATCGAACGGCTGCGCAGCGAGATCGCTCGCGCCGAGCGCATGCTCGCGAACGAGCGCTTCGTTTCGAAGGCGCCCGACCACGTCGTCCGGGCCGAGCGCGACAAGCTCGAGCGATACCGTCGTGAGCTCGACGCTCTCACCAACTGAATTTGTCGAGGCACTTTCGCCGTGGCCGGAGGAATTCGGCCTCGACCGGATGCGAGCGCTCCTCGCGGAGCTCGGACATCCCGAGCGCGCCTTCCCGTCGATCCACGTCGTGGGCACGAACGGCAAGTCGACGGCGACGCGCACGATCGCGGCGCTGCTGCGTAACGAAGGCTTGCGCGTCGGCGCGTACACGTCGCCGCACGTCGTTGGTTGGCACGAGCGGCTCGACGCGGATCCAGAGACGTTCGACCGTGCGGTGGAACGCGTCCGTCCACACGCCGGCGGCGCGACGCAGTTCGAGGTCGTGACGGCCGCGGCGCTCGCCGAGTTCGCGGGGCAGCAGGTCGATGTCGCGGTGATCGAGGCGGGGCTGGGGGGCCGACTCGATGCGACCAACGTCGTCGATGCGCGCGTCGTCCTGCTGACGAACGTCGGCCTCGATCACACCGATGTCCTCGGCGGCACGCGTGAGGAGATCGCCCGAGAGAAGCTCGCGGTTGCGAAGCCGGGCGCCGTGGTAGTGCTCGGCGAGCCGGAGTGGGCGCCGCTCGTCCCGGAAAACGAGTGGCGCGCGGGCGGCGCGCGCGAGGCGGCCGAGGCGTACCTCGGCCGGAGCGTCGTCGGCGACGTCCGCGTGGAGCTTCCCGGGCGGCTCGAGTGGCGCGGCCCCGACGAGGTCTGGGACGGTGCCCATAACCCCGCAGGCCTCGATTTCCAGGCGGCGCACCTGCCGGACCGGGACTGGGTCGTCGTGGCCTCGATCCTCGGCGACAAGGACGTGGAGGCGATGCTCGAGCGGCTCGGACGCCGCGGCCGGACGCTGATCGCAACGACCTCGTCGAGTCCCCGTGCCCTCCCGGGAAAGGAACTCGCCCGCCGCGCCGAACCGTACTTCGACCGTGTCGAATGCGATCCGGACCCCGCACACGCTCTCGGCCGAGCCCGCGCTCTCGGGCCCGTGCTCGTCACCGGCTCCCTCTACCTCCTTGCCGATGTCCACCGGGCCGACTAGAACGTTGTCGATGGCCGGAGTCGGCGAACGCCTTACAGTGTTTGCGTTCGCCGCGTTCGTCGTCCTGGCGATCGTCGCGGCCGCGTTTGCCGTGGGCTACCTGATCGGAAGAATCCTCCTGTGACTCTCGCGTCGACCTTCGGCGGCGTCCACCACTTCTTCAACTCGGGGACGTGGCTCGTCATCCGCAACCTGCTGCTGTTCTTCCTCGTCGTCTTCTGGCTCGCGACGGTGTGGTGGGTCTACAAGGACGCGCGTCGCCGGATCGAGGATTCCTGGCTCGTCGGAACCTCGATCGTCCTGCCCGTCGTCGCGCCGTTCATCGGCGTGCTGATCTACATGTTGTTCCGGCCGCCGGAGTACCTCGAGGACGTGCGGGAGCGGGAGCTCGAGATCAAGGCGATGGAGGAACGGCTCGCCCGGCGCGACCTTCATTGCCCCGTCTGCCGCGCGGAGGTCGGCCCCGACTTCCTCGTCTGCCCGGTGTGCACGACGAAGCTGAAGCAGGCGTGCGTCAACTGCAAGGCGCCGCTCGAGGCGCTCTGGCAGATCTGCCCGTACTGCGAGACGTCGGTCGAGCCGGCGACCGTGGGCGAGTTCCCGACGTTCGAGGCGCGACCGACGAGGCGCCGGCGGCGGTCTGAGTAGACTGCCGCGGCCGTGGCTGCGGAACGGACGTTGATCCTGGTGAAGCCCGATGCGGTGGCGCGCGGGCTCGTGGGCGAGATCCTCGGCCGCATCGAGCGGCGGGGCTGCACGCTGCGCGCGGGAAAGCTCCTGCGCGTCTCCCGCGACCTCGGCGAGCGCCATTACGCAGAGCACAGCGAGAAGCCGTTCTTCGGCGAGCTCGTCGAGTTCATCACGTCCGGGCCGACGCTCGCGCTCGTCGTCGAGGGTGAGGGAGCGATCGCGACGCTGCGGACGACGATCGGCGCGACGAACCCGGCCGACGCTACGCCCGGGTCGATTCGCGGCGACCTCGCGCTCGCGATGCCGAACAATCTGGTGCACGGCTCCGATTCGCCCGAGTCGGCGGCGCGGGAGATTGCGCTCTGGTTCTCGGATGACGAGCTCGTCTGAGTATCCGCAGTACGTTCGTCAGAACGTCGCGTACTGGACGCAGGCGAACGCCGAGTACACGGACGAGTCCGCCGCCGCCGCATGGGCCAGCGACGAGATCAGGTGGGGCGTCTTCGCCGCGCGCGAGTCGGAGCTGAACGTTCTCGGGGACGTTCGCGAGCTGGACGTCGTCGAGCTCGGCTGCGGAACGGCGTACTGCTCGGCGTGGTTCGCGAAGCGCGGCGCGCGCGTCGTCGGCGTAGACCCGACGCCGGCACAGCTCGCGACCGCCAAGCGAATGCAGGAGAAGACCGGGATCGAATTCCCGCTGATCGAGGCGACCGGCGAGAACGTCCCGCTTCCTGACGCATCGTTCGACCTCGTCCATTCCGAGTACGGAGCATCGATCTGGGCCGATCCGTACCTCTGGATTCCCGAGGCGGCGCGCCTGCTGCGAACGGGCGGCCGGCTCGTCTTCCTCCGGAACTCGACGCTGCAGATGCTGTGTATGGATCTGGACGGCGTGAAGGAGAACCTCGTCCGGCCGCAGCGCGGTCTCCGTCGCGTCGATTGGCCGGACACGGGCGAAGTCGAGTTTCACCTCGGCCACGGCGACTTGATCGACCTCCTTCGTGCGAACGGATTCGAGGTCGTGCGGCTGGTCGAATTGTTTGCATCCGAGGAGGCGGAGACGCACTCGCATTACGTGTACGTGACGGCCGACTGGGCGCGGCAATGGCCGTCCGAGGAGATCTGGGTCGCGCACAAGCGTGGCTGACGCTGCGCCCGCGCCGCCGCTGCTCCTCGCCTCGCGGTCGCCGCAGCGCCGCGCGATCCTCGAACAGCTCCGGCTGCCGTTCGAGGTCGTCGAGCCGACGTACGAGGAGGACGCGCCGGCTACAGGCGACGCGGTCGCGCTGGTGCGGCGGCACGCGGCGGCGAAGGCGCGGTCCGTCGCGGACGGTGCCGGCGACCGGCCCGTACTCGGAATCGACACCGAGGTCGTTCTCGGCGGGCGCATCTTCGGCAAGCCTCGCGACGCCTCCGATGCAGAGGAGATGCTCGAGACGTTGTCCGGTCGCACGCATCTCGTCGTCTCCGGCCTGTGCCTGGTGACGCCGGGATGGGAACTGGTCGAGCACGAGTCGACGCGCGTGACGTTCCGCGCGCTGACACCGCGTGACCTGGCGTCGTACGTGTTGGCCGGCGAGTGGGAGGGGCGAGCCGGCGCGTACGCGATCCAGGGACGAGGCGCTGCGCTCGTCCGGCGGATCGAAGGCGACTACCTGAACGTCGTCGGTCTGCCGGCGTCGCTGCTCGTGCGCTTGCTCGCCGAGCGCTTCGCGGGCGTCTACGGGTACGGCTAGGCCGCCGCTACAGCGGTGACGTAGTCCGCGCGGCGACGCCGCAGCCGGATCGCCTCGACCGCGCCGGCGTCGACGAACGCGCGGTACAGGGTCGGCGCGGTCGCGGCGCCGCCGCCGAACGCATCGAGCACCGCGCCGATGCGGAGAAAGCCCGGCCGCAGTTCGGTTCCGAGCGTCGCGCGGTAGCTGCTCCAGCGGTACTCGCCGGCGTCGTCGCAGATGCCCGCCCGGACCGGATTGAGGACGACGTAACGGCAAGCCTGGAGGAAATGCGCGTCGGCCTCGACGAACTGCGAATCGAACCGGTCGCCGAAGAGGTGTCCGCACAGGTCGTAACGCCAGTTGACCCACGACGCGTACATCGAGTTCACGCGTTGCATCCCGGTGGAGATGTTGGCAGCGGGTGTCGCAACGACGAGGTGGTAGTGGTTCGTCATCAGGCAGTACGCGTGAACCATCCATCCACAGCGCTCGACGACGCGGCCGACGAGTTGCAGGAAGTACTGCCGGTCCGCGACGTCGAAGTAGATGTCCGCCTTCCGATTCCCGCGTGCGGTGACGTGGTAGATCCCGTTCTCGATCGGAGGCCGAAGCGCGCGCGGCATGCCATCGACGGTAGTGCAAACTCCGTGACGCTTCCGACATCGACACGCTTTCGTCACACCTTCGCCGTCCGAAGCGCCCACGTCCGGGGTCAGACCCCGGCCGTGGCTCTTCGGGCCAGGCGCTGCGCCGCCTCCGTCCCCAAGCCGGATCGCGTTGCCCCGGTTGGCAGCAAGACATCTCCCGGCCAGCCATGTCCGGGGTCAGACCCGGGACGTGGCTGTTCGGGGCTTGGCCGGCGTCGCCGCACGTCCCGGCGCCGGTAACGGGCTAGACTCGCCGCACGATGGGATTTCTCGACAACCTCGGCGGGTTCGGCGGGCGCGACATGGCGGTCGACCTCGGCACGGCGAACACGCTCGTCGGCGTCGAGGCGAAGCGGATGCTCGGACGTACGCCCGGGACGATCTCTGCGATCCGACCGTTGAAGGACGGCGTCATCGCCGACTTCGACGTGACCGAGCAGATGCTCCGCCACTTCATCCAGAAGGTCCACCAGCACCGCTTCGCGCACCCGCGCGTCGTCGTGTGCGTTCCATCGGGCGTCACCGGCGTCGAGAAGCGCGCGGTGGAGGAAGCAACGCTCAGTGCCGGCGCGCGTCAGGCGTACCTGATCGAAGAGCCGATGGCCGCAGCGATCGGCGCCGGACTTCCCGTTGCGGAGCCGACGGGCAACATGATCGTCGACATCGGCGGCGGCACGACCGAGGTCGCAGTCATCTCACTCGGCGGCATCGTCGTCTCGCAGAGCCTTCGGGTCGGCGGCGACGAGATGGACGAGGCGATCATCAACCACATCAAGCGCGAGTACAAACTGCTGATCGGGCAGCAGACGGCGGAGGAGATCAAGCTCGAGGTCGGCTCCGCATTCGACATGCGCGAGGAAGTGCAGGCCGAGGTCCGCGGGCGCGACATGCTCACCGGTTTGCCGAAGACGGTGGTCCTGTCGTCCGACGAGATCCGCCGTGCGCTCGACGACCCCGTCAGTCAGATCATCGAGGCGATCAAGTCGACGCTGGACAAGACGCCGCCGGAGCTCGCCGCGGACATCATGGATCGCGGGATCGTGCTCGCCGGCGGCGGCGCGCTCCTGACGAACCTCGACGAGCGGCTGCGCCGGGAAACGCAGATGCCGGTGCACCTCGCCGACAGCCCGCTCACGTGCGTCGCGGTCGGATCCGGCCGGAGCCTGGAGGAGTTCGAGGCGATCCACCGCAGCGCGAAGGCCCGCCGGAACAGCCGGAATCACCGCTAAGCGGCCGTTTCGCCGACCGTCGCGCTAACCTAGGCCGTTCCCGTGCCTCGCAACCGGAGTGTCAGCGCGGTCCCGGACGCCACGGTCTCCAGGGCCCGACCGCAGCCGTTTCCTTCCCGCAATCGCTCAGCCCTCCGGCGGCGGGCCATTGTCGGGGTGCTCGTCCTGCTCTCGCTGATCCTGATCACGGTGTCGTTCCGCTCGCCGGCCACGGGCGCCGTCCACGGGATCCAGACGGCGGGCGCGACCGTGCTGCGGCCGTTCGAGCTCGGTGCCGAGCGCATCGCCCAGCCGTTCCGCGACGTTTACGGCTACTTCAGCGGCCTCGTCCACGCCAAGCGGGAGAACGCACGGCTCCGCGCCGACCTCGACCGCGTTCGCCAGCAGCTGATCCAGAACCAGAACGCCCAGCAGGACTACTCGACACTCCTCGGACAGCTGCACTACATCGACAGCCCGCAGTTCCCGCGCGACTACCGGCCGGTGAACACGCGCATCATCGCGCGTGCGCCGAGCGAGTTCGACCAGCACGTCGTGATCGCCGCGGGCTCCGGGAACGGCATCACCCTCGACACGCCGGTCGTCACGCAGGACGGTCTCGTCGGGCGCGTGACAGCGCTCAGCAGCAACGCGGCGGAGGTCACGCTGATCACCGACGACGAGAGCGCGGTTCAGGCTCGCGATCTGAGGTCGGGAGCGATCGGGCTCGTCCGCCACGGCCAGGGCCAGGGTCAGATGATCCTCGACCGCGTCGGCAAGGAGTCGGACGTGCGAAGCGGCGACGTGATCGTCACCGCGGGGACACAGTCGAAGCAGTACCCGTCGCTCTTCCCGCGGGGGATCCAGATCGGCCAGGTCGTCAGCGTCGGGCAGACCGACACCGCGCCGTACAAGGCGATCCAGATCCAGCCCTACGTGAACTTCGCGTCGCTCGATTCCGTGATCGCGCTCGTGACGAAGAAACGGATCCCGGTCGCGCCATGATCAGTCCGGCCGACGCAGCGAAAGCGGCGGGGATCCTGTTCCTCGCCGTGATCGTGCAGGTGTCGATCCTCGATGACGTCGACATCCTGAACGGGCGCCCGAAGCTCCTGCTCGTCACCGTCGTGTGCGTCGCGCTCCTGCGAGGCGCGATCTTCGGTGCGGTCGCCGGCTTCATCGCCGGCTTCATCGCCGACACGGGCACGTTCACGACGCTCGGCTTCACGTCGCTCCTGCTGACGCTCGCCGGCTACTGGACCGGACGTTACGGCGAGACGACCGGACGCGATCGCGCGCATGCTCCGTTGCTGTCGGTCGCCGTCGTCACCGCGCTGTACCAGTTCGGCGCGCTCGTGCTGCACTTCATGCTCGGCGAGCACGCGCCCGCCCGCGGGGTCCTGCTCGACGGGCTCGTCCCGACTGTCGTCCTGAACGTCCTGTTGACGTTCCCCGTCTACGCACTGCTGCGTCGCCTGCTTCCGCCCGCCGAATGGGGCGACCGCGTCCGCGAGGTGAGATTGCTTGGCTAGACGGCTGCTCGGCGGACGCTTCCTCGCGCCCGACCCGCGAACCGAGGAGCCGTACCGGCTGACCCCCGCGCTTGCGCTGCGCGTCGGCGTGCTGGGGATGCTCGCACTCGCGGTGTTCGCGGTCCTCTTCCTGCGCCTTTGGGCGCTGCAGGTGCTATCGGGTGCGCAGTATCTCCGGGCGGCACAGAACAACCAGCTGCG
Source organism: Actinomycetota bacterium (assembly GCA_005883995.1). Classification (GTDB taxonomy): domain Bacteria; phylum Actinomycetota; class Thermoleophilia; order Gaiellales; family Gaiellaceae; genus 3-1-20CM-4-69-9. Next base: position 16,246 of record VAXB01000051.1, read on the forward strand.
GACGGTGCGCATCGCCGCGCCGCGCGGGCCGATTCTCGACCGGTACGGACGCACGCTCGTGACGAACGTCGCCGGGACGGAGGTGCAGATCTGGCCCTCCGACCTGCCGAAGCGGCATGGCGACCGCGTCCGCGAGCTCCGCTCCCTCGCCCATGTCCTCGGCGTGCCGCTCTCGCAGATCGCCGCCGAGATCCGCAAGCACCGGAACGACCCGCTGACGCCGGCGCGGATCAAGACCGGTGCGAACGAGCTCCAGGTGGGGTATCTCAGGGAGCGGCAGGAGGAGTTCCCGGGTGTGGTGATCGCGAGCACCTATCTGCGGTCGTACCCACACGGGTCGCTCGCGGCGCACATCCTCGGCTACGTCACCGAGATCTCGGCGCAGCAGCTGAGGGCGCTGCGACACGACGGCTACCACGCCGGTGACGAGATCGGCCAGACGGGCGTCGAGGCAACGTATGACAAGTTCCTCCGCGGCACCCCGGGCGTCGCGAAGCTCGTCGTCGACTCGCTCGGCCGTCCGCGCACGCACCTTCTGCCGTCGACGCTCCCGCACCCGGGCAACGCGCTGCGGCTGACGATCGACCTCAAGCTCCAGCAGGCCGCGGAACGTGCCTTGCAGATCGGGCTGCAGGATGCCCATGCGTCGACGTGCATCGGCTGCTGGGACGCGAACGGCGGTGCGGTCGTCGCGCCGGATCCGCGCGACGGTTCGATCCGGGCGCTCGCGTCGTGGCCGACCTACCGACCGAGCCTCTTCGCCGGTCGCGTCTCGCAGCGCGCTCTTGCGGCCGCGGGGCTGGCGGGAGCGACCGCTCGCGCGCAGAACTATCCGGCGCTCAATCGGGCGATCGACGCCGCGTATCCACCGGGCTCGACGTGGAAGCCGGTCACCGCGCTCGCGGCGATGGAGGAGGGGATCCTCACGCCGTACTCGGACCTCCTGTGCACGGGGTCGTACAGGGTCGCCGGCCACACGTTCAACAACTGGGACCCGAACGCCGACGCCTGGATGAACCTGCCGACGGCGCTCGCCGCATCTTGCGATACCTACTTCTACCAAGTCGGCTACCGCTTCTATGGCATGCCTGCCGACCGCGGGCCGCGCCTGCAGGCGTGGGCAAGCCGGTTCGGCTTCGGGGCGCACACAGGCATCGACATCGGCCCCGAGCAGACGGGCCTCCTGCCGACGCCGGGCTGGCGGAGGGCGACGTACACGAAGAAGAGCGACCCGAGGGGATGGCAGGTCGACCGGCTCTGGAAGCCGGGTGACTCGATCCAGCTCGCGATCGGCCAGAAGGACCTGCTCGTCACGCCGATGCAGATGGCGCGGTTCTACGCGCTCGTCGCCAATGGCGGCCGCATCGTCACGCCGCACCTGCTCGAAGACGTGGAGCAGCCGTCGTCGAGCGACAGCCGCGGCCGCACGCTCCCGACCTCACCGGCTCCCGCACCCGAGCCGACGAACGTCGACGCCGGTGCGCTCGACGTCGTGCGCCAGGGTCTCGTCGCGGCGACGCATGCGTCGTACGGGACGAGCGTCGGCGTGTTCGGCGGGTTCCCCGTGCCGATTGCCGGCAAGACGGGAACCGCCGAGAAGGTCCTCGACCCGGGCGACGGCTATCCGCGCCTCTTCGACCAGTCGTGGTGGTGCGGGTACGGTCCCGCCGACGACCCGAAGCTCGTCGTGTGCGCCCTGATCGAGAACGGCGGCCACGGCGGCACGGCGGCGGCGCCCGCAGCGCTGCACGTGTTCGAGCAATTCTTCGGCAAACAGGCAACGCAGACCGGACCGGTGCATTCTGACTAGCGGCCCTTCCACGGTGAACTGATGGCAGTCGAGTACGCAAGCCGAGCGGAAGTCCGGTCGCGTCGCCGGGAAGCTGCCGACGTCGCGTCGTTCGTGCGCCGGCTGGACTGGCTCCTGGTCGGAGCGGTCGCCGCGCTCGTCGGCTACGGCCTCTGGGCGATCAATGGCATCACGCAGCACGACGTACCGGGGAACCCGAACTACTACCTCGTCCGTCAGTCACTGTTCGTCGGCGCCGGCGCGGCCTGCCTCCTGGTCGCTGTGATCATCGATCCCGCCTGGTACCGGCGCCACTGGCGGCTGATCTTCGGCGGAACGACCGGCGTGATCGTCCTCGTCCTGCTCGCCGGCTCGGTCACGCGAGGGTCGCGGCGATGGCTCGACCTCGGCGCCTTCCGCTTCCAGCCCTCGGAGTTCGGCAAGGTCTTCTTCGTCCTCGCGCTTGCGGGATTCCTCGCCGAACGGACAAAACGGATCGGCGAGCGCCGCACGACGCTGACGGCGATCGGGCTCGCCGCGGTGCCGACGTTCTTCGTGTTCGTCCAGCCCGACATCGGCACGGCAATGGTCTATGTCGCCGCGCTCGCGGCGATCCTCTTCGTGGCCGGAGTGCGCTGGACGCATCTCGCGATCCTCGGTGGCCTCGCCGTCGTCGTGGCGACCACGGTCCTGTGGCTTGCACCCGCCGCGGGCGTGCACATCCTGCGCGACTACCAGGTGCAGCGGCTGACCGGGTTCTTCAACCCGAACGGCGATCCCGGCGGCGCGACGTACAACATCGTCCAGTCGAAGAACGCGATCGGCGCCGGCGAGCTGCGCGGACGCGGCGTAACGGGCGCGACGCAGACGACGCTGCACTTCCTCCCCGAGCACCACACCGATTTCGTCTTCGCCTCGCTCGCGGAGGAACGCGGCTTCATCGGCGCGTCGATCCTGCTCGGGCTCTACCTGCTCGTCGTGTGGCGCGGCATGAGGATCGTCACGCTCGCGCGCGACCCGTTCTCGGCGATCGTCGCCGGCGGCCTCGTCTTCGCGCTGCTGTTCCAGATCTTCGTCAACGTCGGCATGACGATGGGGATCGCGCCGATCACGGGCATCCCGCTCCCGTTCCTGTCGGTCGGAGGCTCGGCGATGATCGCGAACCTCCTTGGGGTCGGCATCCTCCTCAGCATCCACGCCCGAAGCCGCGTCCGCCGCTGAGGCGCGACGTCGCCCGCCCAGCTCGCCACGGCTAGGCCGCTTCCGCCGCGGGACGAAGCTTCGCCCGCCGCGTCTTGATCGCCCGGAGCCGCTGGGTCAACCGCGCCCACGCCCAGGGCTCGACCTCCTTGTACCGGAGCACCGACTGGCCACGAGTCGCCTCCAGGTACTCGAACCAGGCGTCGGCCTCCTCGATCAACAGCAGTTCGTGCGCTTCACGCTGCCCGGCCACTCGACCACCTCCCGGTTCGCTGGATGCGCGAAGGGTAGGACCGGGACCGGACGGACCCCGAGTCCCGACAGGGGCCGCTGCTAGCCTTTGAAGAGATGTACGCCCTGATTCACGACCTGCCGCGCACGCTCCGCGCCGCCCCCGGGGCATCGCTTCCCACGGGCGCTGCTGCAGCGCGCGCGCACGAAGGAGTTTCCATTTGCGTTGGTTCCGTCTCGGCCGCAAGGCCCAAGCCGAGCAGGCGCCCGTCGAGGCTGCCGCTCCCGTTGAACTACCCGAACCCGTAATCGCCGAGCCCGCTCCCGAAGCGGGCGAGACCGATCAGACGAACAAGCCGAAACGCCGCCGCGGCACTCGCGGTGGACGTGGTCGGGCCCGTCCCAAGCCGACCGAAGGCGCTGCGACGGTCAAGGACGACAAGGAGAAGGACAAGCCGCGGGAACGCGAAAAGCGGCCCGAGCGCAAGCCGGCGTCGCAACAGTCGCAGCGCCGCGAGCGTGCGCAGTCGCAGCGGCGCCGCCGCGAGCCGCCGAAGCCGCGGCCGCTTCCCGCCGCGAAGCGCGAGCTGCTGATCTCCGTCGACGTCGGTGAGCAGCGCGTCGCCGTGCTCGAGGACGAGAAGGCCGCGGAGGTCTACCTCGAGCGGCCGGAGCGGCGGTCGATCGCGGGGAACATCTACCTCGGCACCGTCGACAACGTCCTGCCGGGGATGGAAGCCGCATTCATCGAGATCGGCCTCGAGAAGAACGGCTTTCTCTACGTCGACGAGATCGTCACGCCGGAGCTTGAGGGCAAGCGGCACGGCCGGAAGATCCAGGACCTGATCAGCCGCGGCCAGACGATCATGGTGCAGGCGGTCAAGGACCCGATGAAGACGAAGGGCGCGCGGCTGACCACGGAAATCTCGCTCCCGGGCAGGTTCGTCGTCTTCGTCCCCAACGGCGAGGGCCAGGGCGTCTCCCGGCGCCTCGAGGACGACGAGCGCCAGCGCCTGAAGGAGATCATGAAGCGGATCGCGCCGAAGCAGGGCGGCGTCATCGTCCGCACGGCTGCAGAGGGCGCGTCCGCCGAGGACATCGAGCGCGACCTCGCGTTCCTGCAGAAGCTCTGGAAGTCGATCCAGCAGCGGGCAGAGCACGCGAAGCCGCCGTCGCTCGTCTACCAGGAGGCCGAGCTGCCCCTACGGGTGACGCGCGACCTGTTCACGGACGACTTCGAGCGCGCCTACGTCGACAGCGACCGGACGTACAAGCGGGTCACCGGCTACCTCAAGAAGACGTCGCCCCACATGGTCGAGCGCGTCGTCCGATTCAAAGAGAAGACGCCGCTGATGGAGCACTTCGGCGTCGAGGCCGAGATCAAGTCCACGCTCAGCCGGCGGGTCGACCTGCCGTCGGGCGGCTACCTCGTCTTCGACTATGCGGAGGCGTTCACGGTGATCGACGTGAACACGGGCCGCTTTGTCGGCTCCCGCTCGAAATCGTCTGGTGCACGGCTCGAGGACACGATCACGAAGAACAACCTCGAGGCGGTGAAGGAGGTGGTGCGGCAGCTCCGGCTGCGCGATATCGGCGGGATCATCGTCATCGACTTCATCGACATGGCGAACCCGAAGAACCGCGCGGCGGTCGAGGAAGCCCTGCGCACAGAGCTCGAGCGCGATCGGACGAAGACCTACGTCGTCGAGATCTCGCCGCTCGGGCTCGTCGAGATGACTCGGCAGAACGTGACCGACGGGCCGCGTGAGGTGATGACCAAGAAATGCCCGACGTGCGGCGGTGACGGGATCGTCGTCTCCGAGGGAACGGCGGCGCTCGACATCGAGCGGCGGCTTCGTTCGCTGCCGGCGGGGTCGCGCGCGCAGGCGTATCGCGTCGAGGTCGCGGCGAAGGTCGCTTCGCTCCTCGTCGGCCCCGGCGCCGAGCGCCTGATCGAGCTCGAGGCACAGACGCGGCGGCGCTTTTATCTCGTCGGGAAGGCCGACGTCCATCTCGACCACTTCCTCGTGCTCGCCGAGGGGAAGCGCGACGAGCTTGCGCCTCGATCGCCGGTCGAGGAAGGCACGGAGGTCGAGCTGAAGCTCGGCGAGGTCGGCCTGCACGATCCGCGCGCGGGGGTCGGAAAGATCGACGGCCTCGACGTCTGCGTCGCCGATGCAGCGAAGCTCGTCGGGAAGAAGGTGAAGGTGCGGGTCGAGCGGACACTCGACGGCATGGCATACGCAACGGTCCTGGGCGCGCCGGCGCGCGCCGAGGCGCCGATCACGGCCGAGCAAGAGGCGGAGAAGCCGACGCGCCGCGCGGCGCCGAAGAAGCCAGCGGCGGACGAGCCGGCGGCCGCCGACGCGCCTGCCGACGAGGCAGAGGCGACGGAGCCGGCGGAGACGCCGGAGCCCGCTTCCGCCGCGGCCCCGGCCGACGAACCGGCGATCCCGGGGGACGGCGCCGCGCCGAAGAAGAAGACGAGGCGCGGCTCGCGCGGCGGCCGAGGCCGGAAGAAGCCGGCCGGCGCGGAGGTGGCGGCAGCCAATGGCGCCGGCGACACCGAGACGGTTGCCGAACCTGCGGCGAAGATCCACGTCCCCGACCGCGATCTCGGCGAGACCGACGGTGAGGATGCGGACGCCGCGGCGCCCACGTCCGAGGACGGCACCGACCCGAAGCCGAAGAAGAAGACGAGACGGGGCTCACGGGGCGGCCGCAACCGCAAGAAGAAGCCGGCCGCTGCCGCGTCCGAGAACGGTGCGCCGGATGCCGATCCTCCGGCGGCTGAGGCGCAAGCGCCGGTCGCTGAAGTCGCTGCCGTTCCCGAAGAGGAGCGCGGCGACAACGCCGACTGGGGCTACGTCCCGATGTCGGAATGGGGCGACGAGATCGGCTCCGGCGACTGAATCTCCGCTAAACTGGCGCGGCTCGCGGGCCCACGCCCGCGTTTTCCACGCTATGGCCACGAAGACCGACAGCTACGCAATCATCGCCGTGGGCGGCAAGCAGTACGTCGTCCGCGAGGGCGAGCGCCTGCTCGTCGACCGGGTCGGAGCGGATGAGGGGAAGACCTTCGCGCCCGGGGTCCTCTTCGTCGGGGGCGACGGCGCGGGCACGCTCGCGCCGCGCACGCAGGTGACAGCCCGTGTCGTCGGCCACGTCCTCGGCGAGAAGGTCCGCATCGGCAAGTACCGGCCGAAGAACGGCTACAAGCGCCACAATGGTTTCCGCGCCCGCCTGACGCAGATCGAGATCGAGTCGATCGGCGGCGACGGCGCGGGCACGCTCGCGCCGCGCACGCAGGTGACAGCCCGTGTCGTCGGCCACGTCCTCGGCGAGAAGGTCCGCATCGGCAAGTACCGGCCGAAGAACGGCTACAAGCGCCACAATGGTTTCCGCGCCCGCCTGACGCAGATCGAGATCGAGTCGATCGGCGGCGATACGAAGCGGTCGAGCGCGACCGCTGCCCCGAAGACCGAACCGAAGGCCGAGCCGAAGCAAGCGCCCGTCGCGCCGCCGGCGCCGGTCGAGGAAACCGCGCCGCAGGAACACGCGGCGGAGCCTCCGAAGGACTACGCGGATTACACGGTCGCCGACATCGGCGAGAAGGCGAAGCACTGGCGGCTCGAACAGGTCGAGGCGGCGCTCGAATACGAGCGCGCCCACGCAAATCGCAAGGGTGCGGTCGCGGCTCTCGAGGCAACGATCGCGACGAAGAGGGAGAAGCAGTAATGGCACACAAGAAGGGGCTCGGCTCCTCGCGCAACGGCCGCGACTCGAACCCGAAGATGCTCGGCGTGAAGATCTTCTCCGGCGAGGAGGTCAAGAGCGGGATGATCCTCGTCCGCCAGCGCGGGACGAAGTTCCGCCCAGGCCCGGGAACCGGCCTTGGCCGTGATCACACGATCTTCGCCACGCGCCCGGGAACCGTCGCGTTCAAGCAGAGCGGCGACCGCCGCTTCGTCGAAGTCGCAGAGACCGCCGAGTAACAAAGGGATGTTCCACGACCGCGCCCGCATTCAGGTGCAGGCGGGTCGCGGCGGCGACGGCAGCCTCCATTTCAGGCGGGAGAAACACGTCCCGAGAGGCGGCCCGGACGGCGGTGACGGCGGGCCGGGCGGAGACGTCGTCCTCGTCGCCGACGCCGCGCTCCGCGACCTCTCGGCGTTCCGCGCGAAGCGGAAGTTCCGGGCCGTGAACGGGGAGCCCGGACGCGGTGCCCTCAAGCACGGCGCGACCGGCGCGCCGGTGGAGCTCGCCGTCCCCGTCGGGACGCAGGTGCTCGACGACGACGGCCAGTTGATCGCCGACCTCGCTGCACCGGGGATGCGCGTGGTCGCAGCGCGCGGCGGGATTCCGGGACGCGGAAACAAGCGCTTCGCGTCGCCGACGCGTCAGGTGCCGAGGTTCGCGGAGACAGGCTTGCCGGGGGCGGAGGCGACGCTCGACCTGCGGCTGAAGCTGATGGCCGACGCGGCTCTCGCCGGCCTGCCCAACGCCGGCAAGTCGTCGCTGCTCGCGCGCATCTCGAACGCACGTCCGAAGGTCGCGGAGTATCCGTTCACGACGCTCGCCCCCGTCCTCGGCACGGTCGACGCACCTGACGGGCGGCAGTTGACCGTCGCGGACGTCCCCGGCCTGATCGAAGGCGCGAGCGAAGGTATCGGTCTCGGCCACGAGTTCCTCGCGCACCTCGAGCGGGCGCGGCTGCTGCTGCACGTGATCGACGCGTCCGAAGGGGATGCGGACGAGCGCTGGCAGGTGATCGACCGCGAGCTCGCGGCCTACGGTGCCGGGCTCGAGCAACGGCCGCAGGCGGTCGTGCTGAACAAGACGGATCTGCAGCCGGACCCGCCGTTCGGCGTGCGTGACGCTCGCATCGTGCGGGTCTTCCGCGTCTCGTGCGCGACCGGCGCGGGGATCGTGGAGCTGAAGCGTGCGCTCTTCGAGCTCTGCCCGCCGGCAGAGGCCGTCGCACCGGCGGACGGAGAGGGGCTCGTGGACTTCCTGGTCTACCGTCCGCGACCGTCGGGACGGCGTTTCCGCGTTCTGCGAACCGATCGCGGCTTCCGCATCGCGGGGGACGCCCCCGCCGACGAAGCGGAGCTCGATGCGGCGTTGAAGGCGGCGGGCGCGCGCAAGGGGGACACGGTCGAGGTGGGCGGGGAGGAGCTGGTCGTCGAGTGATCGGCCTGCTCGGCGGCGCGTTCAACCCGCCGCATGATGGACACGTTGCGCTCGCACAGGCTGCGAAGCAGCGATTCGCGTTCGACGCGTTCGCGGTCCTCGTCGCTGCGAAACCGGGTCACAAGCACGTCGAGCTCGACGCCGAGACCCGCGCTCGCTTGACGCGAGCCGCATTCCCCGACGATCAGGTCGAGGTCGACGAGCACGAGCGGACCGTCGACACCCTGCGCGCGCGCCACTGGGACGATCCCCTGTTCCTGATCGGCGCCGACGAGTTCTGCGACTTTCTGAGCTGGAAGGACCCCGAGGGCGTGATCGCCCAGGCGCGCCTCGGTGTCGCGACGCGGCCCGGTTATCCTCGCGCCCGGCTCGAGAACGTCCTCGCCGAGCTCTCCGATCCGGCCCGCATCACGTTCTTCGACCTCGCCCCGTTTCCGATCTCGTCGCATGAGATCCGAGACCGTGTGGCGCGCGGCGAGCCGATCGAC
>VAXB01000051.1:25241-31583 GCA_005883995.1 Actinomycetota bacterium
CTTCGTCGTCTGCACCGGCCAGAACCCGCGTCAGAGCGTCTCGATCTACGACGAGGTGCACCGGCTGCTGAAGCACGAGGCGCGGCTGATGCCGCAATCCGTCGACGGCCAGCGCGAAGCGACCTGGATCGTCGCCGACTACATCGACGTCGTGCTGCACGTGTTCACACCGGACGCGCGCGCGTACTACCGGCTCGAAGATCTGTGGGGCGACGTGCCGAACATCGAGCTGGAAGCAGCGACCGCGTAACGCGGTCGCGCGTGTTGTCTAAATAGGACACGGCCCAGCCGATGCGCTCGGTACCGTCGAGTGCATGTTGACGACGGATCAGAAAGGTGCCATCGCAGAAACGGCAATCGTTCTCGCGGCCATCAAACTCGGTATCGACGTCTACGGCCCGCGGTCAGACGGCGGCCGCTACGACTTGATCTTCGACTTGCCGTCTGGACTCGCACGCATCCAGTGCAAATGGGCAAATCGCTACGGCGACACGGTCATTATCCGGACGAAATCCTGCCGTCGTACCAGGGCGGGGCTCCTGATCCGAACGTACACGGCGGACGAAGTCGACTTCATCGCCGCGTATGAGGTCACGATGGATCGCGCGTTCCTCCTGCCGCCGAGCATATTCGCCGGCAGAGCGTCGCTTCAGTTGCGGCTCGCTCCGGCGCGGAACAACCAGCGGGTCGGCATCAACTGGGCAGACGACTACGATCTCGCGGCTAGACTCTGCCGCGACCCAGGGGCCATAGCTCAGCTGGGAGAGCGTCTGGCTGGCAGCCAGAAGGTCGCCGGTTCGAGCCCGGCTGGCTCCACTCCTACCCGTCCGTGTGCTTGAGCACGGACTCCTGCCGTTGAGCTTCCACCAGCGACAGGTCGCCTGAGCAGACCTTCGCGTTCAGGTCGTTCTCGATCTGGTCGACCGCAGACGCGCGTGGGTAGGGCTCCGGCCACAGATTGCGCGGATCGGTCGGCGCGCCGCCGAGCTCGAGGCTGATCAGATGATCCTCCTGGTAACGCGACGGGTCACCGGCCTCGCCGTACGCACGCATCTGCTTCAGCTTCAGCGCGTTCGTGTAATCGACCGGCGGCCGCACGGTCCTCGTCCAACCGCGGACGCAGATCGTCGAGCCGATCGTCGCCTGCGTCACGTCCGGGTTCACAGCACCGGGAGTGAGCGTCGCGCTCGCCACGACGCCGGATTTCGCCGGCGCTCGGTGCTGCACGAACAGCGCAGCAACGAGCAGCACCACCGCGGCAGCGACGAACACGTTGCGCATGCCGACGAAGGTACGGGTGCGCCGCGTCTGCCGCCAGACGCTGTTGCAGACTAGACCGCTTCGTGCAATGCGTCGATCTCGCGCCGTTCCGCGAGCCGCTGCAACGCCTGCGACTCGATCTGCCGAACCCGTTCCCGCGTCAGCCCGAGGATGCGTCCGATCTCCTCGAGCGACTTCGGATCTGGATCGCCGTTCATGCCGTAGCGCAGCTTCACGACCTCGCGCTCGCGGTCGGGGAGTGTCTCGACCGCGTGGCGAACGGCGTTCTCGGCGAGGCTGACATGCACCTCCTCGATCGGCTCCGCGTCCGCACGCGCGAACAGGTCGCCGTACGTGCTGTCACCCTCGGCACCGACAGGCCGGTCGAGGCTCGTGACCGCGCGCGCGGCCGCGCGCACCTCCGCGACGTGCTTCGGCGAGAGCTTCGCGTGTTTCGCGACCTCGGCGTCCGTCGGCGGACGCTCGAGCTTCGCGGTCAGCTCGCGCTCGGCGCGCGCGATCTTCTGCTCGCGCTCGACGATATGCACGGGAATGCGAATCGTCCGCGACTTGTTCGCGACACCGCGCTGCACCGCCTGGCGGATCCACCACGTCGCATACGTGGAGAACTTGTAGCCGCGCCGCCAGTCGAACTTCTCGACGGCCCGGATGAGCCCGATGATCCCCTCCTGGATCAGGTCGAGCAGGGAGATGCCGTGCCCCTGGTACTTCTTCGCGATCGACACGACCAGACGAAGGTTCGAGTTGATCATCAGGTCCTTCGCGGCCTTGTCGCCGCGTTCGATGCGCTTTGCGAGCTCGACCTCTTCGGACGCGGTGAGCAGCTTGTAGCGGCCGGCCTCGTTGAGGAAGAGCTGAAGCGCGTCTGTCGTGGCGGTGGCGAGATCGGAATTGACGTACGTGCCTTCCTGCGAGTCGGCCCGGGCGCAGTCGTCGGAAAGGGTGATGTGGCGCTCCTCGAGCTGCTCGAAGAAGCCCTCCGTTTGCTCCTCGTCGAGGTCGGCCTCCTGCAGGAACTCGTTGACGGCGGAGAGGTTCAGGCATCCGGCCTCTTCGCCTTGATCCAGCAGCGCCTGTAGTCGCTCGTCGACCGCCATAGGACCGCGTATCCCCGCGTCTCGACCCAGCCTAACCCGTCTTTGCACTCTCGTCACAATTTCGTCTCCCACGCGTCCGGATTTCCGCCGTACCGTCGCCAGGAGTCGATCTGGAGGCGTGATGAGAAGACGATGGAGAGACCTGTGGGTGCTCGGTGCGGCCGCCGTCGGATTCGGTGCAGCGATCGCGGCGGTCGCCGCCGCCGCGGGCGGAACGGCTGCGGCAGGCAGCTCGTCCGACCGCTTCATCGCGGGAGCCCATCTGCCGCCGCTGCTGACGCTCCCGGGAGAGCAGGTGACGCTCCGGTACGCGATCGTCTGCTCCCCGGCGGACCCGGCCCACGATCCCGTCGGCACACCGTGCGACGGTGGCGGGGACGTCTACGCGCGCGCGGGCCACTCCGGTCCGTACCGACGATTTGCGTTGGTCCGCGGCGGCGACACGCGCGACGGCCGCGACTTCGTGGAGCTTCCGGCCGCGATCGCCGCCTCCCCTGACGGCTTCTCGTACTACGCGACTCTCCGCGACAACGCGACGGGCGAGACGACCACGCTCCCCGCGGCCGGCGCGGCCGCGCCGCAGAACAGCTACCCGATCGCGGACGCGACGACCGTCGACCTCGGTCCACATCGGTTCGGCGCGACTCGTGCTCCCGACGCGCGCGTCGTCCGCGCAGCATGGGGCGCCGGAGCCGCGGAGGCCGGCCTGTCCGGAGGCCCGGGGGACGCGCGCGTCGGGCCGGCGTCGTTCGATGTCGCACCCGACGGAACCGTGACGCTCCTCGACGAGCTGAATCGGCGCATCGTGCGCTGGCGGCACGGCGTCCCGTCCGCACTCCCGCTCGATGTGGCGACGGCAATCGACGACATGGCGGTCGGTCCAGACGGGTCGATCTACGTCGCCGACGGGACGAGACAGGCCGGCACGACGCCGATGTTGCGGACATTCGCGCCGGACGGGCGGCTCGTCAGCGCGCAGCACCTCCCGGAGAGAACGTGGACGCAGCTTCGCGTTGGGCCGGACGGTCCCGTCGTTCAGGAACATCCGTCGGAACAGTGGATGCCGCGAGCCGGCGCCTCCGACGGGCGGGCGGGGCGGCCGCTCGCGGACGGATCGAGGCTGATCGTGCTGCGCACGGGCGACGATGAGGTCCGCGTCGCGCGGGTCGTGAACGGCCGCGAGCACGACAGCTGGCGCGTGCGGAGCGACACCCCGCTCGGCGAGGTGCAACTCGCGGATATGACCGGGAACCGGCTCGTCCTCGTCGTCAAGGCGTACGTGGAGACGAACGACGAGTTCGAGGTGCTGGTCCTTGATCGCGGCGGCCTCGTACGCAGGTTCAGCGTGCCGTCCGCTGCGTGGGCCGAGACGGCGCCCCTTGCGCGCTTCCGCCTCGTCGGAACGAGCCTCTACCAGCTCGGCTCCGACTCCACGGGCGTATTTGTCGACCGCTACGACCTCGGAGGTGTGTCATGAAGCCGCCGCTCCTGACGTTCGTCGGCGCATTCCTCGCAGCGCTCGTCCTCGCCGGCGCGACGGGCGCACGAACGAGCTCGTTCCAGACGGCGAATTGCAACGTCGCGACGGCGCAACCGTCCGCGAGCCTCACGCGCGACGGCGCCCTGAACTACGCGTACGTCGCCACCGAGGAGGGGTACCAGTGGGGCGGCGGCTGCTGGAACAACGACGACATCGACTCGTCATACGGCGATCCGGTCGGAGTCAGTTGGCCGCAAGGCGAAGGCGGCGACTGCTCGGGGCTGACGTTCAAGACGTGGCGCGAGTCGCTCGATACGGGCAACGCCGGCCACTACTACTGGGCGCCGCTGCGGAACGTGCACGGGCCTTACACCGCGCAGTCGTTCAAGTACGGCTACGGCGCGCCGAACGGAACGGTGCTGAAATCGGCTGCGGGAGCGATGGACGGCTTCGCCAGCGACACGCACGTCGGGATGATCTTCTTCCGCGGGGCGACCGGCGGCGACGACATCGTCGAGGCGAAGTGCGAGTACTGCGGGACCGACACCTGGTATCGCACGTACCGCAGCGACTCGTCGTACGGCGGCATCCGCAGGCTTGGATGGACGGGCTGACGCGTGGGCTCGCGATCGTCGCCGCCGCCGTGTCGGGGGCCGTGGGCGCAGGCGTTCAGCCGCACGCGGTGCGCGCCATCAGTGCGGACGCGTCGTCAACCAGCCTGCCGCGATCGTGCCTGCGGCTCACGCCGCTCCGGCATGGACGGATCGAGGCGGTGATCCGGCGGGGTCGCCTTCTGCGGAGCGTCACCCTCCGCCGCGTCGGCGGTTCGCGAATCTACGGCTGCGATTCGACAGGCGCACGCGACGAGGGGCGCCTGTGGTGCAACGTCGAGACGGCGCGGCTCCGGAGCGGGCGCGTCACGGATCCGCGGCTCGGCCTCCTGTGCACCACCCGGCGCCACCAACACGTGGCGAGCGCGTGGATCACGCCGATGCGGCGAACGCGCGTGCTCGTCGTGCTCGACGGCAGGCGCCGCGACCGCTACCGCGTCGTCGGCACGCTCCCCGTTCGGGTCGCCGTCACGCACGGCATCGCGTACGACCGGGCGTCGGCCGTCTTCGTCTTCGCCGAGTACGGCGCGCGCGGCAGGTTAGTCCGGAAAGCCCGGATGGTCGCTCGCGTGGCCGGGTGAGGCGGCGCTAAACTCCCCACGCCGTGTGGGAACTGATCTTCCTGATGGTGATCCTGAAGATTCCGATCGCCTACCTCTGCTGGATCGTGTACTGGGCGATCAAGGCCGAGCCGAAACCGGACGAAGGCGAAGCGGCCCTCGTCCATGTCGCCGTCGATCCACGGCCGCCGTCACGCCCGCGCAGTCGCCGTCCGCCGAGGCCGCTGCGCCCCCACGGTGGCCCGACGCGGAGTTACGCGCGCAGCCGGCGCGTCGCCGCGGCGACCGGCAAGCGATAATCCGCCGACGTGGAGGCCGACGCCAGCCTCGCCGCGGGCCGTGAGCGCTCCGCACTGCAGGACGTGACCTTCCTCATCGGGGTCGCGTTTCTCGGCGCGGGAATCGCCGGGTTCATCCCGGGGTTGACGACGCACTACAGCGCCCTTGCCTTCGCGGGCCACGACTCCGGCGCGAAGCTGCTCGGCGTGTTCCAGATCAGCATCCTCCACAACCTCGTCCACGTCCTCTTCGGCGTCGTCGGCATTGCTCTCTCGCGCGCACGTGACACTGCGCGAGCGTTCCTGATCGGCGGCGGCATCGTCTACATCGTCCTCTTCCTCTACGGCGAGCTCACGTCACAGCACTCGAGCGCGAACTTCGTTCCGCTCGACGCGAACGACGACATCCTCCACCTCGTCCTCGGCGGGAGCATGTTCGGGCTCGGGCTCGTCCCCGACCGTCCACGTGAAGGAGCGGTCGAGACGCTCGCCGGATTTCTCGCGGCGTTCGCGTTCTTCGTCAGCGCGATTGGTGTTGCGTACCGGCCGCTTCGGTTGATCCCGGCCGCGATCATCCTCTCGCTGCTCGCGGTCGCGATCGGCGGTCGCAGCATCCGGCTCGCGACGGCCGCCACCGCGTTCGCCGGCGCGTGCTTCGTGCTCGGCCTCGCGGTCGCGGTCGTGACGAGTCATCCGCTCTGGTAGTTCCCGCTGCTACAACAGAGTGGTGGACGTCGACGGCCTGAACTCGGGCTACGCGCGCGACCTGCTCGAGGAGTACCTGGAGAACCCGGACGCGGTGCCGTCCGAATGGCGGCACTTGTTCGAAAGCGGGTCGAGCGAGCTCGTCGCGACACACCCGGGCCTGAACCGCCTCCTCGAGTCGCTCGACGGCAAGGGGAACGGGCATGCCGCGGCCGCCGACGTGCCGGCGCCGTCGGCTCCGACCCCGGCTGCGCCAGTCGCACCGCCGACCGAAGCGCCGCCGGAGCTCCTCGGAGGCGTTGCGGCTGCGATGGCGCTGGTCAAGGCGCA
>VAXB01000052.1 GCA_005883995.1 Actinomycetota bacterium
AGCGATGCCCGGCGACAAGCGTCTTGGGAGTGTCTTGGCGGCGGTTGCAATCGCGGCTTTGACCGAAGCTGCGATGGATGGATCCCTGGCCGTCGTGACGGCGGCAGTTCGTGGAAACAACATCGCCGAAACTGCGCGATCAACCTTCTCGGTCCAGCTTGGATCGGTCCCGCTCTACACGCCTGTCCTCGCGGTTCTTGTCTATGCGTATCAGCAAGTCTCGCCCTGGGTCGTCCTGTTCTTTTTCGTCCCTGCGCTGGCCGCACAGAAGCTGTTCCTTCTGTATCAAGAGCAACGGACTCTCGCGGACGGCCTCGTCACAGCTTACGAACGCTTGGAGCGCGCGAACCTGTCGTTCGCTAGCGCCCTGGTCGCTACGCTCGATGCGCGCGACCGCTATACGGCTGGCCATTCGGCTGCGGTCGCTGTCTATGCTCGCGACATCGCTGCGCGTATGGCCCTGTCTGAGGACGAGCAGCGGTTGGTACACCTGTGCGGTCTCGTCCATGACATTGGCAAAGTGGGTCTGCCGTCCGGCCTTCTTGAAAAGGAGGGCGCGCTGACACTCGAGGAGCGGCGCCAGATGGAGCTCCACTCCGAAATTGGCGAACGGATCCTAGGGAAAGTTGAGGATTACGCGGCGATCGCGCGGATCGTTCGCCATCATCACGAGAGGGTGGATGGACTCGGATATCCCGATCGCCTCCGCAGTGACGACATTCCGCTGTTGTCGCGAATCATCGCTGTTGCCGATGCGTATGACGCAATGACATCCGACCGGCCGTATCGCGACGCGATGCCGAGTCGCGTAGCGCGGCTGCGCCTAGCGCAGGCTGTCGAGAGTCAGTTCGACACATCAGTCGTTGCGGCGTTCGAGGCGATCCTCGCCGGTGCGTCGGAGGGCTATCGCGTTGGCGCACGACGTGAGTTTCGGTTCGAGGACGAAGCGGCGCAGGCCGCGGCTGATCTCTCGGCGCAACTGACGTCAGACAGAATCGTCGCTGTCGTCTAAGTAAACCGCGCTCATCAAAGCAGCCTCGGTTCGGGAACGCACCCCCAGCTTTTCGAAGATGTGTCGGACGTGCGCTTTCGCTGTGACCTCGCTGATGAACAGGCGCTTGCCGATGTCGCGGTTCGACAAGCCCTCCCCAAGAAGCGCTAGAACCTCAGCCTCGCGCGGGGATAGCTCGCGCGTTCTCACGCGCGGAAAGGCAAGTCCCGCGCCCCGGCCAGTGGACTCGTCGCGAGCCCGCCATAGGAGGTCGCGCATCGGAGGTGCGAGTTCCGCGTCGCCGACCACGTCAGAGACGAGCTCCGGCGAAACGCGGTACGCGCATACGACTGGGTGCATGCACCCAGTCTCCACTGCAGAGTTAAAAGCAGCCCGCACCGATTCCGCGATCGAGATCGGATGCTCTTTTCGGGCGATGAGTACCCGCGCCCAGGTCGCATAGGCGTTCGCCTCGATCGCGCGCGTCTCACGCTGGGCAGCCTGCGCGAGCTTTCCCGATCGGCCGGATTCGCCTAATGCCGCGAGTGCGAGCGCGTGCAGCGACAGTAATTCGCCTCGAAGCGCGGGAAGGTGACCCGGGAATCGCGCCTCCTCTGCGCAATCTGCGGCGGCTCGCGCATTTCCCTGTGAAAGGAGGAGCTTGATGCGATTCGCGGCGATGTTGCCGGTGCTGAACGCGTCTCCTGATCGCTCGGCGAGGCGCTCGGCGTGTTCGAGATCGCGCAACGCAGCCGCGTAATGACGCCGGCCGACGTTTGCTGCGATCTTTGAGGCTAGTGCGTGCGGCACGGCGAATGTGAGGCCGTACTCCTCGATAACTGCCATTTCGCGCTGCACAACCGCTATCGCCCGCTCGTACTCGGCGGCAAGCACCAGGCAGACGGCATAGCTATTGAGGAAAGCTGACGTAACCATCCCGTCATCAACGCGCTCTAGAAGAGGCCAGACGGCCTCCCCGTCGTTCAAAGCTTCGCGGATCCTGCCGAACCGGTAGCCGCTGCCGAGTCGTGCGTTGGCGAGTCTGACCCTGCTGATTGGATCGTCGACTGCCGCGGCCTCAAGCTCGTCAAGCCACGGTTGCGCATCCTGCTCAAGTTCGAGCGTTGCTGTGAGGAGTCCCCAAACTGCATGCATACGCTCTTCGCGTCGTAGGGCATGTTCGAGAGCTGCACGGTGGTGGGTGAGGGCGGAATCGGAGCGGTTTTCGTGATAAGCGCTTAGTCCCGCACGAAACCATGCACGGGCTTTCAAGACTGAGTCCGGTGGAAGTCGCTCAGCGGCTTGCGCTGCGAGTAACTCGGCGTGCTTGTACTGACCCTTGCGGAACGCGACCTCGGCCGATGCGAGATCTGCTACTGGCGAGACGAGACGGATGTTTTGTGCATGCTCCAGCCATGGGCCGAGCGATTCACTTCGATTCTCTTCCAGGAGCTTCGCCAGCGCGTCGTTCGTTGCCGCACGACCTGCTTCGGATTGAGGAACGTCTCTGACCAAGACGAACACGTCGTCGAAGAGCCGTTGCTCAAGATAGTGGTCGGTAAGTCGTTTTACGACAACTTCGATTTCGTCCGCGCCGAGACGGCATTTCCGAACGAGAAAGTCGCGTAGGAGGCTGTGCATCACGTACGAGCCCGTCATCTTCTCGAATTGCAGGAAGCCGAGCCGAACCGCGACATCCAGAAGTGCGTCCGCTCCTGGTGATATTCGCGAGGCGACGTCCGCGTCGAGCGACGGTGCGAGCGCGAATTTAGCGAGCACCTCTCGAACGTCGGCTGTCGCAGCGAGGTAAAGCTCGTCCGCGAAAAAGTCGTAGACCGATTCGCGCACCGCGTTGCCGGGCACGTCCGCGGCGACGGTGTTCGCCGCTAACCCGAGAATGGCGGGCCAGCCGTCAGCCAACGCAACCAGCCCAGCCAGCTGTTTCGCGCTTCGTCCGTCGAATACCTCGGTTGCTTCCTCGTGATTCATCGCTAGCGCGCTCTGGCCAAGCTCAAGGATCTCGCCGTAAATGAGCCGCCGGGCAGTTGCCCATCGTGGCCGTCGTCGCGAGGCCAGGAGTACTTGTACTCCCGACGTAGTGACGAACTGATCGAAGAGTCGTTCTGCTTCCTCGGACTCGAGATGGTGATAGTCGTCCACGACCAGCCAAAGGCGGTTGTCGTGCGAATCCATCGCTGAGCCGAGGAAGGATCCAATTGCTTCCGGCTCAGCCTGGTCGGGCGGCGCAGAACGCAGTCGATCTTCGAGATGATCACCGGCGGAACCGATGATCGGGTAGATGGTGTCGCGGAGCCGGATAGCCAGCCGGTTTGGATCTGTGAACGCTGGTGTCGCGGAGAGCCATAGACACAGCCGCCCGGCCGTTTCGACCCATTGCCGTGCCAAGGTCGTCTTCCCGTAACCCGCCGGTGCGACGAGCATCAGGATTCGCGCGTCTGCTTCGTCCAGCAGACGGGTCAGCCGCGGGCGCTCGATGATGTGCCTGCGGGGTGCCTCGATTTCCGCGGCGATGCCGCTGTCCTTCATGCCTGCCTCCCCTGTAAGCGACCCAGGGTGCCCGGCCGCAGTCTAGGGACGGCTCGCGCTCGGCGACAGTGGCCGATTGGGCCGAGCCGTGCCCGCGGACGAGATCGCTCGCGGGCACGGTGCCGTCAGCCCCCGTTGTCGGCCGTCGCCGACTCCAGGCTTCGAGACAACGGGTCGTCTCCGGTCAGCGCTCGGTACGCAACCGGGATCTGACGCCGCCTGGTCACGCCGAGCTTCTGCCGGAGCACGTCCGAATGCGCCTTGGCCGTCCTAGGGGAGATGCCGAGGCGCTCACCGACCTCTTCGTTCGAGCAGCCGGCGGCGATCAGCTCGATCACCTCGATCTGCCGTTCCGTAAAGGTGGGAAGGGAGGCGCGGAGTGCGTCGTACATATCGAGCGAGGCTAAGTCGCCGACGCGCGGCGCGCCATTGTCCGAAAGGTGTATTCCGGGCGGTTACGCCGCGCGGAGGGCCGCGCCGCGGACAAAGCTCGCGTCGTGGCCGCGCCGATTGGCCTCGGCAAGCTCGGCGTCGTCGAGTGCGCCAATCCGCAGGAGGAGGTCGAGCTCGTCGCGGAGGTGCGTCCGCATCATCTCCGGCCCGTCGGTGGCGATCGTGAACGCGACTCCCGCGTCGGCGAACGAGCGGAATGTCTCGCGCACCGCCTCCTCGTTCGCCAGCGCCTTCGTCAGGAGGTTCGACGTCGGGCAGATCTCGAGCACGATCTCCGCGTCGCGGATCGCGGACATCAGCGACGCGTCGGAAGCGGCGAGGATCCCGTGGCCGATCCGGTCGGGTCTGAGCACCTCGACCACCTCGCCGATCTCGTCGCGGCCCATGTCGCCGCCCTCTTCGCCGACGTGGATCGTGACTCCGAGGCCGGCCGCGCGCGCATCCTCGACCATCGGTACCAGCTGCGTGTAGTCGTACCGTCCCCCCTCAACGCGCGGGCCGGCCACGTCGACGCCGACGACGCCACGGCCGTACCACCGGATCGCCTTCTCGACGATGATCGCGTTCTGGTCCGCGGTGAACGTTCGGTCCATCATCAGGATCAGTCCCGCGCGCACGTGCGGGTACTCGAGCGACGCGCGGTCGAGCCCGCGCACGGCCGCGAGGATGATGTGGTCGAGATCGCGCTCGCCGCCGCGGTTGCGCTTCATCGGGTTGAAGCGAAGCTCGAGCGTCGTGATGCCTTGCGAGCGATACGCGCCGCCGATCGCACTGTGCACCGAGCGCTCGACGGCGATCGGGCTCGACTGGATCAACTCCGTCCAGTGGTAGATCTGGTTCAGCTCGTCGAGACCCTGCACGCCGCGCGGATCGCTGACGGTGACGAGCCGGTCGAACTCCCAGTAATCCTTGACCGGGAGTGCGATCCCCTGTTCGTGCGCAAGGCTCCAGAGGATGTCGGACGCGACCGAGGCGCCCAGGTGGGTGTGCAGCTCGGCCAGGCCTTCCATGGCGAGATTTTAGTCCCAGCCGACGACGGCCCACCGCCGCGTCACGAAGCGCGCTGCGAGGAACACGAACCGCGCGAAGATCAGGCTCACGAGCCCCGCCCAGACGCCGACGATCCCCCACCCGAGCGCAAGTGATAGGAGCGCGATCGGGATGTAGACGAGGCCGGCGGCCGCGAGCATCGACCACATCAGATAAGACGTATCGCTTGCGCCGATCAGGATGCCGTCGAGCGCGAACACCGCACCGGCCACCGGTTGCATCAAGGCGAACAGCGGCCATACCTCCTTCGCCTGATGGATGACCGCCGGATCGGCAGTGAACGCGCGGGGTATGACGTCGCTTAACGGCAGCAGGACCACGGCGAACGCGGTGCCGACGACGATCGACCAGCCGATCATCCGCTCGGCTGCGGTGTAGGCGCCGGCCGGATCGCCACCGCCGAGCATCCGCCCGACGATCACCTGTCCCGCGATTGCGACTGCATCGAGCAGGAGTGCGAGCAGGAAGAACAGCTGCGTCACGATCTGGTGCGCGCCGAGCTGCGCGTCGCCCATCCGCGCGAGGACCGACGAGGCGACGAGGAACGACGCATAGAGCGCGGTGGTACGCACGAAGATCTGCCGCCCGACGCGCATCATCGGCGCCATCTGCGCCAGGCTCGGTCGGCGCGACGTCGCGTGCGGCCGGAGCAGCTCGATCACGAACGCCAGGCCCATGCCGGCTTGCGCGATCGCGGTTCCCGCCGCCGACCCGGCAATTCCCCAGTGGAACACGTACACGAAGACGAGCTCCAGCACGACGTTCGCGACGTTGGCGACCACGACGATCTCGAGCGGTCGTCGGAGGTTCGCGACGCCGCGGAGGTAGCCCTGGCCCGCGAGCGCCACGAGCGCCGCGGGCAAGCCGAGCGCCCCGATCCGGAAGTAGACGAGTGCGAAATGCCCCGACTCCCCGTGCCCTCCGAGCGCTCTGAGGAGGGGTTCGGCCACGATCTCCGCCGCCACGACGAGGGCGAGACCGATCCCGACCGACAGCCAGAGAGCCTGCGCTGCGAGCCGCGCCGCACGCTCGTGCTCGCCCGCGCCGCTCGCCCGCGCCACAACGGCGGTCGTCCCGTAGGTCAGGAAGTTGAAGATCGTGAACGCCCCCGCCAGGACGGTCCCGGCGAGGCCGAGCGCCGCGATCTGCGGCCGGCCGAGGTGCCCGACGATCGCCGTGTCGATCAGGATGTACAGCGGTTCCGCAGCGAGCGCACCCAGCGCGGGCAACGCGAGGCGGACGATCTCTCGATCGTGTGGCGAGCGAAGTGCGAGCACGGATCATCCGTATTCTCCGCGCCGATGAAGGTCGGCATCGTCGTGCCGTACTCGTGGTCGTTCTGGGGCGGCGTCGTCGAGCACGCCGAGTTGCAGGCGGAGGCGCTCGGGCGCATCGGCGTCGACACGCGGAGGATCATGGGCAACGACCCCCCGGGGAGCTTCACGCGCGCGCTGCACCCGCGGCTCGGCCGCCACGACCACCCACCGCCCGACGTGATCCCGGTTGGTCGCTCGGTGATCGTGCCGGCCAACGGCTCGCTGCCGAACATCGTGCTCTCACCACGCAGCGTCCGAAGGATCCGCCGCGCCCTTGCACATGAGCGCTTCGACGTCTTGCACGTCCACGAGCCGATGACCCCGGCGATCGCGATCGCGGCGATGGCAATGACGAATGTCCCGACGGTCGCGACCTTCCACGCGCACGGAGCGCTGGGTTGGATGAAGGTCGGGAAGCCGGCGTGGGGATTTCTCGCCGACCGCCTCGACGCCCGGATCGCCGTCTCGCCGCAGGCGCTCGAAACGGCGGCCCGATGGCTGCCAGGTGACTACGAGATCGTCCCGAACGGCGTCCTCATCCCCGCGGAAGCCGATGCGGGCGGACGGGAGCACCGGGTGTTGTTTGCCGGGCGCCAGGAGTCGCGGAAGGGGCTCCACGTCCTGCTGCGCGCGTGGCCTCAGATTCGAAAGGAGACCGGTGCTCGACTCGGAATTGCGGGTGCGGATCCGCTCGCCGTGCGTCTGCTCCTTGCACGCGAGCGGCTCGACGACGACGGGATCGACGTCCTCGGTTTCCTGTCCCAGGAGGACCTGACGCGGCAGTTGTCCGCGGCGAAGCTGTTCGTCGCCCCGTCCCTCGGCGGAGAGAGCTTCGGCATGGCGCTGACGCGGGCATTCGCGTGCTCGACGCCCGTCGTCGCGTCCGACATTCCCGGGTACCGTGACGTCATGACGGCCGAGGCAGGGGCGGTATTTCCGGCCGGCGACGAGCGGACGCTCGCAGCGACCGTGACGTCGCTGCTCGCGGACGAGCCGAAGCGCCGCGTCCTCGGCGAAGGCGCTCGCCGAATCGCTGTCGAACGCTATTCGTGGGACGACATCGCGCGCCGCCTGCTGGCTATCTACGAACGCGTGGCCGCGTGAGCGTGCTGCGAAATCGCTGGGTGCGGGCCGCCGCGGTGCTGATCGTCGCCGGTGGCCTGTCGGCGCTGTTCGTGCTCCACGGGCCGAACTGGGGCAGGGTTGCCGATGCGTTCGCGTCGGTGCGCTGGGAATGGGTCGCGGCTGCGGTCGGCCTCAACCTGCTCTCCGTCATCGTTCGCGCGCTCGCGTGGCGGACGGTGATCGTCCAGGCGATGCCGCCGCCTCACCCGAGCTTCATGCTCGTGTTCTCGGCCTTTTCGATCGGCCTGTTCGCCAACGCAATTCTCCCCGGCCGGGTCGGTGAGCTGGCTCGCGTCGCCGTCCTCGACCGCAAGCTCCGCGAGCAGCAAGAGACGGCGTGGGCTGTCTTGCTCGGGACGGTTTTTGCGCATCGCGTCTTCGACCTCGTCGCCGCGACGGCGCTGATCGTGTTCGTCGTCTCGACCGCGCATATCCCGGACTGGGCGGTGACGAGCCTGATCGTCGTCGTGATTGCGGGCGTCGTCCTCTTTTCGGTCGCCGTGCTCAGCGCGCGGCGGCGCGAGTTCTCGGACCTCGGCGGGTTGAGCTCCGTTCGCAAGGTCGTGCGGCTCGGCCGTTACGGGCTCGGTGTCATGCGCGAGCCCGCCGCCGCGGCGCTCGCAGCGTTCTTCCAGATCCTCGGGTGGACGTGTCAGCTCTTCGCCGTCTGGGCCGCGATGCATGCGTTCGGAATCCATAAAGGGCTTCCGGCTGCCGGGGTCGTGCTCGTCCTCGTGAACGTCGCCACGATCTTCCCGCTCTGGCCCGGCAACGTCGGGCTCGTGCAGGCGGCGATCGCCATTCCGCTCAACAGTTACTACGGCGTTCCACGAAGCGTCGGGGTGGCGTTCGGCTTCGGCCTGCAGGCGATCGAGGCCTCGGTCGGCGTCGGGGTCGGGCTGATCTTCCTCGCGCGCGAGGGGCTGTCGTTCGCGATGCTGAAGGTCATGCCCGATGCGTCGCAGGCGGAGGTCCCGGCCGGCGTTCGTGCACAGGCGGATGCAGATCCCGCGAGCGCTCGCGTCCCCGGCTAGCCTCAAAGGCGTCCTCTCGGCCGTTGACGCGGCGCGCGCGCTCGCCGAGGGCCTCTCGAGCTGGGCGCAGGCGGACGCGTTGCCGGTCGCCGACGGCGGCGAAGGAACGCTCGACGTGATCCACGCCGCGCTCGGCGGCGAATGGCGCGAGACGGCGGTGCACGACGCGTTCGGATCGGAGCGGAGGGCGCGGTGGCTCGCCCGCGACGACGACGCGTTCGTCGAGGCCGCGGAGGCGATCCCGCTCGACCCGGAGCGGCTCGA
This sequence comes from Actinomycetota bacterium, assembly GCA_005883995.1. Lineage (GTDB taxonomy): Bacteria > Actinomycetota > Thermoleophilia > Gaiellales > Gaiellaceae > 3-1-20CM-4-69-9. The sequence continues at coordinate 8,781 of VAXB01000052.1, forward strand.
CCCGCTCGCCGCGTCGTCGCGCGGGCTCGGCGAGGTGATCGCGGCCGTCGGTAAGCCGCGGTCGCTGTTCGTGTTCCTCGGCGGCACGGCGACGGTCGACGGAGGTGCGGGATTGCGGGAGGTGATCCGTCACCTGCCGGCTCCGACGATCGTGCTCTGCGACGTCGATGTCCCGCTGGTCGACGCGGCGCGCATCTTCGCTGCGCAGAAGGGTGCGACACCTAACCAGGCGCTCGAGCTCGAGCGCCGACTCGCTGCCATGCAGGAGTTGCACGACGTCCGCTCGCTCGCCGGCGCCGGCGCGGCCGGCGGTCTCGGCGCTGCACTGGCGGCGCTCGGCGCGAGTCTCGCGCCGGCGGCGGACTGGGTGCTCGACCGGATCGGCTTCGATCCCTCGGCCTACGACCTCGTCGTCACCGGCGAGGGAACCGTCGACGCGACGACGATGCGCGGCAAGGCACCGGGAACGGTCGCCCGCCGGTGCGAGCGTGCGGACACGCGCTGCGTGCTCTTCGGCGGCCGCGTCCTCGACGCTCCGACTGGTGTCGAGACGGTCGCTCTCTCCGGGGAACCCGGACGCGCGCGCGAGGATCTCGTCGAGCTCGGTGCGTCGCTAGGGCCGCGTTGACTCGACGCGGCGGGCCAGCTCCTCGATCTTGCCCTGGGCCGAATCGAGGCGGGACACGCAGAAGCGGTAGAGCTCCTCGCCGCGTTCCCAGAGCCTGATCGCGTCGCCGAGCTCCGACTCGCCGCGCTCCAGCCGCTCCACGATGCGTTCCAGCTCGCGCTGAGCGTCCTCGAACGACGGCTCGCTCATTCGGCACGCACGCCGACACGGCCGTCGACGAGCTCGACCTCGAGCGCGTCGCCCGGATCGATCGCCGCGACGCTGCGGAGCACCCGGTCGTCACTGCGGACGATCGCGTACCCGCGCTCGAGCGTCGCGCGCGGAGAGAGTGCCCGCAGGCGGCCTGCGACCTGCGCGAGTCGCGCGCGCTTCCGTTCGAGTGCGAGCGACGGCGCACGGCGAAGGCGTTCGTGCGCATGCTCGGTCCGCTGGCGGGCGCGGGTAACCGTGGAAGCAGCGTCGCGGCCCAGCGCCGAGCGCGCGCGATCGAGCCGTTCCTGCAACTCGGCCGCGTCCGGGACGACGAGCCGGCCGGCGGCAGTCGGCGTCGACGCACGCAGGTCTGCGGCGAGATCGCAGAGTGGCGAGTCCTGCTCGTGCCCAACGGCCGAGACGACCGGAACCGGGGACGAGGCGATCGCGCGCACGAGCCGTTCGTCGCTGAACGGCAGCAGGTCTTCGAAGCTTCCACCGCCGCGCGCGAGCACGATCACGTCGACCCCGGACGACGAGCAAAGCTCGCTGAGCGCGTCGATCATCGCGGGCGCTGCGAGCGGCCCCTGCACGTACGTCTCGGCGACGAGGACGCGCGCGGCGGGGAACCGCGCCGTGATCGTGGTCAAGACGTCGCGCTTCGCCGCGGCGTCGTTGCCCGTGATGAGCCCGATCCGTTGCGGAAGGCGCGGAATCGGCCGCTTCCGGTCGCTCGCGAACAGCCCCTCGGCTGCGAGCTTCCGTTTCAGCCGTTCCAGCGCAGCCAGGTGGTCGCCGAGCCCGAAGCGCTCGATCGAGAGCGCGCGAAGGCGGAAGTCGCCGCGCGCCTCGTAGAGCTCGGGACGGCCGAGCACGTGGACGCGCTCCCCGTCGCCGAGATCGAGCCGCAGCGCGTCGAAGCGTGAGCGGGCGATGGTGACGCCGAGGCACGCACCGTCCGTCGGGTCCTTCAGCGTGAAGAAGACGCTCTGCCAGCGCGCGTGGCGCCGGAGCTCCGTCACCTCGCCCTCGACCCAGACCGTGGGGAGGCGTGTCAGCCAGTCGGCGACGCCGCGGTTGAAGGACGCGACCGAGTAGACCTTCTTGTCGCCGTATTCGATCGCCTCCACCTTCACGGCGACGAATGGTACGCGGCGGCTAAAGCAGGATCTCGGCGGCGGTCTCGGGCGTGCAGCCGGCGGTCAGGAGCTCGACGGCGCGGTGAAGATCTGCCTCGCTCGCCGCCACCTTCTCGGCGAGCGGCAGCGGATACCCCGCCTCCATCAACACGTGGAGCCGCCAGCCCTCGACTTTCGAGCGCTCGCTCTCTGTCGCTTCGATCGTTTCCACCGTCTCGCTCATGGACCGCCTCGTTCGCCATTCCATAGACGAACCCTCCACGAGTTTGTTGGCCGCGAGCCGCGAGCGTGAAACCGAGCTACGCCCGCGCGTGCGCCTCGTCGATCCGCCGCGCGAGCTCGTGCAGCCGCGCCTCGAGCACGGCTCGCTCGGCTTCGGCATCGGCCGCGAGCAGATCGAGCCGTCGCCGCAGCTCCTGCTCCGCCGCCGCCAGGCGCTCCTCGAACCTCGCGATCGCCTCCCCGCGCTGCCGTTCCAGGCCGGCCGCGACCTGGTTCAGCCGCTTGTCGAGCCGCTGCGCACCCGCGTCGCCGACCTGCGACAGCTGCTCCCCGAGGACGCGCTCCGCCTCGCGCGCGAACGCCTGCACGGCCCGATCGAGCTCCCGTGACAAGCGCTGCGCCGCGTCCTCACGGGCAGAGCGGATCGCGTCCGAGAACTGCTGCGCCGCGGCATCCGCGTAGCTGCCCGTCGCGCGCCCGAGGATCCGCTCGAGCTGCTCCACCTGGCGGCGCTCGACGTCCGCGAACGTCGCGTGGATCCGCTGAACCGCCTCGGTCTCCTCGCGCTGGATCTGCTCGCCGATTGCGCGCTCGCGGCGTCGCATCCGGTCGTTCACCTCGTGCAGCACCCGCCGCCGCTCGGCCGCATACGCGTCGAGCTCGGACGTGCCGGTCACGATGGCTTCCTGGATCGCGCGCGCGAGATCATCGCGCAGCTTCACGAGGCCCGCGCGCTGCTGCTCGCTCTCCGCTTCCAGCCGCTCGGCATCTGCCGCGATTCTCGTCTCGGCGTCCGAGATGAGCTGCCGCTGGCGTTGCGCGAGCTGCGCCACTTGGCCGTCGACCGCCCGCATAGCCCGATCGAGATCCTCCGCCCACGACTGCAGCCGTGCCTCCACCTGCTGGTGCGCCGCGGTGATCTCGGTCGTGAGCGACGCACCGGCCTCCCGGTCGCGCTCCGCGGCGAGGCGGCGGCGTTCGTCGGCGACGCGCCGTTCCTGCTCCGCCAGGAGAGAGGCCGAATCGGCGCGCGCACGTGCGAGCGTTCGCTCGAGCTCAGCGCCGCGCTCGGCCGTCTCGCGCTCGACGAGTTCCGCCAGGCGGGATTCGGCGTCGGCAAGGTTCGTATCGACGCGACGCATCTGCGCGACCATCGTCCGCACGCGAACAGCGGCGGCTGCGGCGACGGCTGCGATGGTTGCCCCGCCTGCGGCGACGGCCACGCCGGTCTCCCGCAACAGGACGTACATGACCCACAGACCGACCGCAACGGCCGCGATCACTGTCGCAGTGGCCACCAGTGACCGACGCGTCGCGCGGTCGACGGCAGCTGCGGCCACCGCCACGCACGCGGCGACGGCGACGGCGACGAAGAGGATCTGTGCCACGAGCGTCACGTGCGTCGTCAGGTTACGCGGACGAGGACGAGCGCGACGGCGAGGAGGACGATGGCGACACAGAGGAGCTGAAGTGCCGATTCGGCCGATTTCGTCAGCGCGCCGGCGTCGAGCGCCGTCGCTGTTCCGTCGGACCACTCGAGCGTCCCCCGCACGGCGGTCGCACGCCGCCGGACATCGCGGACCTGCGAAGAGAGCACGCGCTGGGCGAGGCTCAGGAATGCTGCGGCGACGGCGGCGGCGACGGCGGCGGCCCCGAGCTTGTGGGCGGACGCGAAGTACGCCGTCAACACCGGAAACGCTCCCCACGCCAGCGCAAACTGGATATCTCCGTGGAGGAAGCCGCCGAAGAGCTCGAGGTTGTAGGCCGCGACGAGCAGGCAACCGACGGCAACGAAGAGCAGAAGCCAGAGGTCGTCCCGAACGGCGATCGCGATCCCGATTGCAGCCGCGCCTGCGACCGCCGCGACCGCGAGCGCCACCAGCGTCGAGTCGTTCAGCGTCGTCTGCAGCGGCCGGCCGTGGAGCTCGTCAAGCGCATGAGCGGCGACCCCGAGCGCGAGGAGGAAGGCGAGCGCCGTCCAGCCGAGGATCGCGGCGTCGAACGTCGGCGCGATCGCGGCGCCGATTGCGACGTAGGACAGGTGCCACAGCGTGTACGGCGGGTGCAGCAGCGTGACGGCGTCGCGCCAGCCGCCCGGAGCGAGCGCATAGAACGCCGGCCGTGCCGTGGTCACGCGCGCCGGCCCCAGATCACGATCCCGCCGCCCAGGCTGAGCCGCCGGGCGTGGATGCCCTCGATTCCCGCCGCGGCCCACGCGCCGAGCAGTCGCTCCTCGGGCCAGCTCGTGTGGAAGTCGCGGATGCTGTCGCCGAGGAACGCGCCGACGCGGCCCCATCCCGGCGCGATCAGCCGTCCGGCCGCAGGGAGGACTCCCCGGACGTACACCTCCCACAACGGCCGCGCGAGGCGGCGAGGCAGTCCGAACTCGAGCGCCGCGATCGTGCCCCCGCGGCGCACGACTCGCGCGAGCTCGGAGAGCGTGGCCGCCGGATCGTCGACGTAGCGGAACAGGTACGTGAACGTGAGTGCGTCGAAGACCCCCGCGTCGAACGGCAAGGCCTCCGCCCGGGCTTCGACGAACCGGACGTGGTCGCCGAGCCGCCGCCGCGCCTCCGCGAGCATCTCGGGGCTCTGGTCGACCCCGACGACCTTGCATCCCTTCTGGCGGATCAGCTCCTGTGCGACGGCGCCGGTCCCAGTTGCGACGTCGAGCACCGTGGCGTCCGGCCCGGCGGCGATTCGCGACACGAGAAACCGCCGCCAGCGCGGGTCCTGGCCGAGCGAGAGCAGCGCCGCGTACCGGTCGTATGTGGGTCCCAGCGGCGCGAAGAGCGTCCGCGCGGACACGGCTTCGGCCATGGACGCGAGTCTATGCTCGGGCCGTGGGGCTGACGGAGGAGCTGGACGCGGCCGCCGTCGCAGCGCAGGCGCACGCCGCTCCAGGTGAAACCGTCGGCGCGATCCTTGCCGCCGAGCCGCATCCGGGCGAGCGGACGTTCGTCTGCGCCTTCGAAAGCCCCGCGGAGCGCACCTGGCTGGCGATCGACATCGACGGCGGCCCGATCACCGATCGCGGCCGTCTCCGCGCCGCGATCTCGATTGCGGCGCTGTGCGAGGTTGCCGAGGAACAGGCCGGCGGCGGTGAGCTGGAGGAGCTTCGCGGGCGGCTCGTCTCCCTCCGCCTGACAGAGAGCCCGCCCGGGATCGAGGAAGCGGAGTCGGCCGCGCTAGCGCTCGAGTCAGCGATCGGCGCACCGCCGCGCGTCGCCTCGCCCGCGTATCTCGACGCCGTCGCGGCGGCGACGCGCCGTCTCGAGGCCGCGCTGGGGAGCGAGGGGGAGTCCCCGTTCACGGTGGCGCTCCAGCAGGCGGTCGGCGCGGTCGAAGAGCTCACGCGCGAGATCGAATCGGCGTACAAGCTGCCGCTGACCTGACGGACGAGTCAGTCGCGGGGAACGGCGAAGGATCCGTGGCCGATCGAAAACCAGCCGGAGCGGTGCACGGCGGCGCCGAGCACGAACAGGCCGAGGCCGATCGCGAGCAGGACGAGCGCGTACCCGACCGAGTTGGTGCTGAGGTTGTTCGTCAGCCAGTGCACGAGCGGCGCGTAGAAGCCGAAGACGCCGTACATCGCCCACGTCGCGCGGCGGACGAGGGCAGCGAGGAGGAGCACGACCGTCGCCGCGACGAACATCGCCGTCCAGCCGCGTTCGGGATGGCCGCCGATGCCGCTCGCCCAGTAGACGAGCGCGACCGCGACACCGAAGAAGCCGCCGGCATGGAACCAGAACGCGTCGCGTCGCCTCCCGCGGGCATCGAGCAGCAGCCCGATCACCACCAGCGCACCACCGATCACGATCGACGTCGTCACGCGGGCGTCGCCGCTCGGGTTGCTCCCGAAAATCGGCAGGAAGAGCTGCGCGGTGATCAGGGTCGCGAGGACGAATTCGAAGAACAGGAACGAGAAGCGCGTGATCGCGAAAGACACGAGTGCGTCGAGCATCGTCACGAGCCCGATCACCACCACCGACCATGATGCGTCGGTCAACGGATCGAAGAACGGATCCGTCGGGAACATCCCGGCAAGCGATGCGACGCCGTACCCGATCGCCGGCATGATCGCGACGGCGATCGCGAACAGCAGGCCGCCCGGAACCGACCAGGCGCCCGACCGCACCAGGCCGAAGCCGGCGGCCGCATATGCGAGGTAGAACGCGATGGCGACGATGAGCTCCCACACGTCGCGGCTCGACTCGGGGACCTTGTCGATCACGGCCAGCGTCGCGATTGCGGTCGCGAATGCGCCGAAGAACCAGAGGACGTTCGGCGTGTCCAGCCGGGGCCAATTCCGCTCCACCGGCCGCGGTGCCGTGGCGGGAGGGCCGCCTGCCGTCTCCACGGGTGGAAGCCTATCCCTATGCTTTGACGACATGGAGGGTGGATTCGGATTCCCACTCGGCGGCGACCCCGAGGATCTGCTGCGAGGGTTGCGCGAGTTCGCGGAGCAGCAGGCGGAGTCGGTCCAGGACGCGCAGCGCGAGCAGTTCGCGACGCTGACGCTGAACACCGCGGTCGAGTTGACCGGAGCAGCGCTCGGACAGCTGCAGACGACGGGAACCGCAGACGAGCAGGCGATCGCGTTGCGCGATGCGATGCGCGTGCTCTTTCCCGAGGCGGTGGCGCTGGTGAGCGCCGCCCGCCAGGGCTTCATGCGCGAGCGCTAGACAGGTGGCGATCCTCGACCGCGCGATCGTGCGCCTGCTTCCGGCGGTTCCGCGCCCGGTCGTGCAGAAGCTCTCGCAGCGGTACATCGCCGGGCCGGAGCTGAAGGACGCCCGCGAGACCGTCCGGCAGTTGAACGCGCAGGGGAAGATGGCGACGGTCGACGTTCTCGGCGAGGAGATCAAGAACGAGGAGGAAGCGGCCGCGATCGTGCGCGCCTATCAGGACGTTTTTGCCGACATCGAGCGATGCGCTCTCGACGCGAACGTGAGCGTGAAGCTGACTGGGCTGGGGTTGAACCTCGGTTACGACGTGTGCCGCGCGAATCTCGAAACCGTCGTCGCAGATGCCGCGTCGCGCGGCAACTTCGTCCGGATCGACATGGAGGACTCCTCGACGACCGACGACACACTGCGCCTCTACCGCGAGCTTCGCGCCGATGGCCACGAGAACGTCGGGGTCGTCCTGCAGGCGATGCTGCGCCGAACGGTCGCCGACATCGGCGCGCTCGCGCCGCTGCGCCCGAGCGTGCGCCTGTGCAAAGGGATCTACGTCGAGCCGCACGAGGTCGCGTACCGCGAGTTCGGCGCGGTCCGCGCGAACTACGTCCGTGCGCTGGAGTCGTTGCTCGACGCCGGCTGCTACGTCGGAATCGCCACGCACGACGAGTGGCTGCTCGAGCAGGCGCAGCAAATCGTCTCCGAACGCGGGCTCCGTCGTGACGAGTACGAGTTCCAGATGCTGCTCGGCGTGCGCGCCGAGCTCGGGAATCGGCTCGTGCGCGACGGGCACCGGCTGCGGATCTACGTCCCATTCGGGCGGCACTGGTACGCGTACTCGCTGCGCCGCCTGCAGGAGAACCCGAAGGTCGCCGGCTACATCGCCGCCGACACCGTCGGTCGCCTCCTCCCGGGCCGTTCGAACGGCGCTTGATCTGGGCGCGCGCCGAGGGCTGTCGCGTCTGGGACGACGGCGGCCGCGAGTACCTCGATCTGTCGGGCGGCTTCGGAGTGGCGGCGCTCGGCCACCGGAACCCGCGCGTGATGAATGCGATCGCGGGCGCGCCCGTCGTGCATGCGCTGGGCGATCTGGCCGACGCCGAGGTGACGGCGGCGCTGCGGCGGCGGCTCCCGTGGCCGTCGAAGCTCGGCGTCACCGGGGAGGATGCCGTCGAGATCGCCCTCAGGACCGCGCTGCTCGTGACCGGACGACCCGGCATCGTCGCCTTCGACGGCGCGTATCACGGGACCGGGCTGCTCGCGCTCGCCGCGACCGGCTTCGATGCGTTCCGCGATCCCTTCCGCGCGTGGCTCCCAGGCCCCGTCCACCGCTACGCCTACGGCGAGGACACGGGGCCGCTGCCGGGCGACACGGCGTGCGTCGTCGTCGAGCCGGTCCAGGGGCGAGCCGGCGCTCGCGTCCCGCCGCCGGACTTCCTCGCCACGCTCCGCCGTCGCTGTGACGACGCGGGAGCCCTCCTCGTCGTCGACGCGGTCTACGCCGGTCTGGGCCGTGTGGGCGAGCTCTGGCCCGGCAGCGACGTCGCCGACGTGCTGTGCGTCGGGAAGGCGCTCGGCGGCGGCCTACCACTATCGGCGGCGTTGTTCACGCGCCCGGACCACGCGTCCGCATGGGACCTGGGCGAGGCCGACGTGTACACGCATACGCACGTCGGCAATCCCCTCGCGTGCGCGGCGGCACTCGTCGTGCTGGACGAAGTGCCGAAGCTGCTCGACCGGGTCCGTGTCGCGGGCGAGCGCTTCGCGCGGGCAGGGTGGGAGGGTGCCGGTCTCCTGCGCGCACGGGTCGGAGAGGCGGACGCCGCAGAACGGCGCGGCGTGATCGTCATTCCCGCCGGGTTGGACGGAGAGCTGATCTCGGCGACACCGCCGCTGACGATCACCGACGACGAGCTCGACGAAGCGTTCGCGCGGCTCGACGGGTGAGCTACGGAGGCGGCGGCGCGTCGTACGGGCCGGCGGGCGGCGGCGCGTCGTCCTCGACGACCGTGCGCCTGCGCGCGTAACCGCGGCGATACCCGGGGCCTGCAGGCCCCGCGTCGTACGCCCGGGCCCGGCCCCATGCGCCTGGGCCGAAGCGATCCCACCACGCGAGCGCGAGCAGCAGCCCCACGAGGCCGACGCCCATCAGGATCCAACCGACCACGTGCACGTTCACCGATGCGCCAGGGCTCTGGTGCACCGCGAACGCAAGGATCGCGCCGACGGCGATCAAGACTTCCCTTGCTGTTCCGGGTACTCCTCGAGTGCGCCGACGACGAGCCCGGCACGGGCGAGCGCCGTCACGATCTGCCCGAGTCGCCAGTGCCGTTCGACCTTCTGCTCCCGTGCAGGATCGCCTGGAAGGTCGAAGTGCGACCAGCCGACGTTCGCGTGCAGCGACTCGTCGAAGTAGCTGTCGCGCCAGTGCATCAGCGCGTCGACGCACGCGGCGACCGGATGCGCGTCGTAGAGGAGGAGGTCGCCGCCGCTCCGCAACGCCGACGAGATCCCGCCGGCCCAGACGGCGAGGTCCTGGAGCCACGGCAGGACGCCGTCGCCGGTGTAGACGAGGTCGAAGCGCCCGCGCCGCAACTCGCGCGGGAGTGCCTGCACGTCGCCCTCGATCCAGAGAATCGAAGGCCAGCGCTCGCGCGCGACCGCGAGCGCTTCGGGCGAGATGTCGACGGCGGTGACGGTCGCGCCAAGCTCCGCGAGCTCTGCGGCGGACTCACCCGTCCCCGACTGCAGGTTGAGGACTCGCTTGCCGCTCAGGTCCGCGAGCGCCCGGCGAACGTGCGACGGCAAGCCGAGGCGGCCGGCCATCGCGTCCGCGCGGCGGCGGTGGACCTCGTCCCATGCACGGCGATTCAGGTCCGTCGGTTCCATCAGGCGAGCAGCGAGAAGCCGCCGTCGACCACGAGCGTGTGACCCCGCACCATCGCTGCATCGGCGGAGCAGAGAAACGCGACCGCCGCGGCGACGTCCTCGGGCTCGACGAGCCGGCCGGCGGGCGTCCTCGTCCGGCCCGACTCGAGCATCTCCTCCTTGTTCGGGAAGTGCTCCAGCGCACCTGTCTCGACGACGCCGGCCGACACCGCGTTGACGCGAATGTCGCGCGGAGCCAGTTCGACCGCGAGGTAGCGGACGACCGACTCGAGCGCGGCCTTCGACGTCCCGACGAGGACGTAGTTCTGCAGCACGCGCACGGAGCCGAGGGACGAGACTCCGACGATCGCCGACCCCGCCGGCATGTCCGGCGCGCACGCGCGTGCGAGCGAGAGCAGCGCCCGGGCATTGGCATTGAGCGTCCAGTCCCAGTGCTTGTCCTCGGTGTCGAGCGCCGCGCGGATGACGCCGGTGGCCGCGTTGTGGATGACTGCGTCGAACGGCCCATGCGACGCGAACTCGTCGACGACCCGCTCCGACGCGACGTTGCCGCGGACGAGGACGGCGTCGGTGCCGGCGGCGCGCAGTTCGTTCGCCGCCTCTTCGGCGGCGTCGTCGTTGCGCAGATAGCCGATCACCACTCGTGTCGCGCCGGCTTGCGCAAACCGGAGCGCGATCGCCCTGCCGATGCCGCGCGTCCCGCCGGTCACGAGCACCGACCGGCCCCGCGATGTGCTCATTCCCGCCGCGGCAGTGGAGCGTATGCCGGCGCCGAGCTCGGCATCTCGTCCCAGCCGATGCGCGTTCGTGCTTCGCGCGGGCTGTCCTCGGCCTTCGAGGAGGCATGCCCGAGGCGGTCGAGCCGCTCCATCTGCTCGACTGCGTAGCGCTTCACCGGATCATCCTCGGGCATGTCGCGCACGAGTTCCTCCACGCGCGCGCGTAGCTGGTAGGCGAAGTGGGGCGTCGCCGGCCCGACGAGGGCGTCGACGTCTTCCCGGGTTGGCAGGCGCATCGGCGCAAGCCTAACGAAGGACTGGGGAGCTTTACGGGGCGGGCGGCGGCGCGATGTAGACGCGGACCTCGAGCGGCGCGAACGTATCCGCGAACGCACCGTTCGATGCCATGACGGAGCGCGAGTGGTCGAGCGAGGACAGCTGCCGGTCACCGAGCCGCGGAACTGTGATCGTCGCGGAGGCCGGCGTGCGGCTCGCGTTGACCGCGATCACGTAGATCGCGCCATCGTGCTCGCGTGCGCCGACGCGAACCGAGCCGTTGCCCTGCGCCTCGAGCGACGGCTCGAGCAGCGCCGGCATCAGCGACTGGATCTCGTGCTTGTCGAGTGCGATCTGCGACCCGACCTCCGGCGACCAGGAGTACGGGAAGTACCCGATCGCGTGTGCGCCGCCGGCGATCGCGAGCCACGTCTCGGCGTGGACGGTGTCCGCGCTCGGGTCGAGCGTCGGGTCGTGGCAGTCCATCGTGCGCGCCTCGATCCACTGGAACGTCGGCTTGCCGGAAGCGAGTGCGACAAGCTCGCGCTGGGCGTCGAACACATGCCCGAAGTCGTCGTACCGGCACCAGTTCTGCAGCGGATAGAGGTCGAAGCCGAGCACGTCTGCGTTGGCGACGAGTGCCGGGTACATCCCGCGGCCCTGCGGGAGCGGAGCCGCGTTGCTGTAGAAGTGGTTGGTCAGCGTCAGGAACCGTGGGCCGCCGCCGTTGTCCGGGATCAGTGTTCGCGCGGCGGCGGCGGTCAGGTCGCCTGGAAGGTGCGTGTCCCATTCATCGGGGAGGAACGTGCCGACTGCGCCGGTCTGCGCGCCGTCCTTCGCGTCCGTGACGAGCAGCCCACGGTTCGCGAGTGCGCCGAGCTCGTCCTCGCTGTGCCCGCAGTCCTTGCCCATGAAAAGGTCGATTCCCGCCGCGAGCTCGCCGTCATACGCGTCCTGGCAGGCGCCCCAAACCATCGTCGGGAAGTACGGCTGTCCGTCGACGAGCAACGCGCTGCCGCTCGTGCCGCCTGTGACGGCGCCTGCGAGCGCCGGCGTCGTCAGGAGAAACGGCGACGTCGCGCTCCGGCCGTCTGCCGCGTGCGCGCCGACCCAGAGGCGGTACGTCATGTTGTACGAGAGCCCGGTGAGGACGGCGACATGCTCGCTGGATGGAGCGTCCCAGGCGGTCCAGAGCGTCTCGTCGTCGAGCCCGTATGCGACCTGCCCGCTCACCGGCTCGCTCGTTCGAAATGCAATCGTCGCGCCGAACGGCGACAGAGATGTCGTGTGGACGTCGGAGATCACGATCGGGGTCGTGTTGACTGCCGGCGCCGGCGTCGTGGATGTATCGATCGGAGTTGTCGTCGTCGCGTCGAACGTGGTCGTGTCGAACGTCGTCGCGGTCTCGGCGTCCGCCGCAAAGCTCCGCGGCGTCGCGTCGAATGTCACGACGCTGGCGCCGTACGAGCCGCCGCCGCCGGCCTTCTTCCCCGTGCGCGATGTTCCCGGCGTCGGGCGCAAGCCGGGAGCGGCCGCGTAGCCCGCGAGCGCCGAGGCGTTGTGCAGCGGCGTGAGCCCGACGCGCGTGAGTGCGGTGCGGTAGACGCGCCGAGGCGGACTCGCGTCCGCGCGTCGCGCCGGAGCAGCGGCTGTGGCAGCGGTCGCGTGCACGACCGGGTCGCCGGCGGCGCGGTAAGCGAGCGCAGCCCCGATCGCGATCCCGAGACCGGCCGGGACCAGGAGCCAGAGGTACCTACGGAGTGGCACCTCATAGACGTCGGTCTCCTGCAGCGTCTCCGCTCCCTCGTTCGGGTGATCTCCGCAGGTGACTAGGCTCGTCCCCGTGCGCCCGTCGACCGCGGATGTGATGCTGCTGGCGACGGTAGCGCTGTGGGCCGCGAACTTTACGACGTCGAAGTACATTCTTGATCACGGTTTTCACCCGCTCGCGTACTCGTCGGTGCGCTACGCCTCCGCAGCGGTCGTATTCGCGACGATCACGCTCGCGTGGGAGGGCTCGCTCCGCATCGGGCGTGCGGAGATCGGGCTCGTCGGTGGAGCAACCGTCGTCCTCTTTCTGAACCAACTCTGCTTCATCTACGCGCTCCGGTTTACAACGGCGACAACGGTCGCACTGCTCTTCGGCACGCTCCCCGTGTTCACTGCGCTGCTTGCGCGCGGGGCCGGGATCGAGCGTCACAGCGTCCGATTCTGGGGAGCGGCGCTGGTGTCGTTCGGCGGCGTCGCGCTCGTCGCGCTCGGCTCCGGCGGCAAGCTGTCGACCGACCTGAAAGGCGATGCGCTCGCCGTCGGCGGCGCAGCGACGTGGGCGGCGTACTCCGTCGCGGTCGCACCCCTGATGCGCCGCTACTCGCCGTTCCGGCTCAGCTCCGTCTTCCTCCTGGCCGTCTGCGTGCCGCTGTTCGCCGTCGGCTCGCGGCAGATCGCCGATCAGCACTTCGATCTCGGAACGGGCGTCTGGATCGCGTTCGCGTTCGCAGTCGTCGGGCCGCTCGTGCTCACGAACCTGCTCTGGTTCACCGCGATCGACCGGGTTGGGCCGTCGCGCGCGTCGTTGTTCGCGAACCTGCAGCCGTTTCTCGCCGCGATCATCGCCCTGCTCGCTCTCTCGGAAAAGATCACTGCGGTACAGGTGGCAGGCGGCGTCGTTCTCGCCGCCGGGATCGTGCTCGCGCCGAGAGCTCCGCAGCCCGTGCCGGACGCCGACTAGCCCGCGGCCGATGGGAACGCTGCGCCCTCCGGCGGCGAGTAAGCTTTCTCGCGTGGGGCAGCCAGACGATTTCATGCCGCTCGACGGGTGGGATCACGTCGAGCTCTGGGTCGGGAACGCCAAGCAGGCCGCCTTCTGGTACGAGCACGCGTTCGGGTTTCGGCGGACCGCCTACGCAGGGCCCGAGACCGGCGTCCGCGACCGCGCGTCGTACGTGCTCGAGCAGGGAGACGTTCGCCTCGTCGTGACGAGCGGCCTGCGCCGCGACTCCGGCGTCGTCGAGTTCGCGTGCGGCCACGGCGACGGCGTCAAGGACATCGCTTTGCGGGTGCCGGACGCGCGCGAGGCGTACCGTCAGGCCGTCCAGCGCGGCGCGCGCGGGATCGCCGAGCCGCACTGGGTGGAGGACGAGTTCGGCCGGGTCGAGCTCGCATCGATCGCCGCGTACGGCGACGTCGTGCACACGTTCGTCGGCCGCAACGACTATGCCGGCTCGTATCTGCCGGGCTACCAGCCGGTGCAGTCGCAGAACGGCGCCGATGCGGGTGTCGGCCTGCTCGCGATCGACCACTGCGTTGCGAACGTGGAGCTCGGTCGGATGGACTTCTGGGTCGAGTTCTACGAGCGCGTCTTCGGGATGACGGAGATGCTCCATTTCTCCGACGACGACATCTCGACCGAGTACTCCGCGCTGATGTCGAAGGTAATGACGGACGGCGAAGGCAAGATCAAGTTCCCGATCAACGAGCCGGCCGAGGGCAAGCGCAAGAGCCAGATCGAGGAGTACCTCGAGTTCAACCACGGCCCGGGCGTTCAACACGTTGCGCTCTCGTCGAGCAACATCGTCGAGACGGTGGAAGCGCTGGCGCGCCGGGGCGTCTTGTTCCTGTCGACGCCGCACACGTACTACGAGGACGTCGCGGACCGCGTCGGCGAGATCGACGAGGACTACGCCGACCTGCAGCGACTCGGCATCCTCGCCGACCGCGACGACGACGGGTACCTCCTCCAGATCTTCACCAAGACCGCGCAGGACCGACCGACGCTCTTCTTCGAGGTGATCGAGCGGCACGGGGCGCGCGGGTTCGGCGACGGGAACTTCAAAGCGCTGTTCGAAGCGATCGAGAGGGAGCAGGCGCTACGCGGGAACTTGTGACCGACCTCCTCAGCGCTCCGAAGCGCCAGGGTTCGTCGCTCCAAGAAACCGAGCATCGTCCGTGGCCCCTCCCGACGTCGTCGTGGGTGATGGGCCAGACCTGGGACGATCTGCTCTTCGCCCACTGGCGCGTCGACGCCGACACGCTGCGCGCGCACATTCCCGGCGAGCTCTCGCTCGACGAGCACAGCGGGAGCGCCTGGATCGGAGTGACGCCGTTCATCGTCACGGGTCTCCGCGCGCGTGGGCTGCTTCCGCTGCCGCGTGTCTCGAGCTTCCGGGAGCTGAACGTCCGCACGTACGTGACGGTCGAGGGCAAGCCCGGCATCTGGTTCTTCAGTCTCGACGCGTCGAGTCAGGCTGCGGTGGAGGCGGCACGCAGGATCTACCGGCTTCCGTACTTCCGCGCGCAGATCGACGTCGTGCGGCGCGGCGACCGGATCCTGTACGAGTGTGCGCGCCACGAAGGCACGGCGTTCAGCGGCGAATACGGGCCGGCCGGCGATGCCGCGGCTGCGGCGCCCGGGTCGCTCGAGCACTTCCTGACGGAGCGATATTGCCTCTACGCGCGCCACCGCGCGCGTCTCTACCGGGCGGACATCCACCATCGGCCCTGGCCGCTGCAGGAAGCCGATGCCACGATCGACCTCAACACGATGCCTCCCGACGCGATTCCGCTCGAGGGTGAGCCGCTGCTTCACTTCTCGCGGCGGCAGGACGTCGTGGTCTGGCCGCTCGAGCGGGTGCAGGCGCCCGAAACCTGAGGTCGGCACGGCGCAAGACGCCTCCTCCCACGGGATCTGCTCTGCAGAGACCACAACATGGGAGGGATCGACCGAATGAAGCGCTTCGTCATCCTGCCCGGCGTGCTGTTGGCGGCGCTCGTTCTCGCGGCCGCCGGCCTTGCGGATCCGGGCGACAAGGGCAAGGGGAAGGGCAAGAAGCAGGGCCACAACCGGTTCACGTTCACGCTCGTGACCGAGGACAACGGCTGTCACGGCACACCGTGGGCGAGCGACACGCTCACGCGGACGTACGTCGTGCACGACAACGGTAACGGCACGTTCCGCGTGACGCGCCGCGACAGGGGAACGTTCACGACCCTCGGCGGAGCGAGCCCGGGCTCGTGCCCGACCGACAAGCACCATGGGACGACCGTCCGCGCAGGCGTGACGGGCAAGAGCATCGGCTACCTGACGGGGACCGTCTCGGGCGGCACGTTCAACCCGAACGCGACTTGCGCCGCGGCGTGCTTCACGGCCGACTTCATCACGGCGTTCTTCGGCGGCGGCGCCACGTTCTCGTGTAACACCGACAGCCGCGATTGCAAGTTCAACTACAACTACACGGCGCCCGCACAGACGCTGAGGTTCCACCACTGGCAGGACCGCGGCAAGGGCGCGGGGTCGATGCTGAAAGAGGTCTTCAGCGGGGACATCGCGACGTCGTAGGGCGGATCTCGTCGGAGTCGGAGAGAGGAGCCCGCTTCGGCGGGCTCTTCTGTTTCACTAGGCGCGTGACCGCGCAGCGCCGGACGGCACTCCTCTCCGTCTTCGCCGCGGCGGCACTCGTCGCGCTCAAGCTCGTCGCCGGGCTCGCGTCGAACAGCCTCGGCCTCGTCTCCGAGGCCGCGCACTCCGGAACGGACCTGATCGCGGCGCTGCTGACGTTCTTCGCGCTCGGCGTCGCCGGCCGCCCGGCCGACGTCGGGCACCAGTACGGCCACGGGAAGGCGGAGCATCTGTCGGCGCTCGCCGAGGCCGCGATCCTCGTGGCCGCGAGCCTGCTGATCGCGTGGCGCTCGATCAGCCACCTCGTCGGCGCGTCGCCGAGCCGCGTTGAAGCGACCTGGTACGCGTTCCTCGTCATCTTCATCGTGATCCTCGTCGACCTCAGCCGAACCGTCGTTTCCTGGCGTGCTGCTCGCCGTTACGGCAGTGCCGCCCTCGGGGCGAACGCGCTTCACTTCGCGAGCGACATGGTCGGGTCGCTGGCCGTCCTCGCCGGGTTGTTGCTCGTCCGCGCAGGCGTGACGCGCGCCGATTCGGTCGCGGCACTCTTCGTCGCCGTCCTCGTCCTGACCGCGGCCGCGCGGCTGATGCAGCGGAACATCGACGTGCTGATGGACCGCGCCCCCGCCGACGCCGAGGAGGCGGCGCGCGTTGCGATCGAGGCAATCCGGCCAGCCGTCGCGCTGCGCCGGCTTCGGATGCGGCAGGCCGGCGGCCGTCAGTTCGCGGACGTCGTGATCGGCGTGTCGCAGGGTGCCGTCGTGGGCCAGGGGCACGAGGCCGCGGATCGCGTGGAGGCGGCCGTCCACACGGCGCTGCCCGGAAGCGACGTCGTCGTCCACGTCGAGCCGCAGGAGGACGAAGGCGCGATTCGGGAGCGGGCGTTCGCCGCCGCGCTCGCAGTTCCGCGGGTCCGCGAGGTGCACAACGTCACCGTCCTCGACATCGGCGGCCACACCGAGGTCTCGCTTCATCTGAAGCTCCCCGGCGAGGTGACGCTCGAGGACGCGCACGAGGTTGCGTCCGCGGTCGAACAGGCGATCTGCGAGCACGTGCCGGAAGTTGACGCCGTCCAGACACATCTCGAGCCGCTCACGGAAACGGGCGCGGGGCGAAGCGTCGACGACACGGACGCCGACGATGTTGCGCGCATCGTGCGGGAGACGACAGGAAGAGCGCCGCGTGAGCTCCGGTTCCTGTACACGGACGAAGGGCTGGTCGCGCTTCTGACGGTCGCACTCGACCCCGGCACAGCGCTCGCCGACGCGCACGCGCGCGCGAGCGAGGTCGAGGAGCAAATCCGCCGCGCCCGCCCAGACATCGCCGACGTGATCGTCCACACCGAGCCGTGATCGGACACGTGCGAACCGGCCGGGGGACGCATGCGTGTGAAAGTCGTGCCCGGTGAAGCTCTGCATGTTCACGCCGAGGGAGCTGGCGCTCGAACGCGGGTGGCCGGGCGTGATCGAGGGCGACGTCGTCTACCAGCTCGCCGCGCAGACACTCCAGGCGTTCTTCACCGGCGGCGGCACCGCCAGAAGGCACGCGGAGTACGCGCTCGCCGACGTCGACCTGCGCGCGCCCGTGCTGCACCCGCCGTCGATTCGCGACTTCTACGCGTTCGAGCAGCACGTGAAGACGGCGCGCGCGCTGCGAAACCAGGAGGTGCCGCCGGAGTGGTACGAGATCCCGGTCTTCTACTTTTCCAATCCCGCCGCCGTCTACGGCCCGGACGACGAGGTCCCATACCCGGAAAGGACGAACGAGCTCGACTACGAGCTCGAAGTCGCTGCGATCATCGGCGCGGACGGCGCCGTCGGGGGCTTCACGGTCATGAACGACTGGTCCGCACGCGACCTCCAACGGGCGGAGATGCGCGTCGGCCTCGGGCCGGCAAAGGGGAAGGACTTCGCCACGAGCATCGGCCCCGTCGTCGTCACGCCCGACGAGTTCGAGGGGACACACGGGAGGATGGTCGCGCGTGTCAACGGCGAGGAACGCTCGCGCGGGGAGCTGGCCGACATGCACCACTCGTGGCAGGCGGTCGTCGCACACGCCGCGCGCAACACGGAGCTGCGCCCGGGCGACGTCCTCGGCTCCGGCACGGTCGGCACGGGCTGCATCCTCGAGCACGGGGACGGCCGGTGGCTTCGTCGCGGCGACGTCGTCGAGCTGGAGGTCGAGGGGATCGGCGTCCTGCGGAACCGCGTCGGCTAGCGCCTACCGCGCCACGCCACGCTCGTCGGCGAGGCGGGCGCGCTCGTACGACAGCCGGAACAACTCGATCACGTCGGTGACGTCGTCGTCGGTCTCGATCCGCTTCGTCACCCAACCCGAATCGGGAAGCACGTGATGCGGAAGTGCTCGGCCGGTCTCCACCAGCATGTCGCGGATCGTGCGATGGAACGGGAGGTCGGCGAAGCGATCGCCGTGGACGTGACCGAGCTCCCGGTTCCCGTACCGGAACTCAATGCCGCCGAACCGATGCGGGCGCGCGCTGACGCCGTCCCACGACAGGACCTCGCTTCGGATCGTGTCGAGTGCTCCCATCGAGACCGGAAAACGCCGCTGTCCGGCACGATATGCCCGTGCGCGTTGCCGTGGTGGGTGCGGGGGTCAACGGGCTCGCGGCTGCGCGGGCGCTCGCGCGGCGTGGCCACGCGGTCACCGTCTACGAGCAGTTCGAGCTCGACCACACGCGCGGCTCGAGCCACGGCGCGTCGCGCATCTTCCGGCTCTCGTATCCCGATCTCGAATGGGTCCGGCTGGCGCAGCAGGCACTGCCGCTCTGGCGCGAGCTGGAGGAGGAGAGCGGTGAGCGGCTGCTGGAGCTGAACGGGATCATCGAGTTCGTCCGCGGGCACGGCGAGGGGTCGCAGCGCGCGCTCGAGCAGGCCGGCGCACCGCTCGAGCTGCTCGATCCCGAGCAGGTCGTAGCCCGGTTTCCGATGGTGCGGCCGCCCGAGGGAGCGACCGCGGTGTTCCAGGCGGACGCCGGCATCGTCCGCGCCGACAAGGCGCGCCGCGCGTTTGAGGAAGGCGCACGCGCCGACGGTGCCGAGCTGCGGGCGAACACCCGCGTCGACGACCTCGAGGATCTGGACGAAGAGGTCGTCGTCGTCACCGCCGGATCGTGGGCGAAGGGCCTGCTCGCGCGGGCCGGAATCGACTTGCCCGTCGTTGCGACGGCGGAGACGGTTGCGTTCTTCCGGCTCGAGAGCGACCGCCCGGTGCCGTCGGTGGTGGACTTCAAGCCGGGCGGCCTCGGCCACGGGACCTACGCGCTCGCCGATCCGAAGTACGGGCTGAAGCTCGGCATCCACCAGTCGGGTAAGCCGGTCGACCCCGACGACCAGCCCGCGCCGGACGAAGAGCTGGTCGAGCTGATGGGCGAGACGGTCGCGCGCTACTTCCCGACCGCCGAGCCCGATCCGGCGCAGGTCGACACCTGCCTCTACACCAACACCGATGACGAGCGGTTCATCCTCGAACGCCACGACCGCGTCGTCGTCGGATCGGCCTGCAGCGGCCACGGCTTCAAGTTCGCGCCGGTCGTCGGCGAGCGGCTCGCCGATTTGGCCGCCGGTATCCTCTGACCGTGCCGTTCTACCAGCGACTCGGCGACGTACCGTCGAAGCGACACGTCCAGTTCCGCGACAACGGGACGCTCCTGACCGAGGAAGTCATGGGCATGGAGGGGTTCGTCGGGATGGAGTCGATCCTGTACCACCTCCAGTCGCCGTGCCGCGTGATGAAGCTCGGAGACTTCGAGGAGATCGAGCGCGACGAGTGGGTCCCGGACGCGCATGCGCACCGCCTCTTCAACACCTACGACATCGATCCCGGTGGCGACGAGATCACCGGCCGCCGGTTGCTGATGTGGAACAACGACGTCGAGATTTCTTTGTGCCGGCCGAGCGAGAGCGCGGAGTACTACTTCCGGAACGGCGAGGGCGACGAGGTGATCTTCGTCCACGAGGGGAGCGGCACGCTCGAGACGATCTTCGGCGACGTCCCGTACACCGAAGGCGATTACGTCGTCATCCCCCGCGGCACCACCTACCGCTTCCGGCCCGACGGCGAGCAGCGGTACCTCGTATTCGAGACGCCCGGCCGAATCGAGATCCCGAAGCGGTACCGCAACCAGTACGGGCAACTGCTCGAAGGAGCGCCGTACTACCACCGTGACATCCATCCGCCGACGCAGCTGAACACGCACCGCGACAGGGGTGAGTTCCCGGTCAAGGTCCGCGTTCGCGACGGGTACCAGACGTACGTCCTCGACTATCACCCGTTCGACGTCGTCGGCTGGGACGGCTACCTCTACCCGTGGACGTTCTCGGTCCACGACTTCGAGCCGATCACCGGCCGCATCCACCAGCCGCCGCCGTCCCACCAGACGTTCCAGGGTCAGAACTTCGTCATCTGCTCGTTCTGCCCACGGATGCTCGACTTCGACCCGCGCGCGGTGCCGATCCCGTACCACCATTCGAATCTGCAGTCGGAGGAGATGATCTATTACGTCTCCGGCAACTTCGGCTCCCGCAAGGGCGTCAACGTCGGTTCGATCACGCTCCACCCGTCAGGCTTGCCGCACGGGCCGCAGCCGGGGCTCGCGGAGAAGTCGATCGGCGTTCGGGAGACGCACGAGCTCGCCGTGATGTGCGACACGTTCCATCCGCTGCGGCTGACGAAGTTCGCGAAGGAGCTGGACGACGGCAAGTACGCGTACTCGTGGTACGAGAACGCACAGAACGGCGACGGCGCGGCGGCAGCAGAGACGTCGGCCGACGGTGACGCGACCGGTGCCGGGCTCACGTCGCATCTATAAGCGCGGGGCCGCGCTACCCTGTTCGCGGTGATCCTCTGGAGCCTGATCACGTGGATCGTTCCGCGGCTGTGGCGGCGCTGGGGTGCTGCGGCTGCTCCGGCGTATGGCGGATCGACGCTCGCCGCCGATCGTGACCGCGAACGTGCTGCGGCAGATCTGCGCGAGCACTACGTTCGCGGATCCTTGACGCTGGACGAGTTCTCGCAGCGCGCCGGACGGGTCTTGACTGCCCGCTCGCACCGTCAGCTCCGGGCCGCTCTTTCCGGGCTGTCGCCCAGGGCTTTCGCGGCCCCGCATCCATTCGATCTGGTCGCACGAGGGCGATTGGCCGCGCAGGCAGCGGTCCACGGGGTCGCGCTCGCATTGTTCACGGGCGCTTACCTGCTGTTCAGCGGCGTTCTTCTGCTCGTTCTCGCGGTGACGTTGCTCGTGCACGGAGCGTCGGCCTCGGCGCTCGTGGCATTTCTCGTCGTCTGGCTCGTCCCGACGTACCTGCTGTCACGGCTCTGGCGCCGGCGCCTCGTCCGCCCGCACGGGCGGTAGCGCGGTGGGGCTCTTGCGCGGCCGGCGCGGCCTGGAAGGGACGAAGTATCGGATGCGCGAGCAGCTGTTCTCGATCGGTGACGACTTCTGGATCGAGAACGACGACGGCGATCGTGCGTTCAAAGTGGACGGCAAGGCGCTGCGCCTTCGGAAGACGCTCGTGCTCGAAGACACCGCCGGAACCGAGCTGTTCACGGTGCAGGAAAAGAAATTGCACGTGCGGGACACGATGGAAATCGAGCGCGGCGGGCAAAGGGTGGCGACGATCCAGAAGGCGCTGATCAGCCCGCTGCGCGACCGTTTCTCGATCGAGGTCGAAGGCGGCGATGACATGGATGCGAAGGGCAACGTCGTGGATCACGAGTACAAGATCGAGCGCGACGGCAACAACATCGCCGAGGTGTCGAAACGCTGGTTCCGCGTCAGGGACACGTACGGCATCGAGATTGCGCCCGGCCAGGATGATGCGTTGATCCTCGCCGTGACGGTCTGCATCGACCAGATGACGCGCGTCGGCGGCTGAGCCGCCGAGCAACCGCTCCTTTCGAAAGCCCTGCTTCAGTGCGTTGACTCTGCTTCACCCGCGCCGTAGGGTGACTTAAGTTTTCCTTCGACGGGGTCTGAGGAGAAATGGATGCCGTCGAGCGCGCCCGAAGCGGTTGCCGAAGTCGACGTCGGCGAACGTCTTCGGAGCATCCGGCGGCTCCGGCGCGCAACGCTGAGGACGATTGCCGAGCGCGCGGGCGTCAGCGAGAGCTTCCTGAGCCAGGTCGAGCGCGGCAAGGCGAGCGCCAGCATCGGCTCGTTGCGCCGGATCGCGAACGCGCTCGGCGTCGCAGTCGCGGACCTCTTCGAACCGAGTGCGCCCCCGGCGCCGCGCGTGCTGCGCCGCGACGAGCGGCCGGCGCTCGCGTTCGGGGTCCTCGGTCGCAAGCTGCTGCTTACGCCGCGACCGTTGCATCAGCTCGAGGTGTTCGTCGGCGAGCTCGACGTCGCAGGATCGACGGGACCCGAGGCGTATGCGCACGGCGATTCGGAGGAGCTGTTCGTCGTGCTCGCCGGCAACGTGCAGCTCGAGCTCGGAGGCGACGTGTACGAACTCG
>VAXB01000121.1 GCA_005883995.1 Actinomycetota bacterium
GAGGTCGGTGCGCATGCAGCCGGGGATCAGGTACGACGTCGGCGAGGCCGTGCGTCGCAACGAGACGGTGTGCGCGGGCCGGACCGTGACGATCCGGTCGGCCGCGAGGTTGGCGAGGTGCGTCTCGGCTCCACCGGGATAGCGCACGTCGAGCTCGGTGACGGTCGTCGCGGCGCCGAGGCCGAAGAGCAGCCGAGGATCCTGTGACGAGAGGTAACTGGAGCCGATTTGCTCTTCGCGAACGAGTCGGCGACCGTCGGGCAGCACCGCTGTCACCACTGCGCCCGGCGAGAACTTCGCGAGCCGGACTTCGAGCCAGTGCCCTTGCGCGCCGGTCGACCGCAGCAGCTGGAGACGCCCGCCGACCGTGTTGACGGCGATGTCGGGCGCGCCGTCGTTCGCGAAATCGCCGACCACGAGGCCGCGCCCCACCGCCCGCGGCAAGCCGCCGACGCCGATCAGCGCGCTGCCGTCCACGAACTGACCGGGCGCGCCCTCGGCGGTCCGGTTCTCGAGCACCTGGATCGGCTCTGCGTCCTTTGTCAGGTTCGTCACCGGGATGGCGCCGTTGGCCAGGACGAGGTCGAGATCGGTGTCGAGGTCGAGGTCGACCCATGCTGCTCCCCAGCCGGTGTAGCTGCCGCCGAAGGCGGGCCCGAACCCCGCTCGGACGTCGGTGAACGAGGAGCCGCCGGCGACCGGAGGCCGACCGAGGTAGACGGCATGCCCCTCGCCGCGCGAGTTCGACACGAACAGGTCGGTGAGCCCGTCACCGGAGAAGTCGCCGGCAGCCACGCCCATGCCGGCGTTCGGATCGGCGACGCCGGCGCTCGCCGCCCGCTCCTCGAAGCGAAAGCCGAGGCCGGCGGGGTCGGCTCGCTTCCCTCCGGGCCACGCCACGTTCTCGTAGAGGCGGTTCGGGTCGCCGTCATTTGCGACGTAGAGGTCGAGGCGGCCGTCGCCGTTGAAGTCCGAGAACACGGCGCCCAGGCTGTGGTCGAAGCGGGCGGACTCGAGACCCGCCCGCACCCCGACCTCGCGGAACCTCGAGTGGCCGTGCCTGTCGCGCCCCGCGTTCAGGTAGAGGCGGTCGCGCATGCCGACGTCGTTGTTGGGAAAGCCGGCCGCGGAGCCGGGAACGGGGACGTTGACGTCCGTGTAGCCGGCGACGAGGAGGTCCGGCCGCCCGTCGCCGTTCACATCGCCGACGGCGGCGCCGGTGTGCCAGCCGTACGCGCGGATGCCGGCCGCACGGGCGCCTTCGGTGAACGTGCCGTTGCCGTTGTTCCAGAGCAACTTGTCGTAGCCCGACGTCGTCACGTAGAGATCCGTCCGACCGTCACCGTTGAAGTCCGCGGCCACGCACCCCTGGCCGCGGACGGCGAGGTTCGCCCTCGAGCGGCGGCTCACGTTGGTGAAGTGACCTCCCTTGTTACGGAACAGCGCGGTCCGGGGGAGCCCGCCGTGGGTCTGCCAACGACCGACGTCGGCTTCCGAGTACGAGTTGACGACGAAGAGGTCGAGCCAACCGTCGTTGTTGTAGTCGAGCGCGCACAGGCCGCCGCCGGTCATCGCGGCGGGGTCGGGCGAGACGCCGAAGCGAAAGGCGCCCTCGCGGAAATCGAGGCCGACCTTCGAGGCGACGTTCTCGAGCCGAAGCCGCGCGAAACCGTCCCCGACCTGACTCGCGGCAGCTCCGGCGGACGAAGAGCCCGAGGAGACGGTGAGCGAGAGAGCGAGGAGGGCCCCAAACGCGGCGAGCACGAAGACTCGCCGTCGGCGACCGATGACGGCGACGCGCACGACATAACTACAGCACGTTTTGCGCTGGAAATGGGATCGGCGAGAGCAGATTCCCGTGCGCGGCGCCGCCCGCACTCAGAATCGGATACTTCGGTCGTGCGTCCACTGCGGCTGGAACCGACCCGCGTCCATCGCTTCTACAGGGGCGGAGCCCTCCTGGGACGACTGCGGGGTGCGCCCGAGGAGGACGGCTTCTGCCCGGAGGACTGGCTCGGCTCCGTGACCACTGCAAGAAACCCGGGGCGGAACGATCCCGCAGAGGGGCTCTCGCGCCTCGCCGGGGGCCGCATCCTCCGCGATGCGGTGGAGGCCGATCCGATCGGGTGGCTCGGCGACGCGCACGTCGCCCGTTTCGGCACCTCGACCGGCGTGCTCGCGAAGCTGCTCGACACCGCCGAGCGGCTGCCGGTGCACGTCCACCCCGGTCGCGCCTTCGCGCGTGATGCCTTCGCGTCGCCGTTCGGGAAGACCGAGGCGTGGATCGTCCTGGACACACGCAGCGACGACGCGGAGGTCTGGGTCGGCCTGCGTGAGGCGGTGGAACGCGACCGCTATCGCAGGTGGATCGCAGATCAAGACGTCGACCAGCTCCTCGGTTCGCTGAACGCGGTCTCGGTGCGCGCAGGCGATGTCGTCTACGTCCCCGCCGGCATCCCACATGCGATCGGAGCGGGTGTCCTCATCGCTGAGCTCCAGGAGCCAACGGACTTCTCGTTCCTGTGCGAGTGGGACGGCTTCCCGGTCCGGCCCGACGACAGCCACCTCGGCCTGGGCTGGGAAACGGCGCTGGGGGCGATCGACCTCAGCGCGCACGAGCCGGTCCGGCACCTCCCCGAAGCGGCGCGCCGGTTCTTCTGGGCAGACGAGGCTCCCCAACCCGCCGGCCGGTTCGCGATCCTCCTCGTCCTCGCCGGAGATGGCGTGCTCGCCGGCACGCCCACGCGCCCGGGCGATGTCTTCGCCATGCCGGCTTCGGCGCGCACGTTCGACGTCGAGGGTGATCTACGCGTGCTGCGCTTCCTGGCGCCGGATCCGGCGTGACACCCGACGTCGTCTGCCTCGGCATCCTCGTCGCAGACGTGATCGCGCGGCCGGTCGACGAGCTTCCGGCCACCGGGTCACTGGGCCTTGTCGAGACGATCTCGCTCCACGGCGGGGGCTGCGCGCTCAACACCGCGACGGCGTTGAAGCACCTCGGTGCGCGTGCCGCCGTCGCCGGGAAAGTCGGGGACGACATGCTCGGGCGGTTCCTCGTCGGCCTCTTCGAGGAGCGCGGAATCGCACACGAAGCCGTGCTCGTCGACGGCGCGACGCCGACCTCCGCGACGGTCGCACTCGTTTCGTCGGACGGGGAGCGCACGTTCCTCCACGTCAAGGGCGCGAATGCCACGCTGCGCGCCGACGAGCTCGATGCGTCGCTTGTCTTCTCCGGCCGCGGTCTGCACATCGCAGGCGCACTCGTGCTCGATGCGCTCGACGGGACGCCGTGCGCATCGTTGCTCGCGGAGGCAAGGCGCCGGCGGATCCTGACGAGTATCGACACGGTCTGGGACGCGACGGGGCGTTGGGATCGGATCCTCCCCGCGCTCGTGCACGCCGACGTCTTCGTGCCGAGCCTCGCTGAGGCGACGGCGATTTCCGGCGAGAGCGATGCGGCTGCAGCCGCTGCGTGGCTTCAGCGGGCGGGCGCACGAGAGGTCGTCGTCAAGCTCGGCGCCGCGGGGTGCTTTGTCGCCGGCTGGGGACAGATTCCCCCCGTGTCCGTGGAGTCCGTCGACGCGACCGGGGCCGGCGACGCGTTCGCGGCCGGTCTGATCTACGGGCTGCTCGCCGGTTGGACGATCGAGCGCGCGGCGCGACTGGCGAATGCCGCCGGCGCGCTCGCGACGACCGCCGTCGGAGCAAGCTCCGGCGTCCGCGATTTGCCCGAGACGCTTTCGCTTGCAGGTTTAGGGTGACGCAATGGATCTCGAATCCGCGTTCGCGATCGTCCGGTGGGTCGTCGACGCAGCCGAGGCGCCCGTCACCGTGTTCGTCGCCGACGACCACGGCGAACTCGTTGCTGCCGCGACCATGGACGGAGCCGCGGCCGACACGCGCCTGAACGCGCAGAGGAAGGCGTACACCGCGGCGCGTAGCGACGCGACGTCGACGAAGGCGCTCGCCGAGAAGGTCGCCGACGATCCGGTCGAGCGCGCCAGTTTCGATCCGCGCTTCACCTTCTTCAAGGGGGGTGTCGCAGCGTTCCGCGACGGCCGACGCGTTGGCTCCGTCGGCGTCAGCGGGATGGCAGGCGACGACGACGATCGCCTTGCGCGACGCGCGATCGAGGGCGTCGGCCTTCAGACGGCGCCGTAGCGCGCACCGACGAGCGCTACCTCCGGTGTGATTTGTGCGCGAGGCTCGGCACGCCCACAAAGATGGGCTGCTCGGCCCATGTACGCGCCTCGGCGAAGTGGGGAGAATCGGCGTCTGTCGTCCAACGGAAGGAATCCAGTGTCGAAACTGGTCATTACCCATGCCGTCGTCGACGTCGAGCGCTGGCTGGAAGGCAAGGAGGGTCGCGCTGCAGCGATCGAATCGGGCTCGGGGAGCAACGTGACCGACTACGTCGCGCACGACGGGAGCAACAACATCGCGATCACTGCCGATGTCAGCGACCCTGCCGCGATTCAGGCGATGTTGGCTTCGCCGTCTGCCGAGGTCGCAGCGGCGATGGAGGAGCACGGCGTCGTTCGTCCGATCACGGCCTACATCGAGGCCTAAGCAGACCATTCCGCCGCAGGCGGGTGAGTCTCGTCAGGAGTCTTACCCGCCCGCCTCGGACATCGGCTCGTCCGCGGCTTCAAGGTGCTGCCAGAGCTCGATCCGGTGACCTTCGGGGTCCTGGAGACGCGCGAATCTGCCTTCGCCTTCAGCGTCTACCGCGCGCGTGATCGCGGAGGTTTCGACGCCTCCGGCGTGCAGTGAGGCGACGACTGCTTCGATGTCGTCGACGGACGCGTTTCGGGCACGATGCGCCCGCCTAGTGTGGTCGAACGGAAGGAGCTTCGCCATGGCCGTGACACTGGGATTGGTTGCTTTTCTCAAGGCACAACACCGGCGCCTCGTCCGTTGCGGTCCCGCGGAGCCGCCAGAGCGACCGTGCGAGCGTCTCTGCCAGCGGCACCTGTCGCCGCCCGTACCTTGACTTGGGAGCGTCGAAGCGGCGCGGTACAGCCGCCTGCGCACCTGGACGCGACGCTTGCCGAAGTCGATGTCGGCCCAGGTCAGCGCGACCGCCTCGCCGATCCGCAGCCCGGTATGCGCGAGGAACTCCACGAACAGCCGCCACGC
>VAXB01000053.1 GCA_005883995.1 Actinomycetota bacterium
TCGGCGCGGTACAGCTGGACGAGATCGGCGTCCGTCTCCTCCGGCTCGCCGACGAAGACGGCAACGCTCAACCGATCATCGGGAACATCGAGCACGCGCTGCGCACGGCGCGGGCTTGCCTGCGCCAGGATGAATCCCAGGAGATCGGCGCCGGCTTCGACCGCCGCGTCGACGTCGTTTTGCCGGGTGAGCCCGCACACCTTCACGAGCGGACGGGATAGAAGCTCCTCGAGCTTCGCCGCCGGATCGGGCGCGCGCATCAGCGCCGACCCGACGAGAATCGCATCCGCGCCGGCGAGCTCGGCCGCGGCTCCCTGCGCGCGCGTCCACACGCCGCTTTCGGCGACGATCACGCGTTCGTGCGGCCGTGCGCTCGACACGAGCTCGAGTTGCGCACTCCGGTCGATCTCGAACGTCGTCAGGTCGCGGGCGTTGATTCCGATCACCTCCGCGCCGAGCGCAACCGCCCGGTGGAGCTCGTCCGCGTCGTGCGCCTCGACCAGCACGTCGAGGCCGAGCTCGCGCGCATACGCGAGCAGCTCGCGCGCACGCAGGTCGTCGACGTCTCGAAGGATCAGCAACACCGCGTCGGCGCCGGCGACCTTCAGCTGCAGGAGCTGGACCTCCTGCGTGAAGAACCCCTTCGCGAGCAGTGGGACAGGTGTCGCCGCGCGAGCTGCGCGCAGGTCGTCGAGCGAGCCGCCGAAACGCTCGTCGACGAGCACCGAGACCGCTGCGGCCCCGGCGTTTCCGAACTGCAGCGCGAGGCGTGCAGGATCTGCGTCCGGCCGGAGGTCACCGGCTGACGGCGAACGCCGCTTCACCTCCGCGATCGCTCGCAGTCCCGGTGCTGCGAGCGCTTCGTGAAAGCGCCCCACTACGCCGTCACCTCGGCGCGCGAGAACGCGGCGAGTGCGTCCAGGCGCTCGCCTGCAGCGCCGGAGTCGATCGTCGCGCGCGCGATCACGACGCCCTCTCGAAGATCGGCAGCGTGGCCCCCTGCGGCGATCGCACCGGCCGCGTTGAGGATGATCGCGCTCCGCCTGGCGCCCCCGTCCGCGCCGGCGAACACCTCACGAATCGCGCGTGCGTTCTCGTCCGGCGCGCCGCCCCTGAGCTCCTCGACCGGCGCGCGCGGAATGCCGAGCTCCGTCTCCGGGTCGAGCGCCCATTCGCGCACGTCGCCGTCGACGACCTCGCAGACGAGGTTCGGCCCCGCGGGGGAGAGCTCGTCGATCCCGCCGGCGCCGTGTACGACGTATGCGCGGCGGGCGCCGAGCCGGGCGAGCACCTCGGCGATCGTCCGGACGAGCGGGGGCGAATAGACGCCGACGACCTGCGCCCGCGCGCCGGCGGGGTTCGTCAGCGGTCCGAGCACGTTGAAAACGGTGCGTGTCGCGAGCTCGCGCCGGACGGAGGCTGCGTGGCGCATGGCGGGATGATGGCTGGGCGCAAACAGGAAACCGAAGCCGAGCTCGTCGATCGAGCGTGCGATCCGGTCGGGCTCCTGTTCGAGCGAGAAGCCCAGCGCCTCGAGCACGTCGGCTGATCCGCACGCTGACGACACGGCCCGATTCCCGTGCTTCGCGACGGCGGCTCCTGCGGCCGCGGCGACGAGCGCTGCCGCCGTCGAGATGTTGATCGTCGACGCGCCGTCACCGCCGGTGCCGGCCGTGTCGACGAGGTCGTCGCGTTGCGGCCTGACGGCGAGCGCATGCTCGCGCATCGCCTCGGCACAGCCGGCGATCTCGTCGGCGGTCTCGCCTTTCGCACGCAACGCGACGAGAAAGCCGCCGATCTGCGCGGGGGTCGCCTCGCCGCGCATGATCGTGCTCATGACCTCACGCGCGTCGCCCCGCGAGAGGTCGTCGCCGTCGAGAAGCCGTTGGATTGCCTGCTGGATCACCGGCGTCCCAGGAAGTTTCGCGCGAACTCGCTGCCGAGTGGCGTGAGCACCGACTCGGGATGGAACTGGAGCCCGTCGACGGGCAGCTCGCGGTGCCGGACGGCCATGATCTCGCCGTCGTCCGAGCGCGCGCTGACGTCCAACGCGTCGGGCACCACCGTCGCCGCGAGCGAGTGGTAGCGGCCGACCTCGACGGGCTCAGGCAGGCCCGAAAAGAGCCCGCGCCCGTCGTGCTCCACGAGGCACGACTTGCCGTGGACGAGCTCGCGCGCCGGGCCGACGCTCCCACCGAAGACCTCGACGATCGCCTGATGGCCGAGGCAGACACCGAGTGTCGGGATCGACGGCGCGAGGCGGCGGAGGATCTCCGGCGTCGCGCCCGCGTCCGCCGGTCTGCCCGGCCCCGGAGAAACGACGAGATGTGAGGGGCCGAGCCGCTCCGCTTCGTCCGCGTCGATCGCGTCGTTTCGGCGCACGACCACCTCGACGCCGAGCTCGCCGAACAGGTGCGCGAGGTTGTACGTGAACGAGTCGTAGTTGTCGACGAGCAGGATCATCGCGCCTCGCGGTCCGCGAGTTCGACGGCGGCCTCGAGCGCTGCGAGCTTGTTCAGACACTCCTGGTGCTCGGCGGCGGGATCCGAGTCGGCGACGATTCCGGCACCGGCCTGCATGTGCGCGATGCCGTCGTGGAGCACGATCGTGCGGATCGCGATGCACGTATCCAAAACCTCGCCGGGCAGCGCGTATCCGACCGCCCCTCCATAGGGCCCGCGACGCACACCTTCCAGCTCCGAGATGATCTGCATTGCGCGGACCTTCGGCGCGCCGCTCACGGTGCCGGCCGGAAAACACGCTCGCAGCAGATCGAAGTGCGTCACGTTGCCTCGAAGCTCGCCGTCCACCTGCGAGACGAGGTGCGTCACGTGGGAGTACGGCTCGACGTCGAGGAACCGCTCGACGCGCACCGTTCCCGGCACGCACACACGCGAGAGGTCGTTGCGGCCGAGGTCGACGAGCATCACGTGCTCTGCGCGGTCCTTCTCCGAAGCGAGCAGGCGCTCGGCGTCGCCGGGGCCGCGCTCCGTCGTCCCCGCGATCGGGTTCAGGCTCGCGCGGCTCCCTTCGGCCTTCACGAGCGTCTCGGGTGACGAGCCGATCAGAGCGAGGTCGCTAAGCTCGAGCAGGAACAGGTACGGCGAGGGGTTCACGCGCCGGAGCGCACGGTAGAGGTCGACCGCGGTCGCCGATGTCGCGCGGTCTGCGCGCTGGGACACGACGATCTGGAACGCATCGCCGTCGCGGATGTGCTGCTGCGCGCGGCGGACGTTCTCCTCGTAGACGTCCTGCGACGGAGAGCGAACGATGCTTGGGCGGTCCGTCCGAACAGGCGGGCGCTCGCGCGCGGTCGCCGGAGCCGAAGCCAGAAGCGATCCGACGTCGGCGGGAGCGCCGGCGAGGACTTCGGCGACGCCGAGCGCGTGGTCGAACCGCACGAGCACCTCGGCGACGATGAAGCGGCTCTCCGGAAGCTCGCTGCCCGCAGCGGGCAGAGGCACGGTCGGCTCGAGTCGCGTCACGTGGTCATAGGCCAGATACCCGACCACGGCGGCGCCGGCCGTCTCCGCTTCCTCGAACGTGCACGTGTGTGTTCCGCAACCGACGAGGGAGTGCCGCCCGAGCCGCCCGCGTTCAACCGACTCGAGCAGGAAGGTGGAGTTGCCGCG
Source organism: Actinomycetota bacterium (assembly GCA_005883995.1). GTDB lineage: Bacteria > Actinomycetota > Thermoleophilia > Gaiellales > Gaiellaceae > 3-1-20CM-4-69-9. The sequence continues at coordinate 3,633 of VAXB01000053.1, forward strand.
GTCGCGCAGCGCGAGATATGCGCCGAGCGGCGTGATCAGGTCGGTCGGAATCTCGTGCGTCATGTCCGTGGAGAACAAAAGACCTCCGGAGCGGAGGTCGGGTCGAGCGGGGAGAGGTGTCGGCCGGTCAGACCGGGCGCAGGCTCCCGCCTCGCTCGATGCGCCACGACCAGGCCCAGGTCGGCGAGACGAGATTCATTCGGCGTCGAGGGTAGCCGAACCGTTCGGGCGCCGATAGCGCTCGGCATAGGAGGGGACGCGCTCGTCGTTGTCGGCCGCCGGCGCCGCGGGTACGAGGGCGAGCGGGATGACTCCCGCCCAGACCGGCAGGTCGAGGTCGGCCTCGTCGTCGGATGGCCCGCCCGTGCGGAGCTTCGCGGAGGCCTCGTCGAGCGAGACCGCGAGGATCGTCGTCCCTTTCAGCTCACCCTCCGAGGGCTGTCGCGCGTCCGCCCAGCGGCCGGGGACCACATGCTCGACGACGCGTTCCATCGCACGCAGCTTCTCTTCACGGTCCGTCACCTCGCGGGCGCGCCCGAGCACGACCACAGAGCGGTAGTTCATCGAGTGGTGGTAGACAGATCGCGCGAGGACGAGGCCGTCCAGGAGCGTCGCGGTCACGCAGAGGTCGATGCCCTGCGCGAGGTTGCGCAGCATCCGCGAGCCGGGCGAGCCGTGGAGGTACAGCGTGTCGCCGTCGCGCGCGTGGATCGTCGGGATCACGTACGGGTGCTCGTCGTGGACGAAACCGACGTGACAGATCAACGCTTCGTCGAGGATGACGTCGATCGTCGCGCGGTCGTACGTCCCACGCTCGGGGTGGCGTTTCACCTTCGTTCGCGGCGAGGGCACAGCCAAAGCGTATTGGTACGCTCGGACCATGGGCCACTCGGTGATCGTGTCGGCAGTGCGGACGCCGTTCGCCAAGCTCGGCGGCGGTCTCGCGGGCCGCGAGGCCACGGAGCTCGGGTCGATCGCGATCCGCGCGGCGCTCGAGCGCGTCGGCCTGGAGCCGCACGAAATCGAGTACGTGATCATGGGGCAGGTGCTGCAGGGCGGCGCCGGCCAGGCACCGTCGCGGCAGGCGTCGATCGGCGCCGGCCTGCCGATCGAGATCGGTTCGGACACGATCAACAAGGTCTGTGCGTCGTCGATCCGCGCGGTCGAGATGGCGGATCAGATGATCCGCGCGGGCGATCACCAGGTGATCGTCGCCGGCGGCATGGAGTCGATGTCCAATGCGCCGTTCGCGCTGAAGAAGGCGCGGTTCGGGTATCGGCTCGGCGACGGCACATTGATCGACCTGATGACGCACGACGGCCTCACCTCGACATTCGACGGGCGCCACATGGTCGAGCAGGCGTCGTTCGTGTCGCGCGAGCTCGGGATCCCGCGCGAGGACCAGGATCGTTGGGCGCTGCGTTCGCACGAACGGGCGACGCAGGCGATCGACGAAGGCAAGTTCCAGGACGAGATCGTTCCCGTCGGCGAGCTGTCGGTGGACGAAGGCCCTCGCCGCGACACGTCGTACGAGCGGCTCGCGAAGCTCAAGCCCGTCTTCGACCCGGAGGGGACGACGACGGCGGGGAACGCGCCCGGGGTCAACGACGGCGCGGGCGCGCTCGTTGTCACGAGCGAGGAGTTTGCGCGCAGCCGCGGGCTCGAGCCGCTCGCGACGATCCTGTCGCAGGCCTACGTCGCGGACGAGTTCGCCTACCTGGCACGCACGCCGGCGAAGGCGGGCAAGGAAGCGCTGGCAAAAGCCGGGAAGCAGATCGGTGACGTCGAGCGCGTCCAGCTGAACGAAGCGTTCTCGTCGGTTGTGCTCAACAGCGCGAAGATGCTCGATGTCGACCCCGACCGCGTCAACGTCAACGGCGGCGCGGTCGCGCTCGGACATCCGATCGGCGCATCGGGTGCCAGGATCCTCTCGACGATGATCTACGAGCTCCGTCGCAACGGCGGGGGCCTCGGCCTCGCTGCGATCTGCTCGGGCGGGGGCCAGGGGGACGCCGTCCTGATCGAGGTGTGAGCGAGAGCGGCCGCAAACGGTTCGTCCGCACGCTCTGGGTCGCGATCGCGGGTGCCGCGGTCGTGGACGCGATCCGACACCACCGCACGCACGGTGAGCTGGTCGGATTCATTCCGTACGACTTCCGGATGCCGACCCTCGAGCGAGCCAAAAAACGCACGTGGAACCCGCGCTCGTCGCGGATCCTGACGCCGACGACGTTCGGCGTCGGCTGGAGCGTCAACCTCGGCCGGCTCGCGCGCCTCGCGCACCTGAAGTGACGTTCGAGCACGTCCTCGTCGTCGGCGCCGGGCAGATGGGCGGCGGCATCGCACAGGTCATTGCGTCGTCCGGCCGCCGCGTCTCGCTGCACGACGCCGCGCCGGGCGCCGTCGAGCGCGGGATCAACACGATGCGCAAGAGCCTGACAAGGCTCGCAGAGAAGGGCGGAGCCGATCCCGACGAGGTGCTCGGGCGGGTGAGTGGGGTGGGCGACCTCGTCCCGGCCGATCTGATGATCGAGGCGGTCGTCGAGGACTCAGCCGTGAAGGACGACGTCTTCAGGCGCGCCGACGCCATCCTCCCGCCCGAGGCGGTGCTCGCCTCGAACACGTCGTCGATCCCGATCGCGTCGCTCGCGGCCGCGACCGGGAGGCCGGACAAGGTGATCGGCATGCATTTCTTCAACCCCGTCCCGGTGCTGAAGCTGGTCGAGATCATTCGTGCGCGCGACACCTCGGACGAGACCGCGAACGCGATCACCGAACTGGCGCGCGCGCTCGGAAAGACCCCTGCCGTAGCGAACGACTTCCCCGGCTTCGTCTCGAACCGGATCCTGATGCCGTTCATCAACGAGGCGGTCTGGGCGCTGCAGGAAGGCGTCGCCGAGGCGGAGGCGATCGACACGATCGCGAAGCTCGGTTTCGCGCATCCGATGGGGCCGCTGGCGCTTGCGGACCTGATCGGCCTCGACACCTGCGTCGCGATCATGGACGTGCTGAAGGACGGGCTCGGCGACGACCGCTACGCGCCCGCGCCCCTCCTCCAGGAACACGTCTCTGCGGGTCGCCTCGGCCGCAAGAGCGGGCGCGGGTTCTTCGAGTATTCCTGACGAAATCCCTCGTTCGAGGGAGCGTAGAGCGCAGGTTTCCGCACGTCGACGAGTCTCTATTCATGAGGCTCAAGTCACGTGCGACCGCTGCCGACAAGAACGAGCAGGTACGGAAGAGGGAGGCCTCGGATCTTGCGGATCCTGTTGGTGGACGACGATCCTGCGCTTCGGACGCTACTGCGCACGACCTTCGAGGTCGCGGACGTCGACGTAGCCGAAGCTGAAAGTGCCGCCGCCGCGCGGCGCGAGATCGAGCGCGCCAAGCCGAGCGTCATCGTCCTCGATGTCAACATGCCGGTCACGTCCGGGCTCGATCTCTGCCGGCACCTGAAGAACGATCCCGCGACTGCGGAGATCCCGATCGTCATGCTCACCGGTTCGGACGGCGGCACGGCCGCCGACGCGAAGAAGGCGGGCGCGGACGCGTTCGTGCGGAAGCCCTTCAGCCCGCTCGAGCTCCTGTCGGTCGCCGAGCGGCTCGCCGGCGGCCTGTACGGCGTTCCGTTCCGCGCGACCAGGAAAGCGAGCACCGGCCCACAGGAGGAGCTGCTCCTTTACGCGCGCGATCTGCGTCACATGCTCGAGCTCGAGCGCGGCCAGCGCGAATTGCTGCAGAGCGCATACCTCGAGACGGTGTCCGCGCTCGCGAGCGCGCTGGAGTCGAAGGACACGGGCACGCGCGCGCACTCGCAACGCGTGCAGAACTACGCGACGGCGCTCGCCGACCAGGTCGGCGACACCACGGTGGCCGGCGACCCGAGCACGCCCTACGGCTTCCTGCTGCACGACGTCGGCAAGATCGGGATCCCCGACGGGATCCTCCTCAAGCCCGGCCCTTTGAGCCCGCCCGAGCGGCGTCGGATGCAGACGCACACGGTGCTCGGCGAGGCGATGCTCGCCGGCGTCGCGTTCCTGCAGGGCGCGGGGCTGCGGATCGTGCGCTCGCACCACGAGCGCTGGGACGGCCGCGGTTACCCGGACGGGCTCTGTGGCGAGGAAATCCCGCTGGGTGCGCGGATCTTCGCCATCGCCGACGCGCTCGACGCAATGACGAGCGATCGCCCATATCGGCGTGCGCTCAGCTGGGACACGGCCCAGAGCGAGATCGTCGGGCAGTCGCGACGCCAGTTTGACCCGGACGTGATCGACGCGTTCGTGACGATCGAGCCTGAGCTGCGCGAGATCCGCCGCGAGCTCGCCGCGGCCTGACGGCAGGAGGCGCGAGTCCTGGAATGCCGCGCACCCGCGCCTATACTGGCCGGCGGTGGACTTCCAGCTGACGCCTGACCAGCGCGAGATTCAGGCGCTGGCGCGGGACATCGCGAAGGCGGAGATCGAGCCGCACGCCGCCCAGTGGGACCGCGAGCACACCTTTCCTCGCGACCTCTATCCGAAGCTCGCAGAGCTCGGCCTGATGGGCGTCTGCATCCCCGAGGAGTACGGCGGTGCCGGTGCTGACTTCCTGTCGTACATCCTCGTCCTCGAGGAAATCTCGCGCGCCGACGCCGGTGTGGGCGTCACGGTCGCGGTTCACACGAGCGCGGTGACGCTGCCGATCCTGACGTTCGGGAGCGACGAGCAGCGCGCGCGGTTCGTTCCGCCGCTCGCCCGTGGCGATGCGATCGGCGCCTTTGCGCTGACGGAGCCGGAGTCGGGATCGGACGCCGCGTCGTTGCGCACGCGCGCGGATGCAACGGGCGACGGCTGGCAGATCAGCGGGACGAAGCAGTTCATCTCGACGGCAGAGCACGCGGGGACGTTCCTCTTGTTCGCGCGCACGGATCAGGACACGCCTGGCGCGCGAGGCGTGAGCGCGTTCATCCTCGACGCGGAGCACATCCGCGTCACCGGACGCGAGGAGAAGCTCGGGTTGAACTCCTCGGTGACGAACTCGATCGCGGTCGATGCCGCCGTCGAGCGTGACCGGTTGCTCCACGAGGAGGGGCGGGGCTTTCACGTTGCGATGGCGACGCTCGACGGCGGCCGCATCGGCATCGCCGCCCAGGCGCTGGGGATCGCCCAGGCGGCGTACGACGTCGCTCGCGCGTACGCGCTAGAGCGAAGGCAATTCGGCAAGCGCATCGGCGAGTTCGAAGCCGTGCAATGGAAGCTTGCCGACATGTCGACGGAGCTCGACGCTGCGCGCCTGCTCGTCTATCGCGCTGCGTGGCTGAAGCAGCAGGGCGAGCCGCACACCGAAGCAGGTGCGAAGGCGAAGGTGTTCGCGTCGGAGATGGCACGGCGCCATTCGGGCGAAGCGATCCAGATCCTCGGCGGTTACGGTTACACGACGGAGTTTCCCGTCGAGCGCTACTACCGTGACGCGCGCGTCACCGAGATCTACGAGGGAACGAGCGAGATCCAGCGGCTCGTGATCGCGCGAACGATCCTGGGGCTGAGCGAGCGCTCGCTCGCGTCGGCTTCGTGAGCCCGCGCGAGCGGGACGAGCCGGTCCGGCTGACGCGGATCTACACCCGCGGCGGCGACGCCGGAGAGACGTCGCTCGGCGACGGCTCGCGCGTGCCGAAGCTCGATTGCCGCATCGGAGCGTTCGGCGCGGTCGACGAGCTGAACTCGAACCTCGGGATGGTGCTGACTGCGGGCGATCTTCCCGACCGGTTTCGTCCCTGGCTGGGACGAATCCAGAACGAGCTGTTCGACGTCGGCGCGGACCTGTCGGTCCCGTTTGGCGTCACCGACCGGCTCCGGGTCACGCAGCAGTCGGTCGACGACCTCGAGCGCTTGTGTGACGACCTGAACGCAGACCTGCCCGAGCTCCGCAGCTTCGTGCTCCCCGGCGGAACGGAGGCAGCCGCTCGCCTGCACGTCGCGCGCGCCGTCTGTCGCCGTGCCGAGCGCGACGCGCTCGTCGCCGATGGTGAGCACGGCATCAACCCGCTCGTGCTCGTGTACCTGAACCGTCTGTCGGACTTCCTGTTCATTGCGGCGCGGGCCGCGAATGCGGACGCAGGCGGTGACGAACCGCTCTGGCGGCCGGGCGGTCCGGCGCGAGAGGAGCTGTAGAAACCCGTTCTCAGCCGATGTGGTCGATGACGCCGTCGAGCGGCCGCGGCACGGCGCCGAGGTCGAGCGCCTCGACGAGGAGACGCGCATAGCGCAGCTTTCGGCGCCCCGCACTGCCCATGAAACGGCGGAGCTGCCGCTCGACCGGCCGCGCCCGCCAGGCGGGCTGCCGCTGGAATGTCCGGAAGGCCTCGAGGTCGCCTTCCGCCTCCAGCACCGCCTCGACACCATTCGCACCCAGCGCCCGAATCAGCTCGTCCTCGAGGTCTGCGCGACAGACGAAAAAGCCGAGGCGCTCCATCGCCGCGCCGGTGAGGTGCGCGCCAAAGCCGGCGCGCTCGAGGCTCCGCAGGAAGACGTTCTCCTCGCCGGCGTCGCAGAGACCGGCCAATCGCGCGTTCGCGCCGTGCGGCCCGAAGAGTGTGAGGAACCGCGCGACCGCCTGTGCGCCGCCGACTGGGACGACGGCCACTCCTTCGAGCTGCAGGTCGCGCCCGCGGCGCTCGGCAAGTGTCTCGACGGCGATCTGATCGCTGAAGCCCTCCACGAGCACGATCGCCGAGGCCTCGCCGGCGCGTGTGAGCGCGCGTGTCGTCGCCTGTGGGCCGCCGGGCGGAAGTGCGGCGACGCGCGCCCGGTAATCGGATCGTCGGAAGCCGGTCACGCCGATATTTTCGCGGGCGCGGCTACGGCGACCCGACGAGTGTCCCGCCCCATGTCTCGGGCGCGACGTCCTCGAGTGTCTCGGAGAACGTCCACCGGTGGCCCGCCGGGTCCTCGGCTTTGTACTGCCGCTCGCCGTACTCGAAGTCGGTCGGCTCCATCAGGATCCGCGCACCGTTCGACCGCGCGCGGTCGCAGTGGGCCCGAGCATCGTCGACGCGCACGAGCACCGAATGCGTCTCCTCTCCCGGTCGAGGCGGCCGCTGCTCGCGCCGAACGTCGGCCACGATCACTGCTCCCTCACCGACGCTCAACTGCGAGCGGTGACTCTCGCCGATCTGCACCCGCTCGGCGAACCCGAAAGCCGCGCCGAGCCACCGCACGGCTTCGCGGACCTCCGGATACACCAGGACTGGAACGACCGTGGCCGACGGAATCGAGCGGTTCGGCCTCACGCGGCAACCGTACCGGCCTCGCGCTAGGGTGCCCGCCGGGCCGTCGGTTTTTCTACCGGCTGGAGGAGGCGACGTCGCAGGAAGGCGGCCCGGAGCGCCGAAGTGGCTCTGGTTCCGACGACCAGTGAGGGCCATGCCGTTCGAAGATCGGATCAAGGGGTTTTGGCACGTGATGCGCGCCGACACGCCGGGCGGGGCGCAGGCACGCCGCCGGGCCGCCGCGCTGGGCGCGATCGCGGTGTTCCTGCTCGTCCTGCTCGCCGCCGTCGGCCTGTTCAGGTACGTCCTGTTCGGCGTCGCGGCAGCGGCGTGCGGAGCATGCCTCGCAGCCGCCGTGCTTCTCGTCGTGCGTCATGCTCCGCGAGGGGCGCGGCTCGCGGCACGTGTGCCCGACTCGGGCCGCCGGATCGCGCACGCGTCCGCCGGCGGGGCGGCACGGGCGCGAACCCACGTGAGTCCGGCGCTTCGCGGCGCTGCACGTTGGTCGTCACGTGCGCGCTCCGTCGCCGGACTGCAGCTCGCGACGGCGACGGCGGGCGCTCAGCGGAACGTGCGCGCCGCGACCGCACGGGTCGGAGCGCAGGCGACCGCTGCGTGGCCGACCCGAACGCCCGGCGTCCGACACCGCGAGGCGCTTCGCGCCAACGCTGTCGGCCTGCGTCTCAGGCGTGACGGTGCATACCTGGAGGCGGCTGAGGAGCATCGTGTCGCGCTCGCCCTCTTTCGCGATCTCGGCGACCGCCGCTCGGAAGCGCTCACGCTCAACAACCTCGCGCTCGCCCTCGACCGCGCGGGCGACGGCGCCGCGCTCGACCTGTTCGAGCAGGCGGCGACGATGCTCGGCGACCTCGGCGAGGAACAGCACGAAGGCGAAGTGATCGCGAACCTGGCGCTCGCGTTCCGACGGCGGGGAAGCGACGAGCGATCCGCCGAGGTGTTCGAGCTCGCGCTCGGAAAGCTCGAGCCTGACTCCCAGGCCTACCGCAAGGTCGAGAACCTCCGCCGCGCCAGCTGACGTCGCTACGCGGCCGATGACTTTCGCGCGGGGCTTCCGTCATATCTTTCGACACCGTTCGAAAGGAGACGAGATGCCACAGATCACCCAGCTGGGGCGCGTGATGGTCCCGGTCAGGGACCAGGACGAGGCGATCGCGTTCTACACCGAGAAGCTCGGCTTCTCGCTCGCGGCGGACGTCCCGTTCGGCGAAGGAGAGCGCTGGGTCGAGGTCGCGCCGCCTGGAGGGGGAGCGGCGTTCGCGCTCGTCCCTCCGCGCGGCGACTACCAGCCGGGTCGAATGACCGGAATCGCGCTCGATTCGACCGATCCGCGCGCCGATCACGCCGAGTTGAAGCAGCACGGGGTCGACGTGGACGACGAGCTGATGGGCGGCGACGGGACGGTGCCGCTCATGTTCTTCCTCCGCGACCACGACGCCAACCAGTTGATGCTCGTGCAGGCCCAGTCGTAGGACGACTCGCGCTGGGATACTCGCGCGATGACCTTCGTCATCGGGCCGAACTCCGGCCGGACGCTCGCCCTCGGGGAGGGGCTCGAGTTGTGCTTCAAGGTGGACGACGCGGAGACGGAGGGCCGGTACTCCGTCTCCGTCGTCGACGTTGCCGCACGCGATGCGGGCACCACGCCGCATATCCATGCGGAGCACGACGAGCTCTTCTTCGTCGTCAGTGGCACGCCGCGCTTCGAGCTCGCGGGCGAAGAGCACGCGGCCGAACCGGGAACGTTCGTGCTCGCGTCCCGCGGCACCCGCCACCGCTGGTGGAACCCGGCTGACACGCCGGCCCGCGTGCTGAACATCCATGCACCGAGCTTCGGGTTCGAACGCTTCATTCACGAGCTGGTCGACCTGAGCGACCGGCGCGCCGCGACGCCGGCCGCGATGTCCGAGCTCGGCGCGCGGCACGACGTCCGGTTCGACCTCGACCTGCTCGAGCGGCGCTACGACGACGCGCCGTGACAGCGCCGGACGAGCGGGAGTCGCTGCAGCTCGCTGCGCTCGCCGACGTCGGCGCGGCTCTCGACCACGACCGGATCGAGCACTGGGTCTTCGGCGGCTGGGCCGTCGACTTCTACGCGGGTCGCGTCACCAGGCCGCACGACGACATCGACGTCGCGGTCTGGCTGGACGATCTTCCGCGCGTCCGCGCGCTGCTCGAACGCGGCGGCTGGTCCCACGCGCCCGAGCCCGACGAGGACGGCGGGACCGGTTACGAGCGCGGTCCCGTCCGGCTCGAGCTGACGTTTCTCGTGCGCGCGAACGACGGCCGCGTCTTCATCCCGCTCCAGGACTTCGAGGCGCGATGGCCTGACGACGCGTTGGCCGGCGACGATCGCGAGCTCCGAGGCGTGCGCGCGCGCGTCGTCGGCCTTGCGTCGCTCCTTCGTGTTCGCCCCTCGGCGACCAGACGTACGGAGTGGTCGTCGTCACGGGCGTGAAGCCGAGGCGCTCGAGGATCGGCCGGCTGTCGGCGGACGCGTCGACCTCGAGATAGCGGAACCCGCGCTGGGCGGCGAGGTTCGCGCGACAGACGACAGTCGCCCGGTAGATCCCGCGCCGGCGCCAGTCCGACAGCGTCGCGCCACCCCAGAGCGTCGCGAACTGCGTCCCCTGCTCGTACCGGACCCACGCGGCGCACACGACGTCGTCGCCTGCTTCGGCGATCGTCACGGTCAGCGACTCCGGCGCGAGCGTCAGCTCCTCTTCCAGGCGCTCGGCAAGCCAGCCGTGCGCCTCGCTCCAGACCCTCTCCTCCATCACCGCGATCCGGTCGAGGTCGCGGCGCTCGGTCGCCTCGCGCAAGACGACGCCCGGCGGCAGCTGCGCCTCGGCGGCGATCGCCGCGACCGGAGCGATCACGACCGTCTCCTCGTCCTCCGCGACGAACCCCGCGGCCCGCAGCCGGGCCGGCAGATCCTCGGGTAGGTCGTGACCGTGGAGCTTCCATTCGAACGCTTCGCCGCGCGCCGCGAAGACGTGGATCTGGCGCGCGATCAGCTCGTCGAGGTCGCGCCCGGCGATCCCCTCGAGGTCGTGGTACTCGACGTAGCCGTGGCCCTTCAGGCCGAGCACGCGCTGGACCGGCCCGTCACGCTCGATCTCGACGTCCGGCGGAAGCGCGGCGGGGACCCGGGCGCGCAACTCGTCGTTGTACGCGCGTAAGAGATCGACGCGACTGGCCAATGCGGCGAGTCTACGGGCGGGAAATCGGCCCCTCCGTAGAATCAGTCGGGCAATGGCCACGACCGAGGATCCGCGGGCGGACATCGATTCGACCGCCGAGTGGCGGCGCCAGCTCTACGAGGCGAAGCCGGAGCGCCAGGGCGAGCTCTTCTCGACCATCTCGGGGCTCGAGAACGAGCCGCTCTATACACCGGACAACAGCGCGCTCGACTACGAGCGCGACCTCGGCTATCCCGGCGTCTATCCGTTCACGCGCGGCGTCTACCCGTCGATGTATCGCGGGCAGTTGTGGACGATGCGGCAGTTCGCAGGCTTCGGCACTGCCGAGGAGACGAACGCGCGCTTCCGTTACCTGCTCGACCACGGACAGACGGGGCTGTCGACCGCGTTCGACATGCCGACGCTGATGGGACACGACTCGGACCATCCCCGGTCGCTCGGCGAGGTCGGACGCGAGGGCGTCGCGGTCGACTCGCTCGACGACATGCAGACGCTTTTCGCCGGCATCCCGCTTGACGGGGTGTCGACGTCGATGACGATCAACTCGCCCGCGGCGATGTTGCTCGCGTTCTACCTCTGCGTCGGCGAAGAGCAGGGCGTCGCTCGTGAGCGCCTGCGCGGGACGATCCAGACGGACATCCTCAAGGAGTACATCGCGCAGAAGGAGTACATCTTCCCGCCGGAGCCGTCGATGCGGCTGGTGGTCGACATGATCGAGTTCTGCGCGGAGGAGATGCCGCTCTGGCATCCGGTCTCGATCTCCGGCTATCACATCCGCGAAGCCGGTTCGAACGCGGCGCAGGAGCTTGCGTTCACACTGGCCGACGGATTCGCGTACGTCGAGGCGTGCATCGAACGCGGCCTCGAGGTCGACGACTTCGCGCCGCGCCTGTCGTTCTTCTTCAACGCTCACCTCGACTTCTTCGAGGAGATCGCGAAGTACCGTGCGGCGCGGCGGATCTGGGCCCGCGAGCTTCGTGAGCGCTACGGCGCCCGCAACCCGCGCTCGTGGCTGATGCGCTTTCACACGCAGACTGCCGGCGTTTCGCTGACCGCGCAGCAGCCGGAAGTGAACATCATCAGGACGGCGATCGAGGCGCTCGCTGCGGTCCTCGGCGGGACGCAGTCGCTGCACACGAACTCGTTCGACGAGGCGCTCGCGTTGCCGACCGAGCACGCTGTGAAGCTGGCGCTCAGGACGCAGCAGGTGATCGCGCACGAGACGGGAGTCGTGAACACGATCGACCCGCTCGGCGGCTCGTACTACCTCGAGGAGCTGACTAGCCGCCTCGAGGCCGAGGCGTACGACTACTTCGAGCGGATCCGGAGCCTGGGTGGCGTCGTCGCGGCGATCAAGGAGAACTTCTTCCAGCGCGAGATCGCGGACGCGTCGTTCCGGTATCAGGGCGAGGTCGAGCAGCGGCAACGGATCATCGTCGGCGTCAACCGCTACCAGTCGGCGGACGAGCAGCACCTCGAGCTCCTGAAGATCGATCCTGCCCTCGAGCAAAAGCAGATTGCACGCGTCCAGGCGTTGCGCGCTCGCCGCGATAGCGGCGAGGTCGAGCGGGCGCTTGCCGCGCTCAAGCGTGACGCGGCAGTCGAGGACCGGAATCTCATGCGGCCGATCATCGACGCCTCGAAGGCCTACGTGACGATGGGCGAGATGTGCGACGCGCTGCGTGAAGTCTGGGGCGTGTGGCGGGAAACTCCCGTCTTCTGACCGCGCACGGGCGTCACGTCCGGGGTCATAGACTCTCCGGCGTGGCGCGGAAG
>VAXB01000122.1 GCA_005883995.1 Actinomycetota bacterium
ACGGCGTTGACGCGAACGACGTGCCGTACATGACGACGTTCCCGTACGAGGCCGACCCGTTCAGCGGCTTCGAGAACACGAAGGGGCAGCAGAAGCCGTGACTTGGCGGCGGCTGGTGCTCGGAGCGACGGCGGCGACGGTCGCCGCCGTCGCCGCCCTCCTCGGCGGCGTGATCCACGGCTCGGCCGGCCGCGCCGCTCCGCGGGCCGGCGTTACGCAGCCGGGCGCGCTTGCCGCCGAGTTCGCGGCGTCGAACACCGCGACCTACGTGGCGCAGCTTCAGGACGCACTGCGCATGGCGCCCGCCAACGTGCACGGGCTCGGCTTGCTCGGGCTCGCGTACGAGCAGCGCGCACGGGAGACTGGCGATCCGACGTACTACACGAAGGCGGACGGCGTCCTCCGGCGCGCGCTGCGGCTCGCACCGAGCGACCTGATCGCAACGGGCGGCCTCGGTTCGCTCGCGCTCTCGCGCCACCGCTTCCGCGACGCGCTGACGCTCGGGCTGCGTGCCAGACGGCTTTCGCCGACGACGGCGCAGACCTACGGCCTGATCGGCGACGCACTGCTCGAGCTCGGCCAGTACGGGCGGGCGTTCGCGGCGTTCGACAGGCTCGCACGGCTGAAGCCGGGCCTCACCGCATACGCGCGGGTTTCCTACGCGCGCGAGCTGGTCGGCGACTACGCCGGCGCGACTGCCGCGATGAAGCTCGCGCTCGGCTCAGCGGTCGGCGAGCGGGAAGCGCTCGCCTGGACCGACGTTCAGCTCGGAAAGCTCTACTGGTCGCATGGCGACGTCGGTGCAGCGGCCCACGAGGACCGCGCCGCGCTGCTCGCGTTTCAGAGCTATCCGAGCGCGCTCGACGCGCTCGCGGTCGCGGAAGCCGCGGAAGGACGACTCGACGCCGCGATCGCGAGCGAGCGGCGTGCCGTCGACGCGATTCCACTGCCGCAGTACGTCGCGACGTTCGGGGACCTGCTCGCGCGCGCGGGCCGTCGCGACGAGGCGCGGCGGCAGTACGCACTGATCGGGGCGATCCGCAAGCTGCTCGCCGCAAACGGCGTCCGGACGGACCTCGAGACGGCGTTGTTCGACGTCGACCACGGCGTCCAGCTTCGCGATTCGGTTGCGCTCGCACGTCGTGCGCGCGCAGAGCGACCGTCGATCGACGGGGACGACGTCCTCGCCTGGGCCCTGATGCGGAGCGGGCGCTGCGGCGAGGCGCTCGTGTGGTCGCGGCACTCGCTCCGCCTCGGCACGCAGGACGCGCTGAAGTTCTTCCATCGCGGCGCAATCGAACGTTGCCTTGGCAACCGAACGGCGGCGCACGCGTGGCTCCGCCGCGCGCTCGCCCTGAACCCACACTTCTCGCTGTTGTGGGCGCCCGTGGCCCGGCGGTGGCTTCGATGAGGAAGGCATTCGTGATCCTCGTCGTTCTCGCGGGGCTCGCCGTCGTTCCGATCGCGGGCGCGCACCCGCTCGGCAACTTCACGATCAACCGGTTCAGCCGCGTCGAGGTCGCCGGGCCGCGCCTGTATATCCGCTACGTGCTCGACCTCGCGGAGATCCCGACATTCCAGGCCGGCCGCATCGACACCCGCGCGTATGCCCGGCGGATCGCGCGCGGCGCGCGGCTGACCGTGCGCGGGCGGCCCGTGCCGCTGACGCCTGTCGCCGACGCGCTCGCGCATCCCGCGGGCGCGGGTGGATTACGGACGACGAGGTTCGAGGTCGTCCTGCGCGGGCCCCGGCTCACCGGTGCAACCGCGATCGGGTATGTCGACACGAACTACGCCGGCCGAATCGGCTGGAAGGAGATCGTGGTCGGCGCCGACGCCCCGAGCCGCAGCGACGAGCTCCGTGCGTACCCGAAGGACCTGCTCCAGAGCCCGCTCGACGTCACTGCTGTGACGACGACGCTCGTACCACAGGCCGGACGCGACGTCCCTCCCTCTCTGACCCGCGGGGCGGCGCTGCAGGCGCCGGACCGCGTCGCCGACTCCGGCTTCGCACGACTGATCGCGCGACGCCACCTGAGCGCGTGGGTCATCCTCGCCTCGCTCGCCGCCGCGCTCTTCTGGGGCGCGGCCCACGCTCTGTCGCCGGGCCACGGCAAGACGATCATCACGGCGTACCTCGTCGGCCAGCGCGGGACGCCGCGCCACGCGGCACTCCTGGGAATGATCGTGACCGCGACGCACACGGCCGGCGTCTTCGCGCTCGGCCTCGTCACGCTGTTGCTCTCGCGCTTCATCGTCCCCGACACGCTCTACCCCTGGCTGAACCTCGCCGCCGGCGTCCTGGTGGTAGCAATTGGGGCCTCCGTGCTGCGCTCGCGCTGGCGCCACCGTGCCGCGCACCGTCACGCGCACGACCACCACCACCACCACCACCACCATCACCACCAGCAGCAGGAGAGCGATCGTGCGCTCAGCGCGAGGTCGCTCCTCGCCGTCGGTGTCTCCGGCGGGCTACTCCCGTGCCCGTCGGCGCTCGTCGTGCTGCTCGCGGCGATCTCGCTCCATCGCGTCGCGTTCGGCTTCGTCCTGATCCTCGCGTTCAGTGCGGGCCTCGCCCTCAGCATCACCGGGATCGGTCTCGTGGCCGTGCTGGCGAAGCGCGCGTTCAACCGCGTCAGTTCACGCGATCCCGAAAGTGAGGTAGAGAGGATGTCGAGCTGGAGACACAGTCTGACGCGCGCCGAATGGATGAGGCTCGGCGGCTTCGGCGGCGCGGTCGCGCTGCTGCACGTCGTCGGCTGGGGGCTGTTCGCCTACTACGCGCGCAGCTATCCGGCGCTTGCCGGGTTAGGCACGCTCGCGTACACGTTCGGGCTCCGTCACGCATTCGACGCCGACCACATCGCCGCGATCGACAACACGACGCGGAAGCAGCTGCAAGACGGCCGGCGGCCGCTCGGGATCGGCTTCTTCTTCTCGCTTGGTCACTCGACGATCGTGTTCGCGCTCACCGCGGCGCTCGCGCTCGCGGCGAGAACGGTCGACTCCCGCCTCCCCGGCTTCCAGGCGTACGGCGGCTCGATCGGCGCGGGCGTCTCCGGGACGTTCCTGTGGATCATCGGCGTGCTCAACCTGCTCGTGCTGCTCGACATCCTTCGGATCTACCGGCGTATGAAGGCCGGCGCGTTCGACGAAGAGGAACTCGAGCGGCGGCTGCTCGATCGCGGCCTGATGAACCGCCTCTTCGGCGGTCGCGTGCTCCGCGTCGTCAGCGAGTCGTGGCACATGTACCCGCTCGGCGCGCTGTTCGGGCTCGGCTTCGACACGGCGACCGAGGTCGGGCTGCTCGCGCTCGCCGCGGGAGTTGCGACCCACCACGTGCCGTTCCTCGCCGTGATCGCGCTGCCCACCCTTTTCGCCGCCGGAATGTCGCTGATGGACACGGCCGACGGTGCGTTCATGTCACACGCGTACGGATGGGCGTTCTCGAGCCCGGTCCGGAAGGTCTACTACAACATCACGGTCACGTCGCTGTCGGTCGCGGTCGCGCTCGTCATCGGCACGATCGAGCTGTTGCAGGTCGCGGCGACGAGGTTGGCGCTCCGCGGTCCGTTCTGGAACTGGCTGCAGGCGCTCGACTTCGGCACGCTCGGCTTCGCCGTGCTCGGCCTGTTCGTCCTGACGTGGGCCCTGTCCGTCGGCATCTGGAAGGTCGGCCGCGTCGAGGAGCGCTGGCGCGGTCTCGTTCGAACCGACTGACGGAGTCGTGCAATAGTGCTGCGCGATGACGAACGTCGCGCCCTACGGCTCGTGGAAATCGCCGATTACGACCGAGTTGTTGACGGGCGGCGGTGTGATCGGCTTCGACGACGTTGCGGTGGGTGAGGACGGGATCTACTGGCTCGAGCGGCGGCCGCACGAAGGCGGCCGGTCGGTGCTCGTGTTCCGGCCGGACGGCGGCGAGCCCGTCGACGTCGTGCCGCGGGATTTCAACGTGCGGACGCGCGTGCACGAATACGGCGGCGGCGCTTTCTGGTTGCACGGCGCGGTCGGCTGGTGCTCGAGCTTCGCCGACGGCCGCATCTACCGCTTCGACAGGCCCGGCGCGGAGCCGCAGGCAGTGACGCCGGAGCCGCCTGATCCGAACGTCTGGCGCTACGCCGACGGAAGCGTCACCCCCGACGGCCGCACCGTGGTCTGCGTGCGCGAGCGCCACGATGTCGACGGCGAGGTGGTGAACGAGCTCGTGGCCTTCGCGGCAGACGGCTCGTCCGAGCCGCACGTGATCGCTTCCGGCCGCGATTTCTATTCGGCTCCTCGCATCAGCCCGGACGGTGGACAGCTCGCGTGGACGGCGTGGGACGACCCGCTGCTGCCGTTCGAAGGGACCGATCTTTGCGTCGGCGACCTCGGCGCCGACGGAGCGGTCACGGGCGGTCGCCGTGTCGCCGGCGGCACGGCCGAGTCGGTGGTGCAACCCGTCTGGAGCCCCGAGGGAGTCCTCCACTTCGTCTCCGACGCCAGCGGCTGGTGGAACCTGTACGCCGAGATCGACGGGGACGTACGGCCCGTCACCGAGGTCGACGCAGAGCTGGCACCGCCGCAGTGGATCTTCGGCATTTCGACCTACGCGTTCCTCGGCGACGGGAGGATCGCGGCGATCGTCACGCGGCGCGCCGTCGAGAGCATCGAGCTCGTCGACCCTCGGACGCGGACGCTGACGCCGCTTGCGCTCCCGTTCAACGAGTACTCCGCGTGGTCGCTCGAGGCCCGCGGCAACACGCTCGTGACGGTGGCGGCGAGCGCCACGGAGGGGCCCGCGGTCGTCACCATCGATGTGGGGTCGGCTTCCTACGACGTCGTGCGGCGGGAGACGGCGGAGCAGATCGACCAGCGCTTCGTCTCGCACGCGGAGCCGATCGCTTTCGCCGGCGACGGTGGCGAGTCGTACGCGTTCTATTACGCACCGACGAACCCGGACTACTCGGCACCTGAAGGCGAGCTCCCGCCGCTGATCCTGCACGTGCACGGCGGCCCGACCGCCCACACGACGTCCGCGCTCAACCTGGCGATCCAGTTCTATACGAGCCGCGGCCTCGCGTACGTGGACGTGAATTACGGCGGGAGCACCGGCTACGGGCGTGAGTTCCGCGAGCGCCTGCGCGGCGCGTGGGGCATCGTCGACGTGCGCGACGCGGAGGCTGCGGCACGGCACCTCGTCGAGAACGGACGTGCCGATTCCGAGCGGATGTTGATCACGGGCGGATCCGCCGGTGGGTACACGACGCTGATGGCGATGGGCGTCTCCGATGTCTTCGCGGCCGGCATCTCGGAATTCGGCGTCGCCGACCTGATCACGTTCCACGGCGAGACGCACAAGTTCGAGGCGCACTACGACGAGTACCTCGTCGGCAAGTGGCCCGAGCAGCAGGACCTCTATCGGGAGCGTTCACCCGTGACGCACGCACACGACATCGCGAAGCCGCTCCTGCTGCTGCAGGGCCTCGACGACAAGGTCGTCCCGCCCTCGCAGGCCGAGGCAATCGCCGCGGCGCTCGAGCAGAACGGCGTCCCGTACGCCTACGTCGCGTTCGAAGGCGAGGGTCACGGCTTCCGCGGTGCTTCGGCAAAACGCCGGGCGTTCGAAGTGACGCTGTCGTTCATGGCGCAGGTCTTCGGCTTCCGGGCCGCGGACGACATCGAGCAGATTCGGATCGAGAACCTCCAGCCGATCGCGCACTAGACTCGCCGAGATGTCGATCGCGGATCTGACGCGGAACGCGGTCGACGTGCTGCCCCGCGGCGCGCTCGAGGACAAGCTGAAGCTCGGCCGGCCGCTGCGCGTCAAGCTCGGAATCGACGTGACGTCGCCGGACATCCACGTCGGGCGCGCCATCCCGCTTCAACGCATGCGCGCCTTCCAGGACGACGGCCACATCGGCGTCCTGATCGTCGGCGACTACACGACCCGGATCGGCGACCCTTCGGGGCGCTCGGCGGAGCGGCCGATCCTCTCGGACGAGGAGATCGATGCGAACGCGCGCACCTACCAGGAGCAGGCGTTCCAGATCATCGACCCCGCGAAGACGGAGGTTCGCTTCAACGGCGAGTGGCTCTCGAAGCTGACCTACGCCGGCGTCGTCGGGCTCGCGCGCACGGCGACCGTCGCTCGGATTCTCGAGCGCGACGATTTCGCGAACCGCTTCGCCGCGCGCGAGCCCATCTCCGTCTCCGAACTCCTCTACCCGCTGATGCAGGGCTACGACTCGGTCGCCGTCGAGGCGGACGTCGAGCTCGGCGGGACCGACCAGCTCTACAACCTCTTGACCGGACGCGAGGTCATGCAGGCGTACGGGCTCGCGCCGCAGGTCGTGCTGACGACGCCGCTCCTGCTCAGCTGGGACGGCGAGAAGATGAGCTCGTCGGTCGGCAACAACATCCCGCTGACGGCGCCGCCGGAGGAGATGTTCGGCCGGACGATGCGGATCCCGGACGAGCTGCTGCCGGAGTGGTACCGCCTCGTGTGGGAAAAGAAGCTCGACCCGGCCGAGCCGCCGATGGAGGCGAAGCTCGCGCTGGCGCGATTCATCACGGCGCGGTCGCACGGGGAGGAGGCGGCCCGTGGCGCGGAGGAGCACTTCACCCGGGTCGTCCGCGAGCATCGCGCGCCCGAGGATGTGCTCGAGGTGGACGCGCCGGAGCCGCGGCTCCACGACGTCGAGCTCGGCGGGACCGACCAGCTCTACAACCTCTTGACCGGACGCGAGGTCATGCAGGCGTACGGGCTCGCGCCGCAGGTCGTGCTGACGACGCCGCTCCTGCTCAGCTGGGACGGCGAGAAGATGAGCTCGTCGGTCGGCAACAACATCCCGCTGACGGCGCCGCCGGAGGAGATGTTCGGCCGGACGATGCGGATCCCGGACGAGCTGCTGCCGGAGTGGTACCGCCTCGTGTGGGAAAAGAAGCTCGACCCGGCCGAGCCGCCGATGGAGGCGAAGCTCGCGCTGGCGCGATTCATCACGGCGCGGTCGCACGGGGAGGAGGCGGCCCGTGGCGCGGAGGAGCACTTCACCCGGGTCGTCCGCGAGCATCGCGCGCCCGAGGATGTGCTCGAGGTGGACGCGCCGGAGCCGCGGCTCCACCTGCCTGCTCTGCTGGCGCGCGTCTTCGGACAGTCGTCGAGCCACTGGCGGCGCGTGATCGACCAGGGCGGCGTGAAGGTAGAAGGGCGGCCGCTCGAGGGCTACGATCACGATCGCTCGGAGCTGGCGGGCGCCACGATCCAGGCCGGAAAGCGGCTCTTCTTCCGGCTCCGGGACGCTTGACGGGCGGGGGAGCGCTGCTATCATTCCCGGGCTGCCCACGGGCGGCACGTGACAAAGTCCCTGCACCTCGACAATGGAGCGCCTTCGGACGCACTCGGATACGACGCAAGTCCCGGTGATCTGGAGGCCTCTGGCGCGAGTCGGAGGCTTTTTTACGGGCCGACTTCAGAAGCGGCGCGGTCTTTGAAAACTCAGCAGCGTGCGTTTACGTCGAGACCTCGGAGGCGGCTTCTGGCTGCCGGCGAGGAAACGAAATAACCTGTCATCCCCTTCGGGGGAGACTTTGAGCACAAGCTCAAGGTGACGAAAGCTCGCCTCCTTCTTGGAGGCGGACAATTCTTCACGGAGAGTTTGATCCTGGCTCAGGACGAACGCTGGCGGCGCGCTTAACACATGCAAGTCGAGCGAGAACCGGCCCTTCGGGGCCGGGGACAGCGGCGAACGGGTGAGTAACACGTGGGTAATCTGCCCTCGGTATCCGGATAGCCCGGGGAAACCCGGATTAATACGGAATGGCCCTTTGGATCTTCGGATTTGAAGGAAAAGGTAGCTTCGGCCTCCGACCGAGGATGAGCCCGCGGCGGATTAGCTTGTTGGTGGGGTAACGGCCTACCAAGGCGACGATCCGTAGCTGGTCTGAGAGGACGATCAGCCACACTGGGACTGAGACACGGCCCAGACTCCTACGGGAGGCAGCAGTGGGGAATCTTGCGCAATGGGCGAAAGCCTGACGCAGCGACGCCGCGTGAGGGAAGAAGGCCTTCGGGTTGTAAACCTCTTTCAGGAGGGACGAAGCCAC
>VAXB01000123.1 GCA_005883995.1 Actinomycetota bacterium
CCTCCGTCCGGTACGGGAGCTCCTGCGGCGGGTGCGGCATCACCTCTGCGTGCAAACCGGTGCCACGCTCGAGCCGCTCGGCGACGTTGCGCGAGGTTGCAAAGACCTTCCGCGCCTCGCCGAGCGCGACTCGATCGAGCCGTTGCACGGCGCGGCGTGTGGCGCGCTCCTCGGCGCTCTCGCCGAACTGCCCGAGCTCCGTGCGGTCGAGCTCGTACGCCTGCCGGAACTGGTGCAGCAGCCAGACGACCTTGTTCGGATGGCGCACGGCATAGGACGGGAACTTCGTCGCGATCACCGTGTCGATCGGCCGGCCGTTCGCCTCGTCGAGGTCGAGGAGGCGCCAGAGGAACGCCTGGCTGAGCACGCGCTCGCCCGGGTACCACTTGTACGGAACCGTGACGAGATCGACCTCGTGCTCGCGTGCGCGCAGCTCGGCAACGAGGTCGTCGGCGAAGATCTCCGCGCCACCGCGCTCGAACGGCACCTGCGGCGCGCAAACCGCGATCCTCACGGGGCGCTCTCTAGATGTACACGCGTGTTCATCGGGAACCCACCTCCCTCCCCGATGCCGCCGAGGCTAACGGGAAAAGACGCACGGGTGTGTGACGAGACGTGACGAAAGCGTGACGACTCATCCGGTCGGAGCCCGCGCAACGAGCGCGTAGTCGAGCGGCCCGAAGAGCAGCTCGTTCAAGCGTCGAGCATTCGCGGCGATCAGCGGGTCCTCCGGCTCCGTCAACCGGTCCGCCGGCGCGTTGAGGAACCGCACCTCGGTCTCTGCGAAGCCTGCCTGTCGCGCGAGCAGCTCGAGCGTTTCCGGAACGAGCGGTTGCGCGTGGGTCAGGTCGGCGAAGTAGTTCCGTAGTGCGAGCGGCGACAGTGGGTTAATCGTCTCGGCGAGGAGGATCCCGCCGGGGCGAAGCTTCCGCGCGCACAACTCCAGAGTCGCGACGAGGGTCGCCGGCGGCAGGTGCTCGACGACCTGGCCCATGAAGATGCCGCCGAACGCGCCGTCCTCGGCCTGCCCGAGATACGCGACCGCATCGGCCTGCTCGACGTCGAGCCCTTCACCCCGCGCGTACGCCGCCATGTCGGCGTCGGCGTCGATCCCCCTCGCCTCCACGCCCGCGTCTCGCAGCAACCCGATGAGCTCCCCGCGGCCGCAGCCGATGTCGAGGACGGGCGCCGCCGGACGAAAAACGTCGACGTACGGCCGCTGCCGATCCCGGATCGACTCGACGCTGCCGCGCATCCGGCTTTCGAACGCGAAGTAATCCGGGACGGAGGCTGCGGACGGCTGCGCGGCGACCGTCGCCGCGATCGGGGCCGGCGCGCCCACATTGGCACGGCCTCGACGCTCGGCGCGCGTCAGCCGCTCTTCCAGCTCGCGGGCGAGCCGCTCGGCGCGGTTGCGCGCCGCGGACGCGTCGTCGAGGCGCTCCGACAGTGCGTCGAGGAGCTTGAGGACGGAGTCGTTGAAGATCCTCTGGTCGGCCGCCAGCGGCTCGACGTACCAGCGCATGAACTTGCGCAGAACGCGCTTGACGATTCCCTTCGGGCCACCGCCGAGATCTCGCTCCGTCGTGACCGGCCAGAAGCGCTCGGCGAGCGCACGCGTCGCCTCGACGTCCCCGCCGCGGCCGTCACCTCCCGACGCGCCCTGACGCAGCTCCTCGCGCAGCCGCCTGTACAGCTCGACCACGTCATCGGCGCCTGCTTCGGAAAGGCCTGCAGCGGCGGCATTTTTCTCCTCCAGCACCTGGAGGATTGTACGGCGGAGCCGTGAGCAGTCAGTGAAGTGCGCGCACGTAGTGCCAGGCGTCGGCGAGCCCGAGCTGTCTCAGGGCCACGAGCAAGAGCGCGTAGACGCATGCGCCGAGCACGGCCGCCGGAATCGCGCCGACCACGAGCGACGCGCCCCCGAACGCAAGCGCGGTCGCAGCACCGACGATCAACGCAAGGCGGCCGAGCCCCATGACGGAGAGGAACAGCATCCTGGGCGCAAGTGCGTACATGAGCGCGAACACGACCAGGAGCGTCGCGATGCCGAGCGCGACCGCGACCCCGTCGAGGCCGGCCCACGCGCGCAAGGCGACCGAGATCGGGATGTCCACGAGGATCCCGCCGACCGCGATCGGAAGGAGCAGCCGCGTCCGCTGGGTCACAAACAGGAGCGGATAGCTGATCGAGAACGCGGCCGACCCGACCATCCACGGCGTCAGGTACACGACGAGCCGGCCGAGTTGGTCGCCCACCTTCCCGGAGAACGCGTGGCCGAGCACGCCTCCGACGACGGGACCGCCGACCAGCGCGACGATGCCCGCGCCGGCACCCACGAGCGCGAGACTGACCCAGCCGGAGTGGATGACGTGCTCCGACGCCGTGTCGGCATCGAGCCCTCGGCGCGTCAACGGCGCGGCGGAAATCAACGACAGCGAGAACGCCGTAGCGGTCACGAATGTCGCAGCCAGGAGGTACGCGTACGAGAGGCTGGTGACGTTGCCCTCACCCGTCGCACCCGCGAATCGCAGCGCCATCAGGTAGAGCGCCTGGACGGCGATCGGGACCGAAGCACCGCTGACGAGCCGCCAGAGCGGTGCCCGGATCGATCGCGCCGCAACGAAACCGCCGAGGTGGCGTGGTCGGCCGCCGCGGACGACGATCGCGATCAGCGGAACCGCGAGCGCGATTGCCCCGTTCACCGCAAGCCCCCAGGCGAGCGCGATCATCCCGTGCTTCCCGGCCGCTGCGACGAAGACCACGAGGCTCGCGATCCCGCCGAGCGCGAAGCCGGCCGCAGCCGTGGCGTACGACCCGCGTGCAGCGAGCGCGCTCGCGGCGAGCGCCGCGAGAAGTTGCGCGAACGCCGCCGGGACGATCCACATCAGAGCCTGGCCGGCAATCGTGGTCGCGCGCTGCGGCAGGCGTCCGGTGATCAACTCGCCGAAGAAATCGGGGAAGACCGCCACGAGCACCGTCGCGGGCACGGCGAGGATCAGGAATGCCGCCGCGTAGGCCGTGAACGCCGGGCCGAGCCGACCCTCTGCGTCGGCGCGAGTGAGGTCGGGGACGACGACCATGCGGAACGCCTGAGCGCCGAAGACAAGCACGAGGTAGACGCCGTAGGCTGCGAGGAAGCCGTCGGTCTCCGTGTTCCGGCCGAACTTATGCGCGAGGTAGACGCCGGCGAGCGCGCCCGCAACGCTGAGGACGACGTAGGAGAAGCTCGTGACGGCCCCGCTGCGCAGGGCGCTCCGACGGCTCAACGGGCTACTCTTCCCTCTCTCACCGCCCGGCACGGCCCTGATGAAACCAAACGGCTCCGACTCGACCTGGACGGACGACGCGCTCGCGTCGCTGCGGTCCGACTACGGCGAATTCTTCGCCGGTCGGACCTGCGTCGTCACAGGCGCCGACGGCTTCATGGGGTCGCACCTGACCGAGGCGCTCGTCGCGCTCGAAGCCAACGTCCACGCGTTCGTCCGGGCGACGTCGAGCGGCGCGCTGAACAACATCGGGCACATCCGCCGGCAATTGAAGGTCCACTTCGCCGACCTCACCGACAAGACCTCCGTCGACTACCTCGTGCGCGAACTGTGCGAGGCGCCCGATCGGCCGTACATCTTCCACCTCGGGGCACAGGCGCACGTCGGCGAATCGTGGCACCGGCCGTACGAGACGGTGATGGCGAACACCGTCGGCACGCTGAATCTCCTCCAGTCGGTCACGGACCACAAGCTCGAGCTGGAGAAGTTCGACACGGCGGGGACGTCGGAGGAATATGGGAACGTCCACGACGCGATGCGGGAATTCCACACGTTCGACGAGGAGGAGTCGCTGATCCTCCACGAACGGTCGCCGATCAACCCGAAATCGATCTACGCGACGTCCAAGGTGGCGGCCGATTTCCTGACCATGAACTACCACGACGCGTACGGGCTGCCGGCCGTCGTCACGCGGATGTTCAACAACTACGGGCCGCGCCAGAACCCCCGCTACGTCACGGGGACGATCATCACTCAGGCACTCGAGCGCGAGCAGATCGAGCTTGGAGCGCTCGAGCCGTTGCGCGACTTCTGCTTCTGCACCGACGGCGTCCGCGGGCACCTGATGGTGGCCGCGCGCGGTGTCCCCGGCGGTCTCTACGTGTACGGACAGGGTAAGAACATCTCGATGCGCGACTGGGCCGCGCTGATTCTCCGCGTCGGCGAGGAGAACGGGTACTGGAGCGAGCGCGAGATCGTCAGCGTCTCGGAGCGGATGCGTCCCGGCGCCAGCAACGTGATGGCGCTGCGCGTCGGCTACGAGAAGCTGAACGCCGAAACCGGCTGGGAACCGCTCGTCACGTGGGAGGAGGGCGTCGCACAGACGATCGAGTGGTACGCGGCCAACCGCCAACGCTGGATCGGGCGCGTCGACTGGATGACCCGCGAGCCGACCGTCGCGACGAAATCGACATGAGAGCGCTCGTCACGGGCGGCGGCGGCTTCCTCGGGTCGCACCTCGTCGAACGGTTGCAGCAGGACGGCCACGACGTGTTCGCGGTGCGGCGAAACGACTACGACCTCACGCTGCGCGAGGATGCCGAACGGGCTTTCGACCACGCACGGCCCGACGTGGTGTTCCACCTTGCGGCCGAGGTGGGCGGAATCGGCGCGAACCGCGCGAACCCCGGTCGCTACTGGTACGCGAACCTGATGATGGGCGCCAACGTCCTCGAGCTGGCGCGACTGCGCCGCGTCGAGAAGCTCGTGAACGTCGGCACGGTCTGCGTCTACCCGAAGCACGCGCCGATCCCTTTCCGCGAGGAGGACCTCTGGGACGGATACCCCGAGGAGACGAATGCGCCGTACGGGACGGCGAAGCGCGCCCTCCTCGTCGGCGGACAGGCATACCGGGACCAGTACGGGCTCAACTCGATCTATCTCATGCCGACCGGCCTCTATGGGCCGCGTGACAACTTCGACCTCGAGACCTCACACGTCCTCCCGGCGCTGATTCGCAAGATGCTCGAGGCGACGGACGAGATCGTGTTGTGGGGCGACGGCTCGCCGACGCGGGAGTTCCTCTACGTCGACGACTGCGTCGACGCGCTGCTGACGCATCGTCTGGGATTCGTCGAAACCGAACGGCTACCCGCGACGGAAGCTCGACACCAGCCGCGCCGAGCGACTCCTCGGCTTCCGCTCCCAGGTCCCGCTGCGCGACGGTCTCGCCCGCACGATCGCCTGGTACCGCGATCACGCGGTCGCCGGCGCACGCGCGTGAGCTCGCACGCGGTTCGCGCGCCCGCGCTGCGTCGTGCGGCGGGTTGGATCGACACCGCGCACGAGCGCCTGCTCGCGGTCCGGACGTTGTACGTCCTGTCGACACTCGTTGCGTTGCAGTGGGCCGCGCTCGCCGCGCTCGCTGTCACCGTCCGGCACAACGGGTGGATCTACTACATGGGCGGCGACCAGCTTTGGCACTACAGCAGCGCATACCTGCTCGCGCACGGCAAGCTCGCGCCGACCTTCGTCGGCTACGGGTGGGCGACGATCCTCGCGCCGATCACCTGGTTCGCCGGACCAAACCTCGTCAATGCACTGCCGACGATCGTCCTGCTGAACGCGATCGTCCTCCTCCCGATCGCGCTGCTCGCGATCTATGGAATCGGCTGTCGGCTCGGCGGGAGGATCTTCGGCTACTGGGCGGCGCTGCTTTGGGTCGTGCTCCCGTATGCAGGAATCGCCTACACGCTTAACGGCTACCACCAGAAGTACACGGAGCTGACGCTGCCACAGGTGCTCGGCCTTGGCGCGATGTCCGACTTCCCGTCGGTGGTCGTGCTGCTCGTCGGCGCCTACCTCTGCCTGCGGGCGCTGGACGAGCCACGATGGCAGTGGGCGGCGGCGGCGGGCGCCGCGGTCGGCTACTCGCTCGCGATCAAGCCGTCGAACACCGCATTCGTGATCGCGCCGCTGCTGCTGTTCGCGATCTACAAGCGGCGCGCCCTGCTGCCTGCGGCGCTCGGCGCATTGCCACCGCTCCTCCTGCTCGCGTTCTGGAAGGTCCGCGGCTACGGCCACCTGCCTGTCCTCTCGCGCGCCGAGCCGGCTCGACGGGTCGCGCTCGGCTCCGGCGGCGTCTTCGGGCCACTTCACAAGTACACGGGCGACAACTCGTGGACACAGCTTCAAAACAACCTCATCCAGCTGCGCGAGTTCTTCTGGAGCGACCGGCTGCTCGAGTTCGTCGTCGTTGCGGGGCTCATCGCGCTCACCCTGCGCTCGCGCCGCGGCGGCATCTTCGTCGGAACATGGTTCTTCGCCTTCTTGCTCCTGAAAGGCACGTATCTGAATTCGCGTGTCGAGGACGCGACGTTCTGGCGCCTGATGCTCCCGGCATTTCCGGCCTTCGTGCTGCTCGTCGCCGCCGTGCCACTCGCCTGGCCGGGCGTTCGGCTCCGGCCGACCGCGCCACACTTCCGCGTGCCCCGTTCAGCGGTGCTGGCAGCGACGGCG
>VAXB01000124.1 GCA_005883995.1 Actinomycetota bacterium
CGCTCAGCGCGTCCGTTCGCGCCACCAGGACAGTCGGGACCCCCGCGACGTCCGCAGCGAGCCGTGCGGCCGTGAGTGTGCGGACGAAGTGACTCGTCGGCACGAGAACCTTGCCGCCGAGATGGCCGCACTTCTTCTCCGACGCGAGCTGGTCCTCGAAATGGACGCCGGCCGCCCCGGCTTCGATCATCGCCCGCATCAACTCGTAGGCGCTGAGCGGCCCGCCGAATCCGGCCTCGGCGTCGGCCACGATCGGGAGCAGCCAGTCGCGGTCCGAGCGTCTCTCCGCGCACGCGATCTGATCGGCGCGCAGGAGCGCGTTGTTCAGGCGCTTGACCAGCGCGGGCGCGCTGTTGGCGGGATAGAGGCTCTGGTCCGGGTACGTGTGGCCGGAGAGATTCGCGTCCGCGGCGACCTGCCACCCCGAGAGGTAGATCGCCTCGAGGCCGGCCGATCCCAGGAGGCTCCACAGGCGGTCGGCGCCGCGGCGCGCGAGCGTGTGCTCCACCGTCACCGAGCCGCGGAGCCGGTAGACGTCGTCGGCGGCATACGGCCGGCGGATCCCGCGCCAGCGTGGCGCAGCCGCCCATTCGTGCAGCAACGCATCCCCGCCGCCGTTCCGGCGGCCGTTCGAATCGGCGGTCATCGAACCTCCCGTTAGTCGACGTCGTGGTCGCGCTCGCAGAACTCGGGGCAGGTGCACTCCGCGAGCTCCGCTGTCGTCAGGACGACGACGGAGCCGCTGCTCCGCTCGCTCTCGTCCCGCCGCGCTACGTCAGTCAGTGTGATTTCGGATCCCAAATCGAGCATCGGCGAAGGGTATACGCCCGCGATTCGCCGATTCAACCGTCCGACCGGTCAGGATTTTGGATCCAGAGTCCAGTCCGAGCAGGTCGCCGCGCCCCGCCGACAGCCAGAGGACGGCGACCCTATGCGGATTCTTCGGCGAGCTCGGTGTCGTCCACGACACCCTCGGCGCTCGTGACGAGCGTCGGCTTCAGGTGCTTCTCGATCGTCTCCTTCGTGATCACGCACTTGGAGACGTCGCGCCGTGACGGCAGCTCGAACATCACGTCGAGCAGGGCGTTCTCGATGATCGACCGCAGCCCGCGGGCCCCGGTCTCGCGCTCGAGCGCCTTGTCGGCGATCTCCCACAGCGCGTCGTCGGTGAAGACGAGCTCGATGTTGTCGTAGCCGAAGAAGCGCTGGTACTGCTTGGTGAGCGCGTTCTTCGGCTCGGTGAGGATCTGGACGAGGTCCTCACGCTGGAGTTGATGGACGGCCGAGATGACGGGCAGTCGGCCGATGAACTCGGGGATGAGGCCGAAGTTGAGCAGGTCCTCCGGCATGACGTCCGCGAGCAGCTCGGACGCCTCGATCGAGTGCTTCGAGCGAACCTCAGCCCCGAAGCCGACGGCGTTCTTGCCGATCCGCTTCGCGATGATCTTGTCGAGGCCGGCGAACGCGCCGCCGCAGATGAAGAGGATGTTCGTCGTGTCGATCGAGAGGAACTCCTGGTGCGGATGCTTTCGGCCGCCCTGCGGTGGCACCGACGCGACCGTCCCTTCCAGGATCTTCAGAAGCGCCTGCTGCACGCCCTCGCCCGAGACGTCGCGCGTGATCGACGGGTTGTCCGCCTTGCGCGCGATCTTGTCGACCTCGTCGATGTAGATGATCCCGGTCTCCGCCTTCTTGATGTCGAAGTCGGCGGCCTGGATCAGCTTGAGGAGGATGTTCTCGACGTCCTCGCCGACGTAGCCGGCCTCGGTCAGAGCAGTCGCGTCCGCGATCGCGAACGGGACGTTGAGGATCCGCGCGAGCGTCTGCGCGAGCAGCGTCTTGCCACAGCCGGTGGGACCGAGCAGCAGGATGTTCGATTTCTGCAGCTCGACGTCGCCGTCCTCGGTGCCCATCTGGACGCGCTTGTAGTGGTTGTAGACCGCGACCGCGAGCGTCCGTTTCGCCTCTTCCTGCGAGACGACGTAGTCGTTCAGGACGCTGTAGATGTCCCTCGGACGAGGGAGGTTGTCGAGATCGAGCTGGGCCGGAGCGGTGAGCTCCTCGTCGATGATCTCGTTACAGAGGTCGATGCACTCGTCGCAGATGTAGACGCCCGGCCCGGCGATCAGCTTCTTGACCTGGCGCTGGCTCTTGCCGCAAAAGCTGCAGAGCAGCTGCTCGTTGCCGTCGGATGCTCGGGCCACGCCTCTCCTTTTAATTCACCAGGCCCCGGCCGTCTACCGGTGCGCGATGACGTTGTCGATGATGCCGTAGTCCAGCGCTTCTTGCGAGGTCATGAAGTAATCGCGTTCCATGTCCTTTGCAACCTGCTCCTGTGGCCGCCCGGTGTGCAGGGAGAGGATCTCCTCGAGCCGGCGCTTGAGTGCGATCGTCTCGCGCGCCTGGATCTCGATGTCCGTCGCCTGCCCCTGGAAGCCTCCGGAGACCTGATGGATCAGGATCTTGGCGTTCGGCAGCGCGAGCCGCTTCCCTTCCGCGCCGCCGGAAAGGATCACGGCGCCCATCGACATCGCGATCCCGACGCAGATCGTCTGGATGTCGGGGCGGATGAACTGCATCGTGTCGTAGATCGCGAGGCCCGAATAGACCTGGCCGCCCGGCGAGTTGACGTAGATCGAGATGTCCTTGTCCGGATCTTCGGACTCGAGGTGGATCAGCTGCGCGATGATCAGGTTCGCGACCTGGTCGTCGATCGGCGTCCCGAGGAAGATGATCCGCTCGTTGAGCAGACGCGAGTAGATGTCGAAGAACCGCTCGCCACGCGAGGTCTGCTCGATGACGGACGGAATCACGAGGTTCTCAGGGGTCATGCAGGCTCCTTGCTGCCGGGGGTCCACAGTTTCGTCTCCGTCGAAGGCTTTTCCTTGTCAGGCGTCCAGATCGCTTCGCGCGCCTGCGCCTGCTCGAGCGGAATCTTCTTTACCTCGCCCGCGATCCGGTCGAGCGCGCGCGCCATCCTGATGCTCTGCCGCTCCTGATCGAACGCGCCGCCCGCCCGAAGCTGCTCGATCACACGGTCCGCATCGACGAAGCGGTCGTGAACCGCTGCCTCGACCTCCTCGTCCGAGACCTCGATCCCGAGCTCGTCCGCGGCGGCCTCGAGCACGAGCTCGCCGGCAACCGATCGCTTCGCCTCTGCGTGCAGCCGGCCGACGAGATCCTCGGCCGACCCGCCGGTGACCTGGAGGTAGGTGTCGAGGCTCGCGCCGCGGCTGCGCATCATCTCGTCCATCTCGCGTAGCAACGTGCGCGTGCGCCCGTCGACGAGCGGCCCCGACGGGTCGAGCCCTGCCGCGTCGACGACGGCGTCGAGGGTGGCGCGCCGGAAGGCTTCGTCGACCTGCGCCTCGACTTGCTCGCCCAGTCGTTGCTCGACGTCTGTACGCAGCTCGTCGAGGGTGTCGAACTCGGACGCTGCGCGCGCGAGCTCGTCGTCGAGCGGCGGAAGGACCTTCTCCTGGACGTCCTTGACGATCGCCGTCACGACGGAGAGCTGGTCGTCGCCGACCTCGAACCTCACTTCGCGCGTCTCGCCCGGCGCCATCCCGACGAGCTGCTCCTCCAGCTCGGGGACGAGGCGCCCGGAGCCGAGCTCGACGACATAGTCATGCTGGCCCTGGCCGTCCTCGCGGACGAGATCGACGACGACGGTGTCGCCCGGCTGCGCAGGACGGTCGGCCGGCGAGAGCTCGGCGACGCTTCCGCGCACGACGTCGAGCTCGGCGTCCACGAGCTCCTGCGGAACGGCTGCCTCCGCTGTCGGCACCTCGAGCTGAGACCAATCCGGCAGCTTCGGCTTCGGCAGGACCGCGACGGTCGCCGT
This sequence comes from Actinomycetota bacterium, assembly GCA_005883995.1. Lineage (GTDB taxonomy): Bacteria > Actinomycetota > Thermoleophilia > Gaiellales > Gaiellaceae > 3-1-20CM-4-69-9. Next base: position 3,845 of record VAXB01000124.1, read on the forward strand.
GAACCGCCAGTCCTCGGCGTCGGATGCCGGGAGCTCGTAGTCGAGCTCGGGCCGGTCGGCCGGGCGAATCCCGGTGCGCGCAACGGCGTTTCCGTACCAACCGCCGATGTGGCTCTCGATCGCCTCGTTGTACAGGCGCTCCTTCCCGATGCGCGAGACGAGAACGGGCATCGGCACCTTGCCTTTGCGAAAGCCCGGGATCTTCACGCTCGCCGCGAGGTCAGACGCGGCGTGCTCGACCGCGTGGTGGACGTCCTCGCGCGGGACGTCGACCGTGAGCCGGACCTTGTTGTCGGGCAGTTCCTCGACGACGGGTGCCATCGCGCCATTAGACCAAAGCGCTACCGGCCATCGTCGGCCGGCGGCCGAATCCCCTGGTGACGAACCGTTCGCGGGACGGCCGATAGCCTGCGGCGGATGCGGCTGTTCGTGATCGCCCGGCACGGCGAATCGGCGTTGAACGAGCAGAACCGCGTCAACGGCGATCCCACGGTCGCCGTAGCGCTGACGGACACCGGACGTGACGAGGCTCGACTGCTCGGCCGGCAGATCGCACACATGTCGATCGACGTCTGCGTGTGTTCGCGGTTCGGCCGGACGCACGAGACGGCCGAGCTCGCACTCGAGGCTCGGTCGATTTCCTGGGAGACCGAACCGCTGCTGGACGACATCGACGTCGGCCGGCTCGAGGGATGCACCCTCGATGACTATCGCGCCTGGAAGCGCGAGCACGTGCGCTCGGACGCATTTCCGGGCGGCGAGTCGCTGGACGACGCCGCCCGCCGCTATGCGCGTGCGTACAGGAAGCTGCTCGCACGCCCCGAGCAGTGCATCCTCGTCGTCACACACGAGATCCCGCTGCGGTATGCGATCAACGCCGCAGACGAGTCGGACGATCTCGACGGACCGACGCACCAGCTCGCGAATGCGACGCCGTATCTGTTCGACGAACAAGCGCTCGCGCGCGCCGTCGCTGTGATCGAACGACTCACGTAGGATCGTCGCGCGGGGTCGCATCGACGAAGGAGCAGGCATGAAGCTGATCGAGCGGCTCGACGTAACCCGCGCACGGTGGAACGTCCTCGCCCACCCGTTCTACATCCGCTGGGAGCGTGGCGAGCTCGAGCGCTCGGAGCTCTCGATCTATGCAAGCGAGTATCGCCACGCCGTCGTTGCACTCGCAGACGCGGCCGCGACAGCCGGCGATGCCGAGCACGCGAGAGAGGAAGCCGCTCATATTGCGTTGTGGGACGACTTCGCCGCAGCGCTCGCCGCGCCGACCGACCGCGAGCCGACGCGCGAGACACGTGCGTGCAACGCCGCGTGGCACGCGAACGACGCGCTCACGGCACGCGCAGTGCTCTACGCCGTCGAGGCAGGCCAGCCGGAGATCTCGAAGACGAAGCTTGCGGGGCTGGTGACGCACTACGGCTTCCAGCCGGAGAGCCCGGCGACCGCGTATTTCGAGCTCCACGCCGAGCGAGACCACGACCATGCCGAACAATCGCGCGCCGTGCTGAAATCAGCGGCCACGCCGCATGACGAGGACCGCGTCGTCGCAGCGGCGGAGGTCGCCCTGGCTGGGAACTGGCGGCTCCTCA
>VAXB01000125.1 GCA_005883995.1 Actinomycetota bacterium
TCGCCTACAGCGACGCCGTCACCGGCTCGCTCGCCCGTGACGCCGGCCAGAGCGTCGGCCAGTACAACATCTCCCAGGGCACCGTCGCACTTTCGAGCAACTACAAGCTCACGTACGTCGGTGCGAAGCTGACGATCACCCAGCGCGCGATCACCATCACGGCCGACCCGCAGACGAAGGTCTACGGCAACGCAGACCCGGCGCTGACCTACAAGATCACCTCCGGCTCGCTCGTCAACGGCGACACCTTCGCCGGCTCGCTGACGCGTGATCCTGGTGAGAGCATCGGCACCTACAACATCAATCAGGGAACGCTGGCGCTTTCGAGCAACTACGCGCTCGGGTTCAACGGGGGCACGCTGACGGTCACGGCACGGGCGATCACAGTGACGGCCGACCCGCAGACCAAGGTCTACGGCAACGCGGATCCGGCCCTGACCTACAAGGTCACGGCAGGCTCGCTCGCCTTCAATGACGCCTTCGGCGGCGCGCTCTCCCGCACCGCAGGCGACAACGTCGGCTCGTACGACATCGCCCAGGGCACGCTCCACCTCACCGGGGACTACAACCTCACCTACGTCGGTGCGAAGCCCGATCGCCGTCACGGCCGACCCGCAGACGAAGGTGTACGGCAACGCAGATCCGGCCCTGACGTACAAGACGACGAGCGGCTCACTCGTCTCCGGCGACGCTTACAGCGGTTCGCTGACGCGCGCCGGCGGCGAGACGGTCGCGGGATCGCCGTACGCGATCACGCAAGGCACGCTGACGGCGGGCGGCAACTACAACATCACCTACGTCCCGGCGAACCTGACGATCACGAAGGCGCCGTTGACCGTGAACGGCGCGAACGCGTCGAAGCTCCTGAACGCGCCGAACCCGGCGTTCACCGGGACGATCACCGGGATCAGGTTCTCGGACAACATCTCGGCGACCTACTCCACGAGCGCAACACAGACGAGCCCGGCCGGGACGTACCCGATCAACGCGACGCTCGTCGACCCGGACGGGAAACTGCCGAACTACACCGTGACCATCAACCCCGGCACGCTCACGATCTCGTACCGCTGGGACGGGTTCCTCCAGCCGATCAACGACACGGCGCACACGCAGGCGACGATGAGCGTGTTCAAGGCGGGCAGCACCGTGCCGGTCAAGTTCCAGCTGAAGGACGCGAATGGCAACGTCGTCCAGGCGGCGAGCGTCCCGCTGTGGGTCACGCCCGTCAAGATCGGGACGATGAGCCAGACCGTGGACGAGCAGGTTTACACCGATCCGCCGACGAGCGGCCAGACGTTCCGCTGGGACGGCTCGCAGTACATCTACAACTGGCAGTCGCCGAAGGACGCGGGCAGCCTCTACCGGATCTGCGCCAAGTTCGACGACGGCCAGACGCAGTGCGTCAACCTCGGCCTGAAGTAACCGACCCGCATCGGGGGACGACCAGGGGAGCGCCGACAGGCGCTCCCCCAGTATTAGGAGGCCGAGCCCTCGGCCTCAGCGGCACGACTGCCCACGTCTGATTTCGGAGCCGAGCGGGAACGCGGAGCACATGCCCCGCCGGCGGCGAACCCACCGCTCGTTCGTCCGCGAGCTCGCCCACGAGTTCAGCGAACATCGCCTGTTCATCTACGCCACGTCGCTCGGCTTCCGTGCTCTGATAGCCGTCATCCCACTCGTGCTGCTGGCGCTCGGCCTGCTAGGCGCGTTCGGCCTCAGATCGACCTGGCGGAAGAGCATTGCGCCGGAGATTCGGCCGCACGTGACGCCGCCTGTGTTCCACGCGATCGACTACTCGGCGGAGAAGATTCTCCACAGCGGGACCGCGCCGTTGATCCTGTTCGCCTCCGCCCTCGTGATCTGGGATCTCACGCTCGCGCTCGCCGCAATCATGGAGGCGCTCAACCGGATTCACGAAGTCGAGGAGAAGCGGTCATTCGTACGTCGCGCGCTGACTGCGCTCGTGCTCGCCGTCGTCAGCGGGGTGTGCCTCGTCGGGAGCATCCTGATTCTCAGCGCCGCGCCGCGGGCCCGCGGCGACGTGACGCACTTCGTCCTCGGCGTTGGCCGCTGGCTCGTCGGCGCGCTCCTGCTCATGTTCGTGGTCGCGATCGTGATGCGCTTCGCGCCGGCGGAGCGGCCCGAGAAGCGATGGGCGAGCGTCGGCTCGATCCTCGTGATCGCGGTCTGGATCGTCGCCTCGCTGCTCTTCAAGCTGTGGGTCCAGAACGTCGCGGACTTCAAGAGCGCGACGGGGAGCCTCACCGTCCTGCTCTTCCTCTCGTGGTACGTGTTCGTGTCGTCGGCGATCTTCCTCGTCGGCGCGCAGGTCGACGAGTTGCTGCGGCGCGAGACTGCGCGTAATCCTTCGCGGCTACTCGAGTTGATTCACGGCCGCACCAGCGGCTGAGGCTCGTTTCAGGCGTAGTCGTACGCGCCGCGCCCGGCCCGACGCGAATCCGCGCGGCGCTGACCGCGGTCAGCCCGGCCGCGCGACTTCTCCATGAAGTCGACCGTGAACCTGTCCACCCGCTTCCGCTGAGCCAGCGCCACCGCGGCGTAGCACACGCCCGCCGAGAGCAGGCACGCGACCGCCGAGCCGACGCCGAGCGACAACGACACCGCAACGAAGCCGAAGCCGATGACGGCGGCGGCGTACCTCTGGAACATGCTGTTCACTTCGACCTCCAAGACACAGCCAACGGGAGATCAAGCTTTCGCGCCGAGCGGCGCATTCCTTCCTCTTTTTAGATCGCGCCCGAAGCTGTCTCGGCCGCGACGAGCCCGAGCACGAGCGCGGCGGCGAGGCCGCTCGCATAGCCACCCGCGGCGATGCCGCCGGCGTCGGCGCCTGCCGCGTACAGACCCTCGACCGGCGAACCGTCGGGACGCAAGACCCGCGCCCGCTCGTCGACGTGGATGCCGCCGATCGTGTGCGTGATCCCCGGCGAGACACGGACGGCGACGCGAGCACCGGGTGGAGCGGCGAACGGGAGCCGGGCGGGGTCGACAGCCGTTGACGCGGCGGCGACCATGTCCGCGACGGTGCGCTCCCGGACGCGGTGATCCAGCGCGGCGTCGTCGAGGACGTACCACGCGCGCGCGTTGGGCTGGTGCGCCGTCGCCTGGACGAGGTCGTTCTCCGACCAAGAGACTTCGCCTTCGAAGAACTCGTCGCCGCGCTCGTTGAAGACGCGCGCGAAGCGCCCGTACAGCTGTGCGCCGGAGACGAACTCGTCGTCGCGAAAATCCGCGTCGGGCATGTTGCGGCCGTAGAACTCGTGCAGTCCGGGCGACGCGCCGGCGCCGTCGCGTAGACCGCGGCGGAGACCGTCGCCGCGGCTCCATGGGTTCGCGCGCAATCGCAGCGGCGCGGCGGGAGCGATGTGCTCGGCGACGAGATCCGCATCCCCCTGGAAGCCGCCGGTGCAGAGGATCGTCGCGCCTTCGCCGTCGGTTCCGTCGCTCGACATGGTGATGTCCCCGGCCGCGTCGGCGAGGACGGACGCCAGCCCGCGTGGGTCGAAGCGCTTACCGGCCGTCCGCGGATTGCCGGTCTCGTCCCAGACGACGGGCGCCCCGAGCGATTCCAGCCACGCGATTGCGTCGTCGAGCCGCTCCCAGACGACCCGCTGGAGCCGCGCGTCGCCCGTCGGGCATTCGCCACGGAAGTCGTCCCACTCTCGATGCCGCCAGATCACGCAACTCGAGAGCAGCATCGAGCCGCCGACCCGCGTCCCCTTCTCGTGCACGGCAACGTCGAGCCCGAGCTCGCGTGCGCGTGCCGCCGCGACCAGGCCGGCCATGCCGGCGCCGGCGATCGTCAGGTCAATGAGAACTCGGGCTTGTGCTCGACGTACTCGATCCGGACCCGGTCCGGGCCCCAGACGAACACGGCCTTCGTGTTCGCGGCGTCGACGACGCGGTCGACGATTCCTCGCTGCTCGGCCTCCGCCGTGTGATCGTCGGCGGAGTCGACGAGAACGGCGACGTGGTTCAGGAGCGGATTGTCCGAGTCGCCGGGATCACCGTCGTGGAACTCCACGTACGCGCCTCCGACCTCGACACGCGGATCGCCGGCGTTGCTCGGATCGGCTGCGTTGAAGCCCAGTGTCTTCCACTCCTCCGCCGTCCCCGCAGGATCGCGCGTATACAGCGCGACGTGGTCGAGGTCGTAGTCGACGTCGGTGGGCGCTTCGACGAGCTTGATCCGAAGCCCCTCACCGGCCTCGAACTCCGTCTGACCGTCCTGCGGAAGGTCGGTGACGCGCAGCGCGACGTGCTTGATCGCACCGCGTTCGCGCGGGCCTTTGGCGTCGAAGAGCGTCAGCTTCCCGCGACGGGCATCGGAGCCGATCAGCGTGAATGCGTCCTGCCGGTCGATCACGTGCATGCCCAACTTCGAGGTCGCCAGGTCGACGATCGGTTCGCGATCTGCGACCCAGTAGGCGACGTGGTCGAGCGTTTTCGGGTTCACGGCGGCCACGATAGCGGCCGCCGTGCCCCCTACGTCACGACTTCTTCTTCGACGACTTCGTCTCGCCGGACTCCGCGCGCTGCTTGTTCACAGTACGAGCGGCGATCTCCTTCGCTCGATCCGTCGATCGCCCTTGCTTCTTCTCGGATTCCTTGACGTGCTCGTACTGGCGCTCGCGCTTCGCGCTCCATGCCTTCGGCATCGCTCAAACCCCTTTCGTCTGGACGACGTCAGGGGTATTCCCCGTCGGGCAGGAGTTATTCCAGCGGTGGGTTCTGGACGTTGTGCTCGGTCGCGTAGGCGTTCGTAAGCTGGTTGATGACGTCGAATCCCTTGTCGTAGGCGTAGTTGATCTCGACGAACGCGTTCCATTTATCGGGCAGCGCATCCTCGGGGAAAATCGCCTCGACAGGGCACTCCGGTTCGCACGCCCCGCAGTCGATGCACTCCTCGGGATCGATGACGAGGATGCGGTCGGCCTCGTGGATGCAGTCGACCGGGCAGACGTCGACGCACGATCGATCTTTGATGTCGATGCAGGGCTCGGCGATGATGTAGGTCATCGGAGCGGGCTACTTTACTCAAAGGCGAATCGGCTCCGAACGACACATCACACCGGCCGGGCAGCCCGTCGAAGCCCCCCTCTGACGCAGTCGAGGCCCGCCGCGCCATGCCAACAACGGGCACGGCCCGGGTCTGACCCCGGACATGTCTTTTCCTGTGCCAACTTCGTGTCGGAATCGTGGTGGGCGGCGCGCCGCGAAACGGACAACACCGCAGCCAGAGCCGAGGAGCGCACCGCCGGGGCGGTGGTCAGCTGGTCGCCGTCAGCTCCTCGACGATCTGGGCGGCGCGCTCCTGGAGGGCGTTCTTCACGATCACCTGATCGAAGCCGGCGGCATGCGCGCGGCGCAGGCCCGACGTATCCGTATGACCGCCGAACCCGAGAATCGGCACGTCCGGGTAGGTGTCGCTGACCTCCTCGGGATCGACCCTCGAGATGTCGGCGATGACGAGGTCCGGCCAGTCGACGCTGTCCGACGTGACGAGGTGATGACCCGCCAGGAGGGCTTCCAACTTTGCGCGGAAGAAGGTGTCGACCCCGCACAACAGGATCGTGGCCACGCGCGGAGGGTAGCGCTGCTCACAGCGTCTGTTCAAGGCGGATTGCTAGTGTCGCCGCGAATGTCGGACGGGATGTTCGTGACCGTCGCTCGCGTCGAGGACGTTCCACAGGGGAGCGTCAGGACCGTTCGGGCAGGCGACGAGGAGATCGCGCTTGCGCATTGCGACGCAGGGTTCTACGCGACGCAGCACGCATGTATCCACCTGAAGGGGCCGCTCGGCGAGGGCCACCTCGAAGGCTGCCTCCTGACGTGCCCCTGGCACGGGTGGCAATACGACGTCCGGACCGGGGAGAACGACTTCGACCTCGCGATCAAGCTGCGCACGTACGACGTCCAGGTCGAGGACGGAGAAATCCGCGTCAGGATTTGAAGGCGGCGTCGAGCTGATCCGCCGCGGCGAGTACTTCGCCGCGCACGAGCAGCTCGAGGACGCCTGGCGGGCCGCGCCGCCCGAAGAACGCGACTTTCTGCAGGGCCTCGTGCACGTCGCGGTCGCGTGGTACCAGGCAGGCCGCGGGCGACGAATCGGGATGAACCGGCAGCTCGAGAAAGCGCACCGTCGTCTGTCGCCCTACGCCCCGACGCACCGCGGCCTGGCGCTCGAACCGCTGCTCGCACAGCTCCGTGAGCTGCAGGAGCGCGCGTCGCTCGACCTTCCCTCGCCGCGAATCTAGAGCCCGCCGAGCCCGACCACGTGCAGCGCGTGGTTGAGGCCAACGCGAAGCCACCAGTCCCGGTGGAAGAACAGCAGCAGACCGAGTGCGACGAGCATCACTCCGCTGACGCGCTGGATCGCGACATAGTGGTCGCGCAACCAGCGGAACACCGACATCGCGCGGGCGAACGCAATGCCGGCGAGCAGGAATGCGAAACCGAGGCCGGCCGAGTACGCGACGAGCAGGATCGATCCGCGCACGACCGTGTGCGCATTCGCCGCGAGGACCAGGATGCCGGCGAGCACGGTGCCGATGCACGGCGCCGCGCAGACCGCGAACGCCCCTCCGAGCAGGACGCTCGACCCGGTCCGTCGCGAACTGGTCAGCAGACCCGGAGCGACGATGCGCTCCGGCCAAGGCAGCAGGCCCATGAACACGAGGCCGAGGACGACGAGCACGAAGCCCGCGATCTCGAGCTGACGATCGGGGTTGACGACGCCGCCGATCGCGGCGGCCGCCGCGCCCAACAGGACGAAGACGACGGTGAACCCGAGGATGAACGGCAGGCTCGCAAGCACGACCCGGCGCGCAGGACGCGGTTCCGCGAGCCGACTCGGGTCGACCGCCGAGATCGCCGACAGGTAGCCCGGCACGAGCGGCAGCACGCACGGCGTAATCACCGAGAGCAGGCCCGCGGCGAACGCGACGGGGATCTTCGCCGCGAGCATCAGCCGTCGTACCGGGCGAGCTCTTCGTCGACGCGACGGTCGAGCAGCGGATCCGCCGCGCCGCGGCCGTTCGTCGTGGGTTCGACGGCCGGCTCGTCGTCGCGCCGCCGCGACCATCGCCACGCAGCGAGCCCGACGACGACCGCCGCGGCGACGATGCCCCCGATCGGGACCCACCACGCGAGCAGCCCGAACCCTCGTCTACGCGGCGCCGCCAGGATCGACTCGCCGTAGCTCGCCACGAGGCGGTCCTTGATCTGGCAGTCGGTGTCGCCCGCGGCGATGCGCTGCCTGATCACGTTCTTGATCTGCTGCGCGGCCGGCGACTCGGATTGATCGAGCGTCGTTCCGCACACCGGGCACATCACCTGCCCCTCGAGCTGCGCCTGCGACGGATGCGTCCTGCACGCAGCAGCGGCCGGCGCGAGGACGAGGGCTGCGACCGCGATCGCGACGAAGCGGGTCATGAGGCGATCTCGCGCAGACACCGGTCGAGGTCTTCCTCGACGATCAGCTCGCACGCGACCTTGCCATCCCGCTTGATGAAGAATTCCTTTGGAATCGGCAGGCCGCCCCACCGCGACAGGACGCCGCCGCTCCCGTCGTGCACGCTCGGATACGTGATGTGGTGCTGCGCGAGCCAGCGACGTGCGTCCGGCGCGTAGTCCTTCGTGTCGACGCCGAGGAAGGCGACGCGATCGCGGTAGCGGGCGTAGCGCGCCTGCAGGCGTTGCGATTCGTTGATGCATGGGACGCACCACGACGCCCAGAAGTCCAGCACGACCGGCTTGCCTCTCAGGGACGCGAGTTCGACCTTGCCGGCGCCTGCAAGCCGCGGGAGCGTGAAGTTCGGGGCCGACGGCCGCTTACCGGCGGCGAGCGCCTGCGACACGCCCTGCCCGTTCCCGTGCGCGACGCGCCAGACGAGCAGCGCGAGCAGCGCGAGGACCAGCGCGACCGCGAACGCCTGCGCCCCCCACCGCAACCTCTGAGACATCAGTGCGGGACGATGAAGACCGTGGTTCCCAGCGCGACGTGGTTGAACAGCCACTCGGCTTCCGGAATGTGCATCCGGATGCAGCCGTGCGAGAGGGAGTACCCGATCGACCCGTCCGACGGCGTGCCGTGGATCCCGACGCCGGGGGCCGACAACCCCATCCACCGCGTGCCGAGCGGGTTGTTCGGCCCGGGCGGGATCGGGCTCTCTCCCTGCGCCCACGGCGATGCCGGCGGATACCACCACGGGTTCTTCCACTTGACGACGATCCGGAAGCGGCCGAGCGGCGTCGGGTACTGCGTCTGGCCGGTCGCCACCGAGAAGACGCGCCAGAACCGCATCCCGCGGTACAGGTAGAGGCGGTTGAGTGCGCGGTGAATCACGATCACCGGCCCGAAGCTCGCCCGTGTGACCGCCGCGCGTAGCGCTCGCACGGGCAACGTGACAGAGGCGCGGGACGTCGATACGACACTCTTAGCGATCAGCCTGACCGACGCCGACTGGTCGAGTTTCCGACCGGCGCGCTCCTTCGTCAGGAACGGCCTGCCCAGCCGCAGCAACAGGGACGAGTCGACGGCGCCGCGGTCAAACCGCTTCGCCAGCTTCGCCACGAAGGATGCTGTGACCGAACGGTTGACCGCCACTGGCAGCGGCAAGTCCGTCGGCACGGTCGCCGCCTGCGCCTTCTCCACCGCCTTCGGAACCGCCGCGGTCGCGCCGACGAGGTCCGGCGTCACGAGGACGCGCGTTCCGGCTACGAGGAGCTCGAG
>VAXB01000126.1:0-1732 GCA_005883995.1 Actinomycetota bacterium
AGCACGTGGTGGAGCTCGGGCTGCGAACGCCCGATCATCCGCCGCGGCGCCTCGGCGTACACCGCCGACAGCTTCGCGCGCGTGCGCGAGTCACCCGACGCGAACAGCGTCACGTCGTGGCCGGCGTCCGCCAGTGCGTCTGCGAGGATCGCGACGACCCATTCGATCCCGCCGTAGCCCGACGGCGGAACGGGGAACCACGGCGGCGCGAGGATCGCGATCCGCACGGGCGGCTACGCCTCGTCCACCTTGACGCGCCCTTCCGAAAGCCGCACGTCCCACACGCGGTCGAACGCGCGGACACCGGAAAGCCGGATCGAGCCGGCCCATGAGGGCAACTCGATCGGCGCGAGCGTCTCGAGCGCATGCCGTCGCCGGTCGGGCTGCAGGCCGAGCAGCACCTGGAGCAATAGCACCGGGGTGCCGGCAGCCCATGCCTGCGGCCGCGCGGCGGTCGGATACGCGATCGGGAACGGCGTTTCGGACCGGCGCATGCCCGCGAAGACCTCGGGCAGCTGGAATTCGAAGTGCGACGCTGCAGTGAGCATCCGCTGCACGATCCGCTGCGCCTCCGGCCACCGCGCGTACCGCCCGAGCCCTGCTGCGATCAGCGAATTGTCGTGAGGCCAAACGGTCCCGTTGTGGTACGCAAGCGGGTTGTAGGCGGCGTCCGCCGTCGACATCGTGCGGACGCCCCAGCCGGACCAGAGGTCGTCCCCCATCAACCGGTCGACGATCGCGTCGACCCGGTGCGGCGGGACGATCCCGCTCCAGAGCAAGTGGCCGATGTTCGAGCAGAGTGCGTCGACGCGGCGCTTCTCCCCGTCGAGCGCGAGCGCGTAGTAGGCGCCGTCATCGATCCAGTACGCGGCGTCGAAGCGGTCGCGCAACTCGTTTGCGTCCTGGTCGAGGCGCGCCGCGAGCTCACGATCGCGCCAGACCTCGCGCGCCATGTCCGCCATGCGCCGCTTCGCGTCGTAGACGTAGCCCTGCACTTCGCACGGCGCGATCGGCGGATGCGCGAACGAGCCGTCGCGGAACCGTTGCGAATCGCCAGAGTCTTTCCACGACTGGTTGTCGAGACCGTGCGCCGACCGCTTCTCGTATTCGACGAATCCGTCGCCGTCGCGGTCGCCGTACCTGTTGATCCATTCAAGTGCGGCGAGCGCCGGGTCCTTCAGGTCGCGGACGAGCGCGGCATCGTCCGTCCACCGCCACACCTCCGACAGCAGGATCAGGTACAGGGGCGTCGCATCGACCGTTCCGTAGTAGCGCTCGTGCCAGCGCAGGGCCGCCTTTCCGTGGCGCACCTCGTGGACGATCTTCCCGGGCTCGGCGTCGATCGACGCGTTGTCCTCGTGCGCCTGCATCTCCGCGAGCACCTCGAGCGCCGTCCGCGCGAGCTCCGGCCCGAACAGCAACGTCTGCAGGCACGTGATGATCGTGTCGCGTCCGAAGACGCTCATGAACCAGGGGACCCCGGCACCTGGAAGCTTCCCGATCCGCGAATTGTCCGACCGCATCCGCAACGACGCGAGGTCGGCGACCGATCGGTCGAAAGCGTGGCCCAGCACGTCCCACGACGCTCGCAGCTGCGGCACGCGCAGCTGCCAGGCCGAAAGCGAGTCACGGACGCGACCGACCTCTTCGCCGAAGCGCCGCTCCGCGAAGCGGGGCGTCACCTGCTCGCCGTCGGGCAGCGGGAAGACGTCGATCTGCAAATCCCACCGCT
>VAXB01000126.1:1818-7231 GCA_005883995.1 Actinomycetota bacterium
GCGCGCAGCGGGTCCCCGAGCGCGAAGTCGTGATCCTTCACGGCGAAGATGTCCGCGAAGTCGGAGCCGAGCTCGATCCCCAGGTCGAACTCGACCGGTTCCATGCTCTCGTTCACGACCGCGATCGCGTCCTGCATCCCGTCCCCGACGAACCGCTCCCGGCGGATCGACAACGCGTCCTGCGGCAGACCTTCCGACAGCGGGTTCCGCATGAAGAACGCCGCGGAGAAGTACTCGATCCGGTCGGAAGAGAGCAGCAGCGGACGCTTGCCGTTCACGGTCAGCTTCAGCATCGACAGGAACCTCGTGTCCTCGGTGTACAGGCCTTCCACGTCGCGCCCGAGAACGCCGAGCTCGTCGCAGATGCAGAAGGTCGAGCCTTCGAGGATGCGCAGGCGATCCGGCATCAGCTACGGAGGATGCGCCCGCCGGACGATTGCGCGAGCGCCTTGACGACGAGCTCGTCGACGTTGACGTGCGGCGGCCGCGTGACCGCGAAGAGCACGCATTCGGCGATGTCCTGCGGGCGCATCGCCTCGACGCCTTCGTAGACCGCGCGCGCCTGCTCCCCGTCGCCGCGGAAGCGGACGCGCGAGAAGTCGGTCTCGACGAGTCCCGGATCGACGGTCGTGATCCGGATCGGCCGCCCGAGCAGATCCTCACGGAGTGCGTAGGTGAAGCCGCGGACGGCGAACTTCGACGTGACGTAAAGGGAGCCGTTCGGATACGCCTGGCGCCCCGCGACCGAGCCGATGTTGACGATGTGACCGCCGTCGCGCAGGTGAGGGAGGCACAGCCGCGTCATCCGGATCAGGCCGTTGACGTTCGTCTCGAGCACCGTTCGTTCGTCGTCCTCGTTGCTCTGGTCGAATGGCTCGCGCCCGAGTGCGAGGCCGGCCCCGTTGACGAGGAGGTCGAGGCCGTCTCCTACCGCGGCAGCGACGAACCGCTCGCAGCTCTGGACGTCGGTGACGTCCAGCTCGTGACCCTCGATCGGACTTTCGATGCGGTCCGCTCGGCGGGCAACCGCGCACCATCGGCAGTTCACCGCGCAGGAGGCCGGGAGGCGCGTGCTCGACCTGCAGCGTCGAATGCGCGAGGCCGAACTGCGCTGCGAGGAGCCGCTCCAGCCGAGCCCGGGCGGCGTGGCAGTCCGCGCCGTGAGCGACGAGCACGTGCGCCGAAATTGCAGGAAAGCCGCTCGTGACCGTCCACACGTGCAGATCATGGACGCTGACGACGTCCGGCTCGGCCGCCAGCGCGCGCTCGACGTCGGCCGGATCGATATCGCCGGACGTCTCCATGAAGATCGCAGTCGACTCGCGGAGCAGCCGCCAGCTCGATGTGAGCATGAGGGCTGCGACGACGAGGCTCGCGAGCGGATCGAAACGGTCCCACCCGGTCAGCAGCACGAGCGCGCCGGCGATCGCGGCCGCGGTGAACGCCGCGACGTCCGTCGCAAGATGGAGAAACGCACCGCGCACGTTGAGGCTCTCGCGGCTCCCGCGCGCGAGCATTGCAGTCCCGGCGATGCTCGCCGCCGCGCCGCCGATCGCGACGACGAGATCCAGGCCGCCGCGCACTTCATGTGGTGCGACGAGCCGCTCGATCGCCGCGTAGACGATCCAGGCGGCGACGAGCGCGAGAGCGATGCCGTTCACCTGCGCCGACAGGATCTCGAGCCTCGAGTATCCGAACGTCCACCGTCCGCCGGCGGGCCGTGCCGCCATCCGGGCGGCGATGAGCGCGAAGAGCAGCGCGGCGGCGTCGGTGATCATGTGGCCGGCGTCGGCCAGGAGCGCGAGCGAGTGCGCGACGATGCCGGCCGCGATCTCCGCGACCATTACGACGACCACGACGCCAAGCGCAGCGAGAAGCGCGCGGCGGTCGGCGTCGAGGCGCGCGTGATGATGGCCGTGGTGAGCCGGGCCCACCTACGAAGTATGAGTCAGCGCATCGAGCAACGGCGGCGCCGCTCGAACCACTCCGGGAAGAGGCTGCTCCTCGCGCCGCAATGCGGGCAACGAGGCAGGTCCCAGCGGCCGTGGTGCACGTACACCTTGCTACAGCCGACGCAAAGAAATGCCTGGTTGCCTGCCACGTGGAGGTAGACCCGCGCGGCGGCGGGAACTTGCGCGAATCACATCTCCTGAGCGTCGAAGCGTCGCTCGACCCCGCCCCAGAAATCGTTGTTGCTCCGAGCGACGCACCTGCGCGGAGATCAATCAACCGCCGTAGAGCGCGATCGACGGGTCGGTGCACGAGCCCTGCACCGCCCATTTCGAGAGAGGCGCCTAGCGCAGCTCGTCGCTCGTCCAGTCTGCGGCGACCTTGGCAAGACCCTCGGCGTAACGGGCCATGTCGTCGCCGAGTTGTCGCAGCCCGTGGCGAACCCCGGCGTGGGTCCCACGCATTACTTCTGCGGCCGCTTCCTGCGGCTCGAGCTTGTCGATTCGGGCGCGCTCGCGTTCGAGGCCGATGACGGCGCCGCCGATGGCCGCTTCGACGATCGGCGCGGGATCGATGAGGGGATCACCGGGGTCGGGCGGCCCTCCGGCCCAGGGGTCGGGCGGCACGACGCGGACGGGCCCCTCGACGAGGTACTTCCAGAGGATGACGATCATCGTGCAGGGCGGGATGAAGCGATGAAGGTTCTCGAGTGCGAGCCTGCCGATGTGAAGCGTGTCGGCGTAGCTGTAGGAGTGATCGGACCTGACGATCATGTTGAGCGGCTGCGTCTTGAGCGCGGCCCAGGCGAGCGCGGGGAATAGGTTGACGAGGCGGTCGGCGCGGGCGATCCAGCAGCCGATGTTGCGGAAGTAGGCCTCGATGTCGGCGAGTGTGGCTTGCCCGTCCGGCGAGGCGTTGAAGCCGAGCGTCTTCGGGTACGGGGCGATCGGGTCGCCGATCAGGTTGATGTCGAAGAAGTGGTGCCAGGTGGAGTCGACGACGACGCGGCCGACGCCGACGCGGTGGCCGTCGTAGGCGCCGACGACGCCGAAGCTGCGTGGGTTGGCGACGTTGGTCTGGTCGCCGGTGTGGGCAGTTTCGGTGGACGTATTCGTTTCCGCGAGCACCTGTCCCCAGGCGATGATCTCCGGAGGCCACTTCCGGCCGAGCGCGTCGGCCGGGTATTCGATGAAGTTCTCGCCCGCGAAGCTGAGGGTGGCGTCGAGCGTCCAGGGAACGATCACCTCGCCTTCGTGCATGTGGTCCGGCGCGACCGTGATCGGTCCTCTGGGGCCGCACATGACCGGGTGTGGGTACACGACGGAGATGAAGCGACTGGTCGAGTTGCCGTAGGGGTACCAGCGCAGCCTGAGCGGCTGCGGGATGTCGTCGGATTGGTCGTCGAAGTGGGTGAACGTCTCACCGGCGCCCCGCTGGGTCGTGTCGATGCGGTTCGCTCCCAGCGGCGGGGGCGCTCCCGGCTCTCCGAGTGGCCCCGGGCCGGGGAACCACCACTTGCGCATCGAGCGGACGCGCGGCACCCGGCCGCTCAGCTCCACGCCCAGGTCGGCGTGGTCGCCGGTCGCGAACACGCCGCCGCCGCCGTCCATGTACCGGGCGAGTGCCTGGAGCTCCGAGTCGATCATCGGGTTCGCCGTCCCGCCGGCGCCGGCGACGCCGAACAGCCAGATCTCGTCGTACCCCGACAGGTCGACGGCGTCGAACTTGAAGTGCTCGATGTCGGCGGCCCCGTTGATGTCCGTGTCGCGGTGCGCCTTCGTCACGTGAAAGGTCGGGAATCGTGAGGCGTGCAGGACGCGCACGAATTCGCTGAGACCGAAGTAGGCGTCGCCGGAATTGGGGTTGGGGTTCTGGTCGCCGTGCCCGAACGACGCATAGTGGGATCCCAGCGCCTCCCCATCCATCACGAGCAGAACCTGGATCCCCGTCAGCCAGCCGAGAATCGGGCTCAGGTTGTCTTTCGGCAGCGAAGGTGGCATCGCTTCCCCCTTTGGAAGACGTGGCGCTGAGACTCGGTTGCTCTCTTCCGCCGCCGACGCCGCAAAACGCAACAGACCGATGGGTCGCCCCGACCTGTGAACGCAATCGGCAGAGGAGTGTCTGTCCTACCAGACCCCGATTACCCGGTCAACGACCAGTCTCTGGGTCGTGGCGACTTCAGGCGGAGGCGGCGTCGAGGAGCGCTGTCTCCGCCTCCCCAGACGCGTGGAGGACCAGAGGCTTGAGGCAGCCGTGTCGTCTCGGGATCGCACACTTGTCGCAGCAGAGCGAACGCGATCCCGTGCAAGTCTCCAAGGACAACGAACCAGCCGTTAGTGGCGGGTTTTGTAGTGGGCGGTGCCGGGCTCGAACCAGCGACCTCCTGCTTGTAAGGCAGGCGCTCTCCCAACTGAGCTAACCGCCCAAGAACGTCAGCCTAGCCCGACGACATCGTCATGGCTCGGCGCCGGCCGAGCCGGACTTCGTCGCGAAGTACCCCCGACGGGATTCGAACCCGTGCTGCCACCTTGAAAGGGTGGAGACCTAGACCGCTAGTCGACGGGGGCCGGTGAGCCGAGGATACCGCCGGGCCGGCCGACCTCGCGGTCGACGCTCGGCGCGCGCCGGGCCGTCATCGGCGAGTGAGCGCCGGCCGCGGCGGGTACGTCCTGCGCATGCGCGTGTATCCCGATGTGGCCGGGCGACGGGCAGCGGCGCTCCTGCACGACGCGCTCGTCCTTTTTCTCCTCGTCGTCTTCGCGTGGCTCGGCATCCGCGTGCACGACACCGTCGACAAGCTTGCCGTCCTCGGGTCGAGCGTGAAGACGGTCGGCGACAACATCCCGCTCGTAGGCGGTTCGATCGCGGACGCCGGCGCGGATGGCGAGAGCTCCGTTCATCACCTCGCGAACCTGCTCGGCGCGTTGACGTTCGCGATCCCGGCGGTGCTCTTGTTGTGGCGCGTGCTGCCCGACCGGATCGATGCAGTTCGCCGGCTGAACGCAGCCGCACACATCCTCCGTGGGACGGACGAGCCGGAGCAGCAGCGCATGCTGGCGATGCGCGCCGCGTTCTCACTCCCGTACGGGCAACTGCTGCGGTACACGCGCGATCCTCTCGGCGACCTTGCGGCTGGGCACTACGAGCCGCTCGTCAGCGCCGCGCTCGATGAAGCCGGACTCAAGCGCGGAAGAAGAGGGAATTCTGGCGCGAGCCGAGCGGAGTCAGTACTCGAAGCACAACGCGGCGATGCCGAGCAGCTCGATGACGGCGCGGCGTAGACGGCGCGGAGCATCTCCACGCGTCGCAGTGCGAACACCGTTGACGCCGTCGAGCGGAAGCCGTGTCCAGACCCGGCACGGCCGGGGTCAGACCCGGGCCGTGTCGGTTCTGGACGGGTGAGGCGCAGTTTCCCCTTGAACAGGGGGCCCCGAGCAACACGCCGCCAAGGCGCCGTGACGGT
>VAXB01000127.1 GCA_005883995.1 Actinomycetota bacterium
ACACTCCTCGAGGACGCGCTCTACGAGGTGACGGGCCGCCGTCTCGGCGTCGCCTTCGCGGAGGGCGAGGCGCGGTCACGCTCGAACGACCAGGAGGACGACGGCCCGGCGGGCGAGGAGCGGATCCTGGAGCTGGTCAAGGAGACGCTGGACGCTCGCGACCCCGACGACTAGGGCTCGTTTCCACAGCCGAATCAACACCCCTGTGGGGAGCGCCGCGAAGGTGTGGAGATGTTCGGGTTCTGGCCGCAATTTGCGGCCTGTGCTCGTTGCGAGTGAAGCCAAGGCGGTCTACGGTCCCCGACGCGACGGGCCGCACGTCGCACGACCGAACAACGGTCATCGGGTGGGAGCCAGCTGGCGCGGTCACGGGATCCCCATGTGTCCGCGCCGCCCCCGCCCTCCGCTAGGCTCGCTCTGTGTCGTTCGACATGAACCAGCTGCTCCAGCAGGTCGGCGAGATGCAGCAGCAGATGCAGGCGGCGCAGGCGGACCTCGCCAAGGAAACGGTCGAGGCAAGCGCCGGCGGCGGCATGGTCACGGTCACCGCGAGCGGAGCCGGGGAGATCAAGTCGATCAGCATCGATCCGAAGGCCGTCGACCCCGAGGACACCGACCTCCTCGGCGACATGGTCCTCGCCGCGGTAAACGAAGCATTGAAGTCGGCGAATTCACTCGCGGAGTCGAAGCTCGGCGGCCTCGCCGGCGGGCTCGGCGGCCTCGGCCTACCCGGCCTCTGATGACCCTCGCCGATCGCGCAGCACGATTGCGCGACGTTTCGCTGTTCGCGCAGCTCGACGACGAGGCGCTGGCGCTCGTTGCGAGCGTCGCACGCGATTTCGAGTCGCCCCCCGGGCGGATCCTGGCGGAACCGAAGCAGACGGGAAGCGGGATGTTCGTGATCGAGACCGGCGAGGCACGCGCGGAGCTGCGCGGGGGCACGACGCGAAAGCTCGTCGCCGGAGATTGTTTCGGCGAACTGGCACTGCTCGTTCCCGACGGCGCGCGCACGGCGCGCGTGTCCGCGGTGACCGAGGTCAAGTGCCTCGCGATCGGGCGCGACGATTTCCACCACCTCCTCGAGCGGGAACCGCGGATCGCGCTCTCGTTGCTCCAGGTGCTCGCCGAGCGTCTGGCCGGCTAGGCCAAGCTACGCCGAAGCGGTGACGGTCGAGACCCCGACGACGAGGTCGAGCATCGCCGCGACGTCGGTCGTCTTCCGGAGGTAGGCCGACGCACCGGCGGCATACGCGCGACGGTTGCCCGTCGGACTGTCTTCGCCCGTGATCAGGACGACACGCGGCGGCTTCGGCAACTGCCTGATCCGCCGAGCAGCCTCGATTCCGTCGACGCGGGGCATGCCGACGTCCAGCACGACGAGGTCCGGCTTCAGCACGTTCGCGAGATCGAATGCTTCGACGCCGTCCTTCGCGACGCCGACGACGTCGATCTCTGCATGCGCCGTCAAGCTCGACCGAAGCAACTCGGCGAACGCACGGTCGTCGTCGGCAATCACGACGCGAACCCGTTCCAGCGGCGGCGTGGAGGGCGCGGGCACGCCCTCGAGTCTTACGCGCGTGCGTTTCCGCGTCTGCTCCCCAAAGGTGGAGGAAGGCTCGCGGGCGCGGGAGGTCCGGAGCGCACCGGCACAATAGGACGGTGCTGAGCCCGTCGGTCGACAATCTCGTCGCACAGCTTTCGCGTCTTCCAGGCGTCGGCACGCGGACGGCGCAGCGGCTCGCATTCCATCTCCTCCAGCGACCTGCCGACGAGGCGCTCGCTCTGGCGACGGCGATCGAAGAGGTGAAGGCGCGCGTCCGCTTCTGCCGCGAGTGCGGCAACCTGACCGAGGAAGAGGTGTGCGCGATCTGCGCGGATGCGCGGCGCGACCACTCCCTCATCTGCGTGGTGGAGCAGCCCGTCGACCTGATCTCGGTCGAGCGGACGAGTGAGTTCCGCGGCCTTTACCACGTCCTCGGCGGCGCGCTCTCGCCGCTGGACGGCGTCGAGCCGGAGCACCTCCGAATCGACGAGCTGCTCGGGCGCGTCGATCGCAACGGCGTCCAGGAGGTTGTCCTCGCGACGAACCCGAACATGACGGGCGAGGCGACCGCCGCCTATCTTGCGGACCGCCTCCGCGGCCGCGTCCGCGTCACCCGTCTTGCGAGCGGGCTGCCTGTCGGTGGGGATCTGGAATACGCCGACGAGGTGACGTTGGGACGGGCACTATCGGGCCGGCGGGAGATGTAGGCAACGCCCGCGCCAGCGCCCGCTCGCCGTCGCGCGCGACCCAGAAGCAGATCGCCGCAAGCGGAAGCTCGACGAACGCCGCCTCGAGGAGCGAGGACGTCAGGTGCTTCCCGCCCGCTTCGAGGGTGATGTCGAACCATGCGTCAGTCAGGAGCAGGGTGCCGCTGATCGCGGCGGCCGCTTCGAGCCATGGCGAGCGCCGGAGCGACGCGAGGGCGGTCACGCCGAGCGAGACGGCGAGCGCAATGTCGAACCCAGCCCACGTCGTCCGCCAATTCGCCGTTTCGTGGTGGGCCGGCAGGCTGAAAGTCAGCCACACGGTCCACGGCACAAGCGCGATGCCTGCCAGCGCGAAGAAGGGGGCGATGATGCGGCGCAGCTCCACCCGCAGGTGTTCTACCTACAATCGGGCTGGTGACGACGACGGATTACGAGGCCGTCCCCGCCGTCGAGGGCGACGCCGAGGCACCGCAGCTCCACACCGTCGTGATGAAGTTCGGCGGGACGTCCGTCGCCGATCCGGAGAAGCTGAAGAGCGTCGCGCGCCGGCTCGTCGAAGCGCACGAGTCAGGTGCACGCGTCGTCGCCGTTCTCTCGGCGATGGGCCGCACCACTGACGAGCTGCTCGACCTGGCGCGGCAGGTGTCCCAGACGCCGGACGCTCGTGAGCTCGACATGCTCGTCTCCGTCGGCGAGCGGATCTCATGCGCGCTCTGCGCGATGGCGATCCACGACCTCGGCCACGAGGCGATCTCGTTGACGGGCTCGCAGGCGGGAATCGTCACCGACACCGTGCACGGGAAGGCGAAGATCGTCGACGTCCGCGCGCGGCGAATCCACGAAGCGCTCGATCGGAACGAGATCGTGCTCGTCGCCGGCTTCCAGGGAGTGTCCAGCGAGCACGAGGTGACGACGCTCGGGCGCGGCGGGTCGGACACGACGGCCGTCGCGCTGGCCGCGGCGCTCGGCGCGGAGGTCTGCGAGATCTATACGGACGTTCCGGGGGTGTTCACGGCCGATCCGCGGCTCGTTGCCGACGCACGCCGGCTCGACGTCCTGTTCTTCGAGGAAATGCTCGAGATGGCGTCCTCCGGCGCGCGGGTCATGGCCACTCGCTCGATCGAGGTCGCGCGCAGTCACAATGTCCGTCTCCACGTCCGCTCGACGTTCAGCGACGTCCCCGGCACGTGGATCCGAGAAGAGGAGCCAATGCTCGAGAAGGCCTTGATCTCAGGCGTCGTGCACCAGCGTGAGGAGACCGTCTACCGCGTCGCCGGCGTCTCCGCGGCGACGTTGTTCGCCGCGCTCGCCGAGGCGAGCGTCAACGTGGACACGATTGTGCAGACGGGCCCCGAGATCGTCTTTTCCGCGCCGGTCGAGGACCGCGCCGATGCTGCGCGCACGCTCGACGCACTCGGCCTCGATTGGACTGCACGTGACGACCTCGGCAAGGTCTCGCTCGTGGGGGCGGGAATGAAGAGCCATCCCGGCGTCGCCGCGAAGACGTTCGCGACGCTCGAAGCCGCAGGAATCGGAACCCCGATCGTGTCGACCTCGCCCATCAAGATCGCCTGTCACGTCGCAAGCGCGGATGTCGACCGCGCCGTGCAAGCGCTCCACCGGGCCTTCGAGCTTGGCTAGAGCCGTGCGCATCGGCGTCGTCGGCGCGACCGGCGCGGTCGGCACGGTGACGCTCGACCTCCTCCGCGAGCGCGGCTACGAGAACGTGCGCGCTTTTGCATCTGCGCGTTCGGCGGGCAAGCGGCTCGGCGGGCTGACGGTGGAAGAGGCGACACCGGACGCGCTCGCGCGCGGTGATCTCGACGTCTGCCTCTTCTCGGTCGGCGCGTCGGCGGCGCGCGAGCTCGT
This sequence comes from Actinomycetota bacterium, assembly GCA_005883995.1. Taxonomy (GTDB): domain Bacteria; phylum Actinomycetota; class Thermoleophilia; order Gaiellales; family Gaiellaceae; genus 3-1-20CM-4-69-9. The sequence continues at coordinate 4,120 of VAXB01000127.1, forward strand.
GCCGCACGCTGTCCGGGGCGGTGCGATCGCGGTCGACAAGTCGACCGCGTACCGCCTCGAAGACGACGTTCCGCTCGTCGTGCCCGAGGTGAACGGCGAGCGGGCGTCGGATCACGACGGCGTCGTCGCGAATCCGAACTGCTGCGCGATCCCGTTGACGATCGCGCTCAAGCCGATCCACGACGAAGCCGGGATCGCGCGCGTGCGCGTGGCGACGTACCAGTCGGTGTCCGGTGCCGGCGCACAGCGGATGGAGGCGCTGCGCTCGCAGGCCCCTGCCGACGGGGACCTCGCGATGGACTGGGAGTTCGACGGCGTCGAGTTCGCCGAAGAAGCGAAGCTACGAGCCGAGACCCGCAAGATCGTCGAGCTTCCGGAGCTCCCGTTCAGCGCCACCACGGTGCGCGTGCCGGTCCTGATCGGTCACGCGCAGGCGGTCTGGATCGAGACGCAGGCGCCGCTGTCACCCGACGCAGCGCGGAAGGCGTTGGGGGCCTTCCCCGGCGTGCGGCTCGAGGAGTTCCCGACGCCGCGGCACGCCGCGGGCAGCGACGACGTCCTCGTCGGCAGGATCCGCCGTGACACGGCGGCCGAGCACGGGCTCGCATTGTTCGTCGTCGCCGACAACCTGCGCAAGGGCGCGGCGTTGAATGCAATTCAGATCGCGGAGCTCATCCTCGATCGGCGCGCCGTCGCCGCCTGACGGGCGTCGGGCCCATCGTCGGCCTCGCTCCGTCGAGGCCGTTCCAGGCCGCGAGCGCCGCTCTGGTGCGCTCCTGGGCGCCGTGTAGCGCTAGGCGGTGGCGAGTGCGGGAGTGCGTTCTTCGTCGGCGGCCCGCGCCGCCACCGCCTCGACTTCCATCTTCGCGAGTTGCCCGTTCGAGTAGCCCTCCGCGACGAGCTGCAGGATCTCGACCTCGCGCTTGGTCAGCCCGACGCGATCGACGGACTTCAGCGGCGCAATCTCGGGTGCACGCGCGCCGGCGTAGTACACGGACGTCTGGAACCCCTGCCGGACCGCCGACGCGAGGTCTTCCGGCTCCGCCGTCTTGACGCAGTAGACCGACGCACCGGCTGCGAACGCCGCTTCGATCTGCGCCGGGTCGTCCTCGGTCGACAGGATCACCGAGTGCACCGGCGGCTGGTTCGTCGCCGCGCGCCGGAGCGACGCCCAGCCGTCGTCCGACTCCGCAATCGAGTCGAACTCCGCAATGAATACCGCCGGCTGCGACTCGTCGATCAACGCGAGCGCTTCCGTCGGCGAGGTCGTCGTCGCGACGACCGTCACTCCCATCCGCTCGAGCAGGCGCTCGAGCGCTTCAAGCCACAACGGTTGGCGGTCAAGGATGACCGCCGTCTTATCCCCATTTCCCCTCATCGAAAGGGCCGCCTTTCGAGTTGACCTACATGAGTTGCCGCAATTAACTATCTCTGTACTGCCCGTGAGTATAGTCGTTTCGGCGGAGAACTTACAAGATTCTCCGGCCCAAAACTACCGAAAGCTGCCGTTAACGGACCGCCATTGGTCCTGGAGCGAGCGCTAGCCGGTCGGCGGGTGCGATCCTGACCCACGCCGACAGCGCGACGCCGCCAGACTTTGTCCTGATTCGTGCCGCTCCGTGCTCTTCTCCTCGTCTGCCTCATCGTCGCGGCAACGTCGTTCGCCGTCGGAAGCGCGTGGACCCGTGATGGAAACGCGGGTACGACCGCACGAGCGACGGAGGTGCACTACACGTTCACGAGCCGCACAGCGGTGTCGTTCGACTGGCGCGGTGGGCCGGCGGCGATGCGCGCCAGGATCGGCAAGCGGTGGCGGACGTTCCGCGCCGCGGCCGCGCGGCCGACGCCGATCTCGGCTACCGGGCCCTACCGCGAGGCACGCGTCACGGGACTGCGCGCCGGCACGGCGTACCGCTACACGATCGGCGCCGTGCTCGGAACCTTCCACACAGCGCCGACGGGTGAATTTCGTTTCGACGTCGAGGCCGACATCGGCGCGTCGTCGGACTACCCCGCCGTTACACCCACGCAGGCGCAGATTGCGGCCGACAAGCCGTCGTTCGTCCTCGTTCCGGGCGACCTGACGTATGCGAACGACGAAGGACAGGCTGCAGTCGATCGACACTTCGACGACGTGATGACGTGGAGTCGGACCGCTGCGTACATGCCTGCGT
>VAXB01000128.1 GCA_005883995.1 Actinomycetota bacterium
CAAGAACACCTGCAACGCAAGGACGAGGGTCAGACCCTCTTCTTCGGGTCTGACCCTTTTCGACGCGCGAACTGCCGGGGCGAAGCGAGGTGCGTACCGCCGGCACGCTGGAGCGGCGGCACGTCATGCGACTCTTCTGAACCGCCATGTTCTTCCTCGGTCTTGCGTCCGCTCTTGTCGCCTCGGCTTTGTTCAACGTCGGGATCGCGCTCCAGGGGCTCGAGGCCCGTGCGGTTCCGCGTTCGTACAGCCTGCGTCCCTCGCTTCTGGTGCGGTTGCTCCGTCGGCCACGCTGGTTGCTCGGGTTCGCCCTCGGGATCATCGGGATCGGGCCGCAGGTGCTGGCGCTGGCGCTCGCACCGTTCGTCGTCGTCCAGACGGCGCTGGCGGCAGGACTGCTGCTGCTCCTGGCGCTTGGCGTCCGGATGTTCGGCGAACACGTCGGTTGGTTCGAGGTCTCCGGGGTCGGTGCGATCATCGGCGGGGTCGCGCTGGTCTCGTTCGGCGCTCCGCCCCATGTCGAGGCGCACCGCGGTGGGCTGGCGCTGGCCGCCGTTGTCGGCGCGTTGTCGGTGTGCGCGCTCGCGCCGTTTCTTGCGAAGGGGACACGCTGGGACACCGGAATGCTCGCGGTCATCGCTTCCGGGTGCGGTTTCGGGGCGGCGAATATCGCCACGAAGCTGGTGAGTGACGACATTGGCTCGGCGCATTGGCTACCGGCTCTCCTCTGGGCCGTCATCGGCCTGGGCGTGGGCGCTGTCGCGACCCTCACCGGGATGACCGCGTTCCAGCGGGCGCCCGCGACGGTCGTCGTGCCCGTCTCCACGGCCGTGCAGATCTTCGTCCCTGTCCTCCTCGAGCCGCTGTTCCTGCGCGAGCACTGGGAAGACGCGAACAGCGCGGCGGCAGTCGCGGCCGGGGTGGGCCTCGCGCTGGTCGGTTCGGTCGTGGTTTCGCGAACGAGGGGTGTCAGCGAGCTCGCGGCGCGGTCGCAGCGCTAGGCCGCGATGCCGACAGCCCCGACGCCCACGAGGGCAACGCCAATCAGCAGGACGACCGCGGCGACGATCGCGCCGGAATGGCGGTCGAGCGCTCGGCGCGCTGCGTCGAGCGGACGCCGCGCTCGCTCGCCCGCGACGGCGCGGACGAGTGTGATCGCCAGCAGCGGCGCGACGAACGCGAGGTTGAACACGAGCAGCAGCACGACCTGAGCAGGAACGCTCCTGCCGGACGCGATGATCGCCGCAATTGCAGCGAAGTACGGCAACGCCGTCGGAAGCTCGACGGCGATGATCGTCCCGCCGGCGAGGAACGCCGAGCGGCTGAGGCGCGGCTCCTCGGCGAGGATTCGTTGCGAAATGCGGTGGCGGATGAACCAGAGCACGACCGCGATCACGACGAGTGCGGCGCCGACCGCGAGCTCGACCGCGTGCACGACGCGCGGTCCGGGTCGCGGCACGAGTCTCAGGAGCGCCTGTCCTGGGCCGAGGGTAAGGATCAGCCCGGCGGCAAGACTGACCACGAGCGCCCCGGCCGTGAAGGCGAGCAATCGAGCAACGGCTCGCTCGCGCGTCGCGAGATACAGGGCCGGACCGATCGTCGAGGGGTTGATCGAATCCGCCAGGCCGATCCCGGCGACGAGCACGGCGAGAGCGAGCATTGGGGCGAGCTTGCCAAAGACGCCCCCACCAGACCGGGCTGCGGTCGCCCGGCCAGAGCGCTACAGTCGGGCGTGATGGCGAGCGACGGCGAGCGGTCCTCTCGCGCAACAGCCCTTTCTGCGTCCCCGCCGATCTTCGGCTCGCCCGTGCTCGACCGGCTGACCCGTGTGCATCACGCGGTGCCCGTCTTGATTTTCATGCCGACGATCGCGGTCTTCGCCGCGCTTTCGCTCGACGAGCTCGGCCCGCCGGCGACGGCCGCGTGGGTGGCAGGCGGTTACCTGTTCTGGACGCTCGTCGAATACTGGGGGCACCGCGCGGTTTTCCATTTCGAGCCTGCGGACGGTCTCGGCGCGCGGCTGCACTGGATGGTTCACGGCGTCCACCACGACCACCCGAATGATCCGAGGCGTCTGGTGCTGCCGCCTGCCTTCTCGGTCCCGCTCGCGACGGCGTTCGCGCTGCTCTTCGTTGCCACGCTCGGCCGTCCGACCGCCTGGGCATTCGGCGCGGGCTTCTTCGGCGGCTACCTCGCCTACGACATGGTCCATTACGCGCTTCATCATCACAAGCCGAAGAGCCGGTTCGGGAAGACGTTGCGTGAGCTGCATATGCGTCACCACTTCCAGGACGACACGACGGGCTTCGGTGTGAGCGCGCCTTGGTGGGACGTCGTCTTCGGAACGTCGCCCCGCCGGAAGTCGTCCGCGCGCCGCCAGTAGCCGAGGACGGGGACTGGGCACGGGTCCGCAGGGACGGGTTGCTCCGCCCCGCATCCTCATCCTGACCGCGAGTGTCGGCGAGGGCCACGACCTCCCCGCGCGCACGCTCGCAGCGCAACTCCTGGCGGAGCGGCCGGACGCCGAAGTCATCACCGAGGACGGTTTGGCGCCGATGGGGCGCGTGATCACAGCGCTCAGCGCCGACTCGGGTCGGATCGTGTTCTTCCGCTTTCAATGGCTGTGGGATGCGGGCTACTGGGTTTTCGCACGGTTCGCGCCCACCCGCGCGCTCACGCAGAGGCTGATCGCGCGTGTCGGCGGTCCCGGCCTGCTCCGGCTGATCGGCGAGGTGAACCCCGACGTGATCGTCTCGACGTACCCCAACACGATGGAGGTGCTCGCGCGCCTTCGACGAGGCGGCCGCCTCGACACGCCCGTGTGCACTGCGATCACCGACCTCGCCGGGATGCAGTGGTGGGCGCCCGCCGGTTGCGATGCCTATCTGATCACGCATCCCGAGAGCGACGAAGAAGTTCGGGCGGTGGCCGGCAATGACGCGCTCGTCGTCTGCGTCCACGGCCTGACGAAGGACGAGTTCCTCGTGTCGCGTGATCCGGCCCTTGCGCGTGCGGACCTCGGACTTCCGCGCGCAGGCAAGGTCGTGCTCGTCTCCGGCGGTGGCTGGGGTGTCGGCGACCTCGCGGGTGCGACGGAGGAGGCGCTTTCGGTTCCGGAGGTCGCCGCAGTCGTCTGTCTTTGTGGACACAACGACGCCTTGCGCGGTGCGCTCCTCGACCGTGTTGGTGGGGATGGCCGTGTGCGCGTCGAGGGATTCACCGACACCATGCGGGACTGGCTGGCGGCCGCCGACGTTCTCGTTCACGCGACTGCCGGGCTGACCGTCCTGGAGGCCTTGATGCAGGGCTGCCCGGTCATCTCATACGGCTGGGGGCGTGGCCACATCCGCGTCAACAATGCCGCGTACAGGCGGTTCGGCCTGGTCGATGTCGTCGAGGGGCGCGATCGCTTGCGTGCCGCGATCGTTGCCGCGCTCGCGTGTCCCCGACCGGCGCCGCTGTCGTTCGCCGATCGGCCTTCTGCGGCCTCGGTCGTGCTCGGGCTGATCGATTGAGACCGGCCGGGAAGCTCATCCTCGCCGGCGCCGCGTGCTGGTGTGCGCCGGCCCCCGCTGCCGTCGTGCCGCCGCTCGCAAGGTTGTTGAAGGTGCCGACACGCCTCGCTGCGCCGCGCGGTATAGCGTTGACGTTCGACGACGGTCCTCACCCGCAGGGCACACCTGCGGTGCTGGAAATACTGGAGCGCGCGGGCGCCCGGGCGACATTCTTCCTCGTCACGGAGCAGGTGGAGCGGTGGCCCGACGTCGCCGCCGAGATAGCGGCTGCCGGCCACGAGATCGGCTGCCACGGCCACCGCCATCTTTCGCAGCTGCGCCGCACGCCTGCCTCGCTGGCCGACGATCTCCGCTATTCCACGGATGTGCTCGCGGACGTGACGGGCCGAACTCCCCGTCTCTACCGCCCGCCGTACGGCATCTTCAGCGCGGGCGGGCTGGCGATTGTCCGTCGCCGCGGCTTCCTGCCGATGCTCTGGTCACGGTGGGGTCGCGATTGGTCCGCTCGCGCGACGTCCACGTCGATCATCCGTGCTGCGGGAACCTCGCTTCGCCCGAGCGACGTCGTGCTGTTGCACGACTCGGATGCCTACAGCTCGCCTGCCTCCTGGCGAAGAACCGTCTCGGCGCTCCCGGCGATCGTCGCGGCGGCTGTCGATACCGGCGAGCCGCTCGTCTCGGTCAGCCAGTCGACGTAACGCCGCACTCCATCCTCGAAGCTCGTCGTCGCTCTCCAGCCGAGCTCGGCTGCTGCGCGCGCGCCGGAAACATGGCTGAAATGTGGATCGCCGGCTCGCGCGGCGCTG
>VAXB01000016.1 GCA_005883995.1 Actinomycetota bacterium
CGATGTCGGCTCGCTTGAGCGCGGGCGCGTCGTTGACACCGTCACCCGTCATTGCGACAACATCGCCGCGGCGCTTGAGCGTGTCGACGAGCCGCACCTTGTCCTCGGGCGTGACGCGCGCGATGACGCCGACGCCGTCGATCGCGGCCAGCGCCTCATCGTCGCTCATCGCCGCCCACTCTGCTCCCGTGATCGCGCGTCCCTCGATCCCGAGCTGGCGCGCGATCGCCTCGGCCGTGACGGCGTGGTCGCCCGTGATCATCCGCACCTTGATGCCGGCCGATTTCGCCTCGGCGATCGCGGCCTTCGCCTGCGGGCGCGGCGGGTCGACGATGCCGACGAGTGCGAGCATCGTCAGCCCGTCCATGAGTGCGAGCAGATCCGCGTTCGGATCGAATGTGGCGGGATCGAAGTCCTTGCGTGCCGTTGCGAGGACGCGGAGGCCCTGCTCCCCGAGCCGCGCGTTCTCCGCGAGATACCGCTCACGGAACGCGTCATCGGCCTCGACCGGACGAAGCGCTGCATCGAGCGCGGTGCTGCTGCGGGCGAGGAGCTGATCGGGAGCGCCCTTGACGAAGCAGCGCACAACGTCGCGCCCGGCCTCGTCCTTCATCAGGTGGAACGTCGCCATCAGCTTGTACTCGGCGTCGAACGGCAGGTCCCCCATGCGGGGATACGTCGCCCGCGTCTCCTTCGGGTCGAGGCCCCCCTTCTCGGCGAGGACGACGAGCGCGCCCTCGGTCGGGTCGCCGATCAACTCGCCGTCGTGGACGACTGCGTCCGAGGCGAGCATCATCGGCAGCAGGAACTGCTCCAGCGGCACTTCGGGCTGGCCTGCGACGTGCTTGATCTTCCCCTCCGTCGAATAGCCGTTGCCGGAGATCGAGTAGCGGCGGCCGGGAATCGTCAGCTCGACGGCCGTCATCTGGTTGAGCGTCAGCGTTCCGGTCTTGTCGGAGTTGATCGCCGACGTCGAACCGAGCGTCTCCGTCGAGCGCAGGCGCTTCACGATCGCGTTCGCCCGTGCGAGGCTCTGCGTACCGAGCGACAGGATCGTGGTCACGACTGCGGGGAGACCGGTCGGGATCGCGGAGATCGCGAACGCGATCGCCGCCGTGAAGACCGTCTCGAACGTTTCGCCGCGCGAGAGGTTCAGGATCATCGACAGCGCGACTGCCGCGCCGGCGATCAGGAGGATCTGGTTCGTCAACGCCGCCAGCTGGCGCGTCAACGGCGTCTCCGTCTCGCCTTCCGACGCGAGCATGCCGGAGATGTGGCCGACCTCGGTCGTCATGCCCGTGGCGGTGACCACGAACTGGCCGGTCCCGCGCGTGGCGTTCGTGTTCATGAAGACCATGTCGGTGCGGTCGCCGAGCGGGACCTTCTCGCCGTTGCCGTCGACGGCGTCGACGCCCTTCGAGACCGGCAGGCTCTCGCCGGTGAGCGCCGACTCCGCCACTTCGAGCGTCGCCGCGTGCAGGAGCCGTCCGTCCGCGGGGACGATGTCGCCCGCCTCGATCGAGACGATGTCGCCGGGCACGAGCTGGTCGGCAGGGATCTGGGCGAGCTGGCCGTCGCGCCGAACCTTCGCCTTGATGATCATCATCTTCTGCAGCGCGGCGACTGCTGCAGCCGCCTTTCCTTCCTGGTGCAGGCCGAGCACGGCGTTGAAAACGGTGAGGAGGAGCAGCACGAAGCCGGTGCCGTACTGGCCCAGCGGGACGATGCTGCCCACGCCTGCAACGAGCAGCACGATCTGCATCGGGTCGTAGTACTGGCGGACGAACGCGTGCCAGCGAGGCTCGGTCGTCGCTTCGGCGAACTTGTTCGGGCCGTACTGCGCCTGCCGTGACGCTGCCTCTGCTCCGGTGAGCCCGATGACAGGATCCACCTTCATCGAGGCGGCGACCTTGTCGCCCGGAAGCTCGTACCAGGCGCCGTTGGCCTGAGATTGTGCGTCGGGTACGACGGTCACCTGTGCCATGAGTGCCTCACTCCTTTGGGCCTGCTGCGGCCGCGATCCGGGCCGCGATCGGGTCGGGGGCAACGCCTTCCGGCGCCTGGGCCTCGAGCTCTGCCTTGCTGGCGCCCAACGCGGTCCGCGCGTCGTCGCTGACCGTCGGGTACTGCGGGTCGATCTCCGCCAACGTATTGACGACGACCGCCGCGACCGCGACGCGGAGAAACCACTTGTGGTCGGCAGGGATCACGTACCACGGCGCGTGCTCCGTGCTCGTCGCGGTGAGCATCTGCGAGAACGCGGTCTGGTACTCGTCCCAGTGCGAGCGCTCCTTGACGTCGTTCGCGTTGAACTTCCAGTTCTTCTCCGGGTAGTCGATCCGCCGGAGGAAGCGTCGGCGCTGCTCCTCCTTCGAAAGGTTGAGGAACAGCTTCACGACGGGGAAGCCGTTCTCGACGAGGAAACGTTCCCAGTCGTTGATCTGGCGGTAGCGGCGCTCGAACACGCCGTCGGCGCGCGCGGCGGGAGGGAGCTTCTGGTTCTCGAGGATCTCCGGATGAACCCGGACGACGAGCACTTCCTCGTAATGCGAGCGGTTGAAGATCCCGATCTGGCCGCGCGCCGGCAGCTTCTGCGCGTAGCGCCAGAGGTAGTCGTGATCGAGCTCTTCGGCGGAAGGCTTTCGGAACCCCTGGACGACGACGCCCTGCGGATTGACGCCGCTCATCACATGCCGGATCGTGCTGTCCTTGCCGCCGGCATCGAGGGCCTGCAGCACCATCAGAACGCCGTACGTGTCCTGCGCCGCGAGCCGGGACTGGAAATGGTCGAGCATGTCGACGCCCTGGTGCAGCAGGCCTTTGCTGTCTTCCTCGGTGAAGAAGTCGCCAGTGCTCGCCGGGTCGAAGTCGCGGCTCAGGACGACATCTGAGCCGGGTGGCACGCGGAACGGCTCGATGAACTCACGAATCCGTTGAACGCGAGGGTCTTCCATCAAGTCCTCCGATCGCATGCGTGGGCGAGCTCCTGGGGGAGACTCTCCTGACGCGCCGACCGTTCCATCCTCCCAACCGGATGATTCAGGACGCTCGACATGCGGCGGCCGCGTCGCGACCGTCAGCGGCGCTTCTTCGCACGCGTCAGCGTCTGCTCCATCAGAAGCTCCTGCGCCGACGTCGCCTTCTCGCCCGGCGCGGCGACAACGCGACTCCAGCTTCCGTCGGTACCGAGCGTCCAGGCGAAACGAGTGTCGGCAAGGAGCGCATCGAGCACGCCAGCAATCCGCGCGCGGAGCCTCGGGTCCTCGACCGGAGCGAGGACCTCGATCCGGCGGTCGAGGTTGCGAGGCATGAGATCGGCACTGCCGAGCCAGGTCGAAGCCTGGTCGCCCGCCTGGAAGGAAAGGATCCGGCTGTGCTCGAGAAACGGGCCGAGAACGCTCCTGACGGTGATCCGCTCGCTCAGGCCGGGAACACCGGGCCGCAGCACGCACATCCCGCGTGTCACCGCTTCGACCGTCGCCCCCGCGCCGGAGGCCGCGTACAGCGCCTCGGTGATCTCCGGGTCGACGAGTGCGTTCACCTTGAGGCGGATGCGTGCGGGCTCGCCGATCGCCGCCGCCTGTGTGACGCGCTCGATCTCGTGGAGCAGGCCATCCCGCAGGAACCAGGGCGCGACGAGCAGCTTGCGGAAGACGGTCGGGGACGTCTGGCTGGTGACGGCATTGAAGACGTCGGCGACGTCCGCCGCGATGTCCTCGTCGGCCGTGAAGAGGCTCAGGTCCTCGTACGCGGAGGCGTTCGACGCGTGGTAATTGCCGCTGCCGATGTGCACGTACCGGCGTAGGCTTCCGCGCTCGCGCCGGACGAGCATGCAGAGCTTCGCGTGGACCTTCAAGTCCGGCGTGCCGTACGCGACGTGGACGCCGGCGCGTTCGAGCGCGCGCGACCATTCGATGTTGCGCCGCTCGTCGAACCGTGCCCTCAGCTCGACGAGGCAGACGGCCTGCTTCCCCTCGTCGGCAGCCTCGACGAGCGAGGCAACGGTGCGGGAGGGATTGCCCGTTCGGTACACGGTCGCTTTCAGGGCTGCGACCTTCGAATCATGGGAGGCTGCGGCGAAGCGCTCGACGCTCGTGTCGTAGGCGTCGTACGGGTGGTGGGCGAGCAGGTCGCGTCGCCGGATTTGCGCCAGAAGGGCGGAGCCGCCCTCGCGCGGGAACTGGTGAGCGGCGACCGGTTTCCATGGTGCGCGCTTGAGCTCCGGTCGGTCGAGCGCTGCGAGCTCCGCGAGCGCGGCCAGACCGAGCGGCGCCGCCGTCTCGTAGACCTGGTCGGCGCCGATCGTGAGCTCACGTGTGAGGAGCTCTCGGATCTCCGGCGGTGTCCCGGTCGCGAGCTCGAGCCGCACGACGTCGCCGAACCGTCGCCGGCGGAGCTCCGTCTCCAACGCCTCGAGCAAGTCGTCGGCGTCGCCGGCGAGAGACAGGTCGGCGTCGCGCGTGACCCGGAAGATCGCGTGAGACGGGCTGTGGCCGCCACCGATCAGCGCAGGCAGGAAGTGCACGAGCGCGTCCTCCACCGGAACGTGGACTCCGCGGCGCCCGACCTCGAGGAAGCGCGGCACATCCTGCGGGACGCTGATCCAGACGAACCGCCTCTCGTCGCCGTCTGCGACGTCGACACCGACGTTGACTGCGAGCGACGGGACGGGGGGGAACGCCGCAGTCGGGCCGAGCGCGATCGGCGTGAGGAGAGGAAGGACTTCGCGGTCAAAGCGCTTCGTGAGCGATCGCAACTCGCCCGCACGGCAGTCGTCCGGCGCAACGATCCGGATCCCCGCGGCCGCAAGCGCCGGCCGGAGCTCGTCGCGCCACACGATGTCCTGGGTGTGCTGGAGGATGTTGATCGCATCGCGTGCGGCGGCGAGCGTCTGCGTCGGCCGTCGCCCGTCCGGGGATCTGCGGCCGACGCCGCCCGCGGCCTGCTCCTCCAGCTCGGCCATCCGCACGGCGAAGAACTCGTCCAGGTTCGAGGAAGCGATCCCGCAAAACCTGACGCGGTCGAGGACGGGGAGGGTGCCGTCTCGCGCAAGCTCCAGAACGCGGCGGTCGAACTCGATCCAGGACAACTCGCGGCTGAGAAAATGCCGTGTCCGGGAGGTCGGCGCGGCGCGCGGAAGGAACGTCTGACGGTCCCCCGGCCGCGGCGTCGAGACCCCGAGTGGCGCGTTGTTCAACACTGTCGCCCCGTCAACTCTGACGCGCCGGACGAACCGAACCATCACCCCCATGGGGTGAACAAGTGGTGAAGCAGGCGTCTCGCGGTGGAGACCGCCCGGAGATTTCCTGCTTTGTACACACGGTTCTTGGCATAATCAGATCGCGCGCCTAGACCTAGCGCCGGCGCACGGCTCCCCCGCAAATCGGGCCGTCGCTCTGGGTTCGGCCTTCGCCGCTGCCGGTCCAAGAAGAAGCGCCGACGTGAGAGGCAGGGCCGATGGATAACGAGGCGGTCTACGGACTCGGGTCAACGCTGGCCGCGCGGGCGGACGTGCGAGGCCGCGAGCGCGACCGGCGGCTCGGTCCGGTCGCCATTGCCGTCGTCGGCGTGGTCGCGACCGCAGCGACGATTCTCGATCTCGGAAGCGGCGCGCTCGAACGCCCCGACGCATTTCCGGTTCTCCGGAGCATCGCGATCGCCGCCTATATCGCGGTTGGCGGCTACGGCTGGTGGCGTCGGTCCGGTAGCAGTCGTTTCGACCTCTTGCTCGTAGGCGTCGGCGTTTCCTACGCGCTCGTCTCCCTCAACGCCTCGCACGTCGCCCTCGTCCACACGATCGGCCGCGTTCTCTTCGCCGGTTTCATCGTGTTCCTCGCGTATGTCTTCCTGTGTTTCCCGCACGGCGAGCTGGAGTCCCGACGCGAGCGGCGACTGGTCGTCGGGTTCGCGCTCGCCACCTGCGTCGTCTGGCTCGCTGCGCTACCGCTGGTACGTCAGCTGCCCCCCGCAGGTCCGCTGACCGACTGCGGAAGCAGCTGTCCCGATAACGCCTTCCAGGTTGCGGACACATCAGGTGCGCTTTCGTCGGCGATCGTCTGGGTGATCGATGTCGTGACCGCCGCGGGCGTCGTTGGTCTCGCCGTCCTGCTCGTCGCGAAGACGCGTTCGCCGGCGCGGTTGCGGCGGAGGCTGGTGGCGCCGCTCCTGTTTTGCATGGCGCTGCAGGCGCTCGTTTACGCGGCATACAGCGTCTCCCGTCAGGCCGATCTCGCGATTTCCGGGGCCCTCAAGTGGATCGGAGTTGCGGTTGCGCTCGTGATTCCTGTCGCACTGCTGGTCGGTCGGGTACGCGGCCGTGTGTTCTCGGCGACGAGCCTCGGTCATCTCGTCGAGCGTGCGATGGGAGACGAGGTGACACTAGCTCACCTGCAGGCGCTGCTCCGCGACGCGCTCGGCGACCCGCTGCTCACGCTCGCGACGCGAGATCCCATGCACGGCGGTTACGTCGGCGTGAACGGGGAGGCTGTCGAGCTTCCGACGGATCGACACGATCTCACCGTGACCTCGGTCATGCGCGACGGCCGGCCGGTCGCGGCCCTCATCCACGACGCGGCATTGGACGAAGCCGGCGGAATCACGACGGGCCTTGCTGCTACGTCACTCGTGCTGCTCGAGAACCGACAACTCGTCGAGGAGTTGCGGTCGTCGCGCGCGCGCATCGTCGCGTCCGCACAACTCGAGCGGCTTCGACTCGAGCGAAACCTGCACGACGGCGCACAGCAGCGGCTGTTCGGGATCCAGATCAAGCTCGAGGCGGCACGGGCGCAGGCGGGCGCCGACGAACGGCTCGTGCGCGAGCTCGATGAGGTCGCCGCGGACGCCGCCGCGGCGGTCGATGACCTGCGTGTGCTGGCGCGCGGCCTCTATCCGACCGTCTTGCGCGAACGCGGTCTGGCCGACGCCCTCGGATCGTTCGCACGGAGCGTCGCAATCCCCGTGAAGATCGTCGATCGCGGCGTCGGCCGGTGCGACGCGTCCGTCGAGGAGGCCGTCTACTACTGCACACTCGAGGCGATTCAGAACACGACGAAGCACGGCGGCACCGGCGTTCGCGCAAGCGTGACGCTCGAGGGCCGTGGAGAAGCGCTCGAGTTCCGGATCTCCGACGACGGCCCCGGCTTCGACACCGGGTCGCATGGTGGCGGCAGCGGCCTCGTCGGCATGCAGGACCGCATCGGCGCGGTGGGTGGGACGGTCGAGGTCGGCTCGGAGCGCGGCCGCGGCACCACCGTTCGCGGCTTCGTGCCGCATTGCCGGTCCACACCCGGCGCCTCCGGCTGACCGCCGTCCACGAGTTCGTGCGATCTGGGTGACGCTCGCGTCGCCCGGAACCGATTCGATCGTGATGTCTCCGCGAGTGAGGGAAGCACATGTGCACGACTCCGAGGTGACGACGAGGGCGCGCGGCCCGCTGCTGATCACGTGGCTCGGCCACAGCGCGGTCCTTCTGGAGCTCGACGGCGTTCGCCTGCTCACCGATCCCGTGCTGCGCACGCGTGTCGCCCACCTGCGCCGTGTTGCACCGAACGCCAACTTCCGCGTGCTCGAGGATCTAGACGCGGCACTCGTCTCGCATTTGCATTACGACCACCTGGATGTGCCTTCGCTCGAGCGCCTCGGCCGATCGCAGCGCCTCGTCGTCCCGCGAGGTGCCGGGAGCGTCTTGCGCAGACGTCGTTTCACGCGCGTCACCGAGATCGGAGTCGGCGACGAGCTCAGCGTCGGGCCGCTCGTCATCCGCGCGACGCATGCCGAGCACGACGGACGGCGACGTCCGTTCGGCGCGAAGGCGCCCGCCGTCGGTTACCTGATCCAGGGCTCGATCAATGTCTACTTCGCCGGCGACACCGACCTCTTCGACGGCATGGACGCGCTGGCGCCCGGCCTCGACCTCGCATTGCTGCCGATCGCAGGCTGGGGACCGCGCATTCCGGCCGGGCACCTCGACCCGTTCCGGGCGGCGCGAGCGCTCGTGCGCCTCCGACCGCGCTGCGCCGTGCCGATCCACTGGGGGACGTACCGCCGGATCGGGATGGATCGCGACCCGGCATGGTTGCGCGCGCCGGCCGACGCGTTCGTCGAGTTCGCCCACGAGCTGGCGCCGCAGGTCGACGTGCGGCTGCTGGCCGTAGGCGGAACCCTCGCCTTCTCCGTCGCGCCCGACGTCGCGCCGGCAGGGAGCCGGCCGCAGGCGGGGACAGGCGCATGAGCGCGGAAGCGGTTGGCAACGCCGTCGTCCGAGACGCTGCGCGTCTTCCGTCCCGCGAGCCGGAGCGCCCCCGGATCCGTCCGCTTCGCCTCATGGTCGCGTGGCTCCTGTCGGCCGCGGCCCTGCTGTTCGCGGCGTGGGTCGTGCCGGGGGTCAGCATCGAAGGGCGCGGCGGTGCGCTTCTCGCCGCCGCGGTGATCGCGATTCTGAACGCGGTTCTCCCGCCCTTGCTGGCGACGCTACGGCTGCCGTACACACTCTTGTTCGGCTTCGTGCTCGTCCTCGTGCTCGACGCGGTGATGTTCTGGCTCGCAGCGCGGATAACCGACGCGATCTCCATCGACTCGATCTCCGTCGACTCGTTCTGGTCGGCGCTGTTTGCCGCGTTCGTCGCATCGGCCGCATCGAGCGTGCTCGACCCACTCTTCCGCACGAACGACGACGAGACATACACGCTCCGCGTGACGCAGCGGATCGCGCGCCGGACGGGTGGTCAGACACGAACCGACGAGCCGGGGATCGTCTTTCTCGAGATCGACGGGCTCGCATTGCCGGTGCTCAGGCGGGCGCTGCGCGACGGCAACGCACCCGAAATGGCCCGCTGGCTCGCCGCCGGATCGCACGTCTTGACCGAATGGGAGACGGATCTGTCGTCGCAGACGGGCGCGAGTCAGGCCGGCATCCTGCTCGGCTCGAACGACGACATTCCCGCCTTTCGCTGGGTGGAAAAGGAAAGCGGACGCACGATGACGTGCTCGAAGCCGGACGACTGCGCCGAGATCGAGCGCCGCCGCGCGACGGGGGTCGGCCTGCTCAAAGGCGGCGGTGCGAGTCGAGGCAATCTGCTGTCCGGCGAGGCAGAGCACACGATCCTCACCGTCAGCCGGATCGCCGAGGAGAAGCGTGCGAATCCCGGGTATCGCGTGTTTTTTGCAAACGGGTTCAACGTCACGAGGGTTCTCGTCCTCTTTTTCTGGGAGGTCATCCTCGAGTGGACCGCGGCTGCGCGCAGCGCGCGCCGCGACGTCCGTCCACGCGGACTCCGCGGCGGCGCGTATCCATTCATGCGAGCGGCGATGTGCATCGTCGTGCGTGACCTGATCGTCTACGGCGTGCTGTCCGACATGATGAAAGGGCGGCCCGTGGTCTACGCCACGTTCTCGAGTTACGACGAGGTCGCACATCACTCGGGGCTCGAGCGTGCAGACACGCTGGAGGCGCTCCGCAAGCTCGACGAGCAGTTTCGCCGGATCGAACGCGCGCGACGCTACGCGCCGAGGCCGTACGAGCTCGTCGTCCTGTCCGACCACGGACAGACGCAGGGTGCGACGTTCCGGCAGCGCAACGGCTACGACCTCGCCGAGCTCGTGGGCCGTTCGGTCGCGACCGGTGGCGCGAGCGCACTCGCGACCGGCGAAGAGAACGACGCGATGGTCGGAAACGCCGTGCAGGAGGCGACGGGCTCAACGTCTGCGCGAGACGGCACCGCGGCCGAAGTCGGGAGCCGGACGGCGGTCGTGCTCGCGTCGGGAAACCTCGGTCTCGTGTACCTGATGGAAGAAGCGCGCCGGCTGACGCTCGAGGAGATCGACGAGCGACATCCCCGCCTGATTCGCGCGTTGCGCGAGCACCCGCACGTGGGCTTCGTCCTCGCGCGGTCGTCGGCGTCCGGGCCTGTCGCGCTCGGCGCCCGCGGTGCGCGGTCACTCGTCGATGACACGATCGAGGGCGAGGACCCGCTCGCGAGCTTCTCGCCCAACGCCGCGCGTCACCTTCTTCGCACCGACGGATTCGCGCACGCTCCCGACCTGCTCGTGAACAGCTTCTACGACCCCACACTTGACGAAGGCTGCGCGTTCGAGGAGCTGATCTCGTTCCACGGCGGACTCGGCGGAGCGCAGACGCGGCCGTTCATCCTCCATCCGCTCGGACTGCCCGCTCCCGCAGAGCCAATCGTCGGCGCGGCCGCCGTCCATGCCCTGCTCACGGGCTGGCGAGCGGCGCTTCAAAGTTCGGTGCCACGACGGGAGGGTCCGCTCGCCGGGGTCGCCGCCGCGGCCGAGTAGCGCCTGGTTCATCCCGTTCGGGCGATGCGTGGCCCACTGGTCGACGGCGAGTCTGGACGCACCGGCGACGAGAGGAGAGAGGATGGCGATCGGTCCGGTACAGCTGCTGGTCCTCGGGTTCGTGGAACCGAATTTCCACGGCGAGGTGATCGCGGAGCTCGAGCGGCTCCGGCAAAGCGACACGGTGCGTGTCATCGACGCTCTGGCCGTCTACAAAGACGCGGAGGGCGAGATCGAGGTCGAGCATCTGAGCAACCTGACGCAAGAGGAAGCGGTCGAGCTCGGAAGCACGGTCGGCGCGCTGATCGGGCTCGGCATCGAGGGCGAAGACGGGCTGGTCAAAGGTGCCGCCGCCGGCGCGGAGGCGTCGAGCGACGGGATCGACGTGTTCTCGGGCGGGGAGGAGTGGGACGTGCTCGAGGAGATCCCGCCGAATACCGCCGCGGCGCTGATCCTCATCGAGCACAACTGGGCGGTCCCGCTCCGAGACGCGATCGCGCGTGCCGGCGGCTTCAGGCTCGCCGACGCGTTCATCAGCCCGCTCGACCTCGTCGGGGTCGGGCTGATGAAGGCTGAGGAGGCCAAGGAGCTACACGTGCTCGAAACCGCGTCGGCAACGGCTGCGACTTAGGAGGAGGTTGAACATGTTCGGATCTCGCAGGGTCGCGCGACGGTCTGCGCGACGGACGGTGCGGCGCGTGTCGCGGCGGCGCTAGGGAGCCGCCGCGCCGCGTCCGAGAACGGCGCCGAGGGGAGAGGTCCCATTCCTTCGGCGTCGTTCTTCCGTGAACGGCCGCCGCGTTTGCCGTGTTCATCCCGATTGGGTGAGACACGTGCGCCGCGCGGAGCGACGATGAGACCGTTCCTCCACTGAAGGAGACGCGTGGTCGCGACGTTCTGGGAGAACTTTCTCTTCCTGATCTTCCTTCCCCTGGCGATGCTCTGGGGGTTCGCGCTCGTGGATCTCTTCCGGCGCGACGACATCGGCGGCGTGTCGAAGGCGCTCTGGGTCATCTGCGTCATTCTCCTCCCGTTCTTCGGGACGCTGGTGTACCTGGTCGCACGGCCGTCCGGAGCCACCGCCGAGGAGCGGATCAGGCTCGATGAGGCGAGCCGGGTGTTTGGCGCGACCTCCGGGCCATCGAACAACATGTCCGAGCTCTCGGCACTTGCCGACCTTCACGACCGCGGGAAGCTGACAGACGACGAATTCGCCGCGGAGAAGGCTCGAGTGCTCGATGCCGGATAGGCTGTCCCGGCGTAGTGGGGTCGAAGACCATGTCACACGGCGCGTATTCCGCACCGCACCGGACCTGCGTGAAGGGAGCGAGATGAAGGCGGGATGGAAAACGTGGTTGGTCGTCGCGGGCTGGGTCATCGGCGCGGTGATCGTGGTGGAAGGGTTCTTCCTGCTGTTCGGCTGGGCGTGGTACTCGTGGGGCTTCTTCGGCGCGTTCCTCGTCATCTGCGTGCTCGCGCTCGCGTGGGCCTACTTCTACGACCGCCGTCGGGCGAACCGGCGAAAGCGCCTCGCGGCGTAGAAACCTGTAATGCGCCTTCAAGCCGCCGCACAGCCGAAATTGGCCAAGACGTGTCAAACCTCGTTCCGCGGATACGGACGATGCTGCCGCTATGGAATTCAAGGCGAGTCTCGACGAGGTCGTGCTGTTCGAGTTGCCCACGGCTCGCGCCGCGGAGCGTCTTCTCGTCCACCTCTCGCCGCACCGTCTGGCATGGCTTCAGAGCGGCGACCGGGTCTCGATCGTCGGTGCCCTGCTGGGTCCCGAGGCCGACGATCTTGCGCAGTTGCTGCGGTCGGTCCAGGAATGGCTCGAACGCATCGGCTTCGCCGCGATTCGGTTCGAACTCGACGGACGGATCTACGCGCTGGAAGCGAGGCGCCTGCTCGAAGCCGGCCACGCAGCTCTCGCAGTCCGCTGAGCACCGCGTATGCCGGCGAACAGGGCGTGGGCTGAACGTGTCGGGCTTGCACGGGATCGACGGGGACATCCGCGCGGCGCTCGAAGGCGTAAGCGTCCCGGCGTACGTGATCGACACGACGGGTGTCATCCGCTGGGTGAACGATGCGGGGAAACGGCTTGTCGGTGATGTGCGCGGCCGGCAGTTCACCTCGGTCGTCGCGCCGGAGGAGACGCGACGCGCTCGGGAGCACTTCGCCGGGAAAATCGCCGGGACGCGGAAGGTGACCGACGCCCCCGTCGTCCTCGTCGGCGCCGACGGAGATCGCCTCAGTGTCGAGATCAGCTCGGTCCCGCTCCTCGACGGGCACCGGATCGTCGGTGTCTTCGGCCAGTTGGCGGACGTGGACGACGCGCCGCCGCCGCCGATCCCGCCGAACCTGACACCACGTCAGGCCGAGGTGCTGCACCTGTTACAGCGCGGCCGCTCGACCCACCAGATTGCGGAGGAGCTCCATCTGAGTGCCGAGACGGTCCGCAATCACGTCCGCTATTTGCTCAGGGCACTCGGCGTCAACACGCGCCTCGAGGCGGTTGCGGCGAGCCGCGGCGAGTTGCTCGTGCGCTGACGGCGGACGCTCACCCGATCGGCGCGCTGCGCCGCGCGGGCGGAGCGACGACGATCGGGCAGCACGGAGGACAGGCCACGTTGCCACGGACGACGAATCTCGCCAGACAACTCGAGGCGCTCGGCGGGGAAGTCCATGGCGCCCTCGAGGAAGTGTCCGTGCCGATGTACGTCCTCGATCGCGCGGGCAAGATCCGCTGGTTGAACGACGCCGCGCAGGCCCTGATGCCCGAGGCGACGGGCAAGAAGTTCACCGAGATCCTCGCTCCCGATCAGGTTCATCCGGCCAGGCGGCATTTCGCCCTGAGGATGCTCGACCGTGAGCGGTTCACCGACCATGAAACGGTCCTTCAGACGTCCGACGGTGGGCGCCACGGGATCGAGATCAGCTCCGTGCCATTGCGGAAGGGGCAGCGCATCGTCGGTGTGTTCGGCGTGATCACGGCCCAGCGGGCCGCGCCCACCCGCCGCACTCCCTCCGTTCCGGCGGCGGCGTTGACACCGCGCCAGCACGAGGTGCTCCACCTGCTCGGGACGGGCCGGACGACACAGCAGATGGCCGACCAGATGAGCCTTTCGCCGGAGACGGTGCGGAACCACGTCCGTGGCGTGCTCGTCGAGCTTGGCGCGCAATCGCGCCTCGAGGCCGTGTTGATCGCGCATCGCCAGGGCCTGCTGGAGTGGCCCGGCGAGCTCGCAGACTGAACGTACCTGGCGCGGGCGGGCATTCCGCGGCGCGACGCTCAGACGCCTGCGAGCGTCGCGCCGGGACTTCTACACGCTGGCTTCCCGCCTCATTCCGGAATGGGCGACCAGGCTGTAGATGACGACGATGTCGAGCACCATCAGCGTGACTGACCAGATCGGATCCGTGCGCGCCGCGGACAACTGGGCGAGCGCGTTGAAGAACGCGGTGATGATTCCGATCGCAACCGCCCATTTCGCGCCTCTGAAGACGCCGAACGCGGCGACGATCTGGATGACGCCCCAGACCAGGAAGAACCAGCCCCAGGCGTGGAGGTCCGAGAACAGCACGCTGTTCTTGACATACGCGGAATTGCGGACAGCGCTGATTCCGTCGATGACGTTGAACATGCCGACGAAGAACAGCAGGATCGTCGCGAAGTCCAACCACGTCGTCCGTTCGATCTCGCCGCTCACCGCCGCCTCGTCGAGGGGATGCTGCGTAGGCGTTACCGACGGGCGTGTGAGCGCAGAGGGCGGGACGCTATCCATTGCCGGGCTCCCTTCTGATCGCGGTGGATGCCGGGGCGACGCTCACGTCAGCACGGCATCGGCTTCGGAGCTGCGGGTGATCATGTAGAGGAGCACGCCGAAGAGCGGGACGAAGATGATGAACACCGTCCAGCCGGCTTTCGCCAGGCCGGAATGGTCGTGTCTGCGGAAGTTGTCCAGCAGGACCATCACGACGAGCGACACCCAGATGACCCAGGCGAAGAAGACGAGCATGGTCCACAGCACGTCCGCGAACGGATAGCCCGAGGCAACGAACATCTCGCTCCCACCTCTCTCTCGACGGGCCCGGTGTGACGTCCGGGCTTCCTCTGGAACGGGACCACGGCGACACGTGGGGGTCATCGCCCGGATCGGATGAAAGCTCAGGCGTGTTGGCGCGTCCTGCCGTTCCGGGCTACCCGGGGTGCGGCGCCGAGCTGCGGCCGAATCGCTCGCGACGTCTCGACGTCGACACGCCCGCGGCCGAAGGCGTCGACGCGGCCCCAGCGACCCGGGATGTCGAGCACTTCGAGGTGCCCGATTCCAACGGGCAGAGCGGGATCCACGATCAGGTGATCGTCGATCGGCTGCAAGCCCAGCATCGTTCGGAGGAGGAGAAGCGGTGCTCCCGTCGACCATGCCTGTGGGCTGCACGCTGTGGGGTACTGCACGGGGTATCGCGTCACCGATCGCTCGTAGCCGCCGAAGGCCTCGGGTAGTCGGCCGCCGAAGCATTCCGCGGCGTCGAGGATCCCGGCGGCGATCTGCGCTGCCTCGTCCTTGAAGCCGTAGCGTCGCAGCCCCCAGGCGATGAACGAGGTGTCGAACGGCCAGACGGTCCCGACGTGGTACCCGATCGGGTTGTACCGACCCTCGCCCTCGGCGAGCGTGCGGACGCCCCACCCGGAGAAGAGCCGCGGCCCGAGCAGATGCTGGGCGATCGCCTTCGCCTTCGACTTGTCGACGATGCCGCTCCAGAGCAGGTGGCCGATGTTCGAGGAAAGCGCATCCACCTGATCGCCGTTCTCGTCGAGCGCGAGCGCGAAGTACTTCCCGTCGGCCACCCAGAAGTCGCGGTTGAAGCGCCGCTTCAGATCGGCCGCTTCCCTCTCCAACCTGTCGGCGAATTCGGGGTCCTTCCAGATCTCGCGCGCGAGCCGCGCGCCGCGCATCTTCGCGTCGTACGCATACCCCTGGAGCTCGCACGTCGCCCTCGGGAAGCCCGGGAGGCGACCGTCGCGGTACGAGATCGAGTCCCACGAGTCTTTCCAGCACTGGTTCTCGAGCCCTGTCTCCTGATTGCGCCGGCTATAGGCGATGTAGCCGTTGCCGAGCAGATCGGCGTATTCGTCGATCCAGTTCAGCGCCGCTCGGGCCTCGCGCTCGAGCGCGCGCACGAGGTGCGTATCCCCGGTCCAGCGTTCGTATTCGTCGAGCAGCACGACGTAGAGCGGGGTCGCGTCCGCGGTTCCGAAGTAGGGGGAATGGGGGCGCTCCTCGAACGCAGGAAGCTCCCCGTAGCGCATCTCGTGCAGGATTCGCCCCGGATCCTCGTCACGGAAGTCGTCGACTCTGGTGCCTTGCCAGCTCCCGAGCGCCTGGAGTGTCGTCGCGGCGAGCTCGGGCGTGAACGGCAGCGCCTGCAGGCTCGTGAAGATGCTGTCGCGCCCGAACATGGTCATGAACCACGGCAAGCCTGCGGCCGGGAGGCTGTGGCGGCCGGCGATCGGCGGCGAGAAACGCAAAGCCGCCAGGTCGACCAGGCTGCGCCGGTAGGTCGTCCGCAGAGAGTCCCAGTCGCACTCGACGCGCGGCGCGTCCGCCAACCACCGGTGAAGGCCCTTCTCCATGCTCGCCGCGCGACTGCCGTTCATCCCTTGCTTCCTTCGCACGTAGTTCTCGCCCGGGAGGACGGTGACCACGTCGAGAGTCGTCGTCCACGCGCCGTGCGGCTCGATCCGCGGCTCGAACGTGATGCCGTTCTTGTCGACGCTTCCTGCCACCGAGGACGAGATCCGTGTCGCGCGGATGAACGTCTCGCGCTGATAGCCGAGGACGAGCCCACCGTTCTCGATGCGGATGTCGTACGTGCCCTTCTTCTGGAGCGCGTCCTTGACCTCGAAGAGGTCGGCGAAATCGCAGCCGGCATCGATGCGAACGGTGAGCTCGACCGGCTCCTCGTCGTGATTGAGGATCGTCAACTGTTCCTGGAAGCCGTTTCCGACGGCCCGACGGCGGATGACCGACAGCTTCGAGTCGACGTAGACCGTCCCGGTCCCCGGGACGAGGAAGAACCTCGTTTCGAAGTAGTGCACGTCGTCGGTCGAGAGCGAGTTGAGCCGTTGCCCGTCGATCGTCAGCACCCATCTCGAGAGAAAGCGGGTGTCGAAGGAGAAAAGGCCTGTCGGATCGGTCAACGAGGCCTCCATGTCCCCGCGGTCGTCGCTGACGACGAACGTGTTCCCGTCGAGGATCTGGACGAGCGCGCCGCTCACCGCTGCGTGCTCGCCGCGTCATCGGGCGACGGGAAGAGGCGCTGGAAGAGCACGAGGAACTG
The DNA here is from genome assembly GCA_005883995.1 of Actinomycetota bacterium. Taxonomy (GTDB): domain Bacteria; phylum Actinomycetota; class Thermoleophilia; order Gaiellales; family Gaiellaceae; genus 3-1-20CM-4-69-9. Next base: position 16,637 of record VAXB01000016.1, read on the forward strand.
TGAGTCTCCCTGGACCGCGATCGCGCCCCGCAGGAACGCCGCGACCGCGTTCACCTCGCCGCGTGCGAGGCCGTCGAAGACGTCCCTGTCGGTGCGGACGGTGCAGTCGGCTTTGCCGTTCCGATGCGACACCGCGACATCGCCTCGATCGACCGACACGAGCCAACGCTCGGTCCTGGTTCCGTCCGCCAACTCGACACGCAACGTGCCGCGCGCATTCCCGAGTAGTGGCTCGTGGCCCCGGACGGCGAGGCTTTCGAAGAATTCCGTGGTCGCGTCGGGCAACGTCGTGCCGGCGTGCTCCGTCGAGAGATTCGCTCGCACCGCGCCGACGCTAGAGCACACGTTCGCGCCGATGGTCATCCCAAGGGGGTGATCACAGCGCGTAAAGCTCGCGTCACGATGGGTCGGTGATCCTGCTTCTGGCGATCCTGCTCGTCGTCATCGCGCCCGTTTCGTCGCCCTGGAGCATCGTCGTCATCGTCGTCGCGTGCTTCCTGGAGTTCGCGGAGATCGTGCTGCTCCGCCGGTGGGCGAAGCGCCTTGACCGAAGCACCATTCGCACGACCGGAAGCGAGGCGATGATCGGCAAACGCGCGGCCGTCGTGGCGGACTGCCGGCCCACCGGGACCGTCCAGTTGCGCGGTGAGCTCTGGGAGGCGCGGTGCGAGGGCGGAGCCGCGAGCGGCGAGACGGTCCGGGTGGAGTCGGTCGAGGGCCTGACGCTGATCGTCGCGCACTAGGCGCTGCTGCCCATGCCACGCCAGCTCATTTCCCCTCCCGCGTCGCGCCCCGGTGGTTCGGGGATGCGGTCGGTGCGCCCGAGATGAGCGTCGTAGCGCCGGCGGCGGCCGCACCGACGAAGCGGCGGTTCCGGTACAAGCGCTTGCTCGTCGGCGCGCTCGTCCTCGTCGTGATCGGCGCGCTCGCGAACCTGCTCGGGTGGGACGTCAAACAGTGGTTCTCGGATCTCTGGGACACGATGACGGAGATCCCGACCGGGTATCTGGTCGGAGCGATCGCCCTCAAGACCGTGCAGACGCTCGCGACGGCCTTCGGATGGTACGCGATCTTGCATTTCGCGTACCCGGGCGGCGTCCGGAAGCTGGACATCGTCGCGTGTTACGCAGCGTCGGTTGCGCTGAACGGCATCCTGCCGGCGAACCTAGGGACGCTCGTGATGCTGCTGATGTTCTCGACGATCATCGCCGGCGCGACGTTCGCCGGGATCCTCGGTGCTTACGCGGTCCAGAAGATCTTCTTCACCGCGGTCGGCGTCTTCGTCTACCTCTATCTCTTCCTGTCGGTCGGGGGGACGTTCGACATCAAGTTCGCATTCGTGCACGAGCACCCGGGCGCGACCGCGATCGTCGTCGTCGGCAGCGTGACGCTCGTCTACCTGTTGATCCGCCGGGTCTGGCAGCGCGTCCTCGTCTGGTGGCAGGACGCGAAGGAGGGCGGCGGCATCGTCGCCCATCCCGGCGCCTACTTCGGTCGCGTCTTCCTTCCGTCGTTCATCGGCTGGGTCGCGAGCCTCGGCGTCATGTCTATGTTCCTCGCCGGCTACTCGATCCCGGTGAGCTTCCACACGCTGATGCGTATCAGCGGCGGGAACTCGATCGCGAACGTGACGTCGGTCACGCCGGGCGGCGCGGGAGTGACGCAGGCGTTCAACGTCGCTTCACTGAACGGCATCGCAACCCCGGCTCAGGCCACCGCGTACTCCGTCTCTCAGCAGCTCGTGACGACGACGTGGAACATCATTTTCGCCATCATCGTCGTCGTCTGGGCCTTCGGTTGGAGCGGGGGCAAGGAGCTCGTCGGCGAGTCGTACGCGCAGGCGAAGCAGAAGGCCGCCGAGCAGAACGCCGCGCGCAAGGCGCGGAAGCAGGCGAAGAAGGACGCAGAGGAGCTGCCGGGGCAGGCGCAGGCCTGATCTGCCGGCGCGTGGCTCCGCGCCCAATCGGGCATCGACCCTGACTCCTACTTGGCGCCGCGGAGACGCGACACGAGCAGCGCCAGCACCGTGACGAGGTAGAGCTGGCCGATCAGGGCTTCGAGCAGCGCGAGCGTGTGTCCCAGGTTGCCCGCCGGCGTGTAGTCGCCGTACCCGAGTGTTGCGAGCGTCACGTAGCTGAAGTACAGACGCAGCGAACGCGTCCCGTCGGTTCCCTGCGCGAAGAAGTGGCCGGAGCCGAGCACTGCGATCGCGCCGTAGAGGAAGAGGAAAAGCAGCCCGATCAGGATGTAGATGCAGATTGCGCCGGTGACCGATTGCGCGTTCACGCCGTCCTGATCGACGACGCCGATCACGATCGCGACGACCGTCGCAATGACGAGCACTCCGGACACCAGGGCGGCCGCGCCGACGAGACCGTCGCCCCCCGAGACGACCACGGCGAGGGCAAGTGCCGTCGAGACGACGAGCAGAGCGATCAGGCCGCTCGAGTTGGCGCGGATGACGCCTGAGGTCCAGACCGCAACCGCCAGCGTCGCTGCCTCGAGCAAGAGCAGAACGCCGGCGGTCCACGTCGCATCGCCCGCGAGCGACACGAACGCGAATGCGGCCACGATCAGGATCAGCACGGTGCGATAGCTGTGCGCCGCCCGCAAGCGGGCGACGCGCGAACGAATCACGTGACGGCGACCCTGGAGGACCGCGTCGGTCATCTACTTGGCTGTTGCTTAGGCGCCCGCGGGCACCGCAGCCTTTGCGCCGATCGCGATCAAATCGGCGGGATGGATCCATTCGTCAGCCAGTGCGGTTCCACCCGCCGCGACGATCTTGTCCCGTAGAGGAATCGCCCACTGATGCTCGATCAGCACGACGGCTGCGCTGCTCCCGTTCGGGATCGCGTCGCCGAGGTACCACACCTCGGAGTCACCGAGGAAATGGCCGTCCTCCATTTCTTGCGCGCCGGCGTCCGCCGCGCGAAGGACCTCGTCCTCGCTCCCCGTACCGAGACCGACGAGTGCACCGACGAATGCGCCGAACTCCATCGCCTCGTCCTTCGCGAGGTCGCTTCGCTGCACGACCTCGATCTCGCCGTCCTCGTTCTTCGCGACGAACAACAGATCGATGATCCGGATCGTCCCCTGCTCTTTCAGCCGTTCCAGCTCGGGCATGACCTCGCCGTTGAACTCCGTCCGGTCGAACTCGAGCACGAGCATCTGGACTGGCCCGAATGTCTCGGCCGCACTCATGACGCACCCAGAAGCTTCTGCTTCTGCTGATCGAACTCGTCCGCGGTCAGAACGCCGGCATCTTTCAGCTGCCCGAGTTGCTTCAGCTGGTCGATCGTCGCGTCCGAGATGCCCCCGGCCGCCGGCGCTGCCGGTGCGCTCTGCTGTGCTTCGAGCTGCTCGAGGCGTGCTTCCGTCATCTCGTCTTGCTCGACTCCTTCTTGGTGTCTCCTGCCCGCGTGATAGGCGACGCCGCCGACCATGGCGGCGCGCATCAGTGGGCGTCGGCGTCTCATGAACATCTCGACTCCTCCTTCGTTAGACCGGCTGGGCTGCGGCCACGCCGTGGAGCTCTTCCTGCAGCTGCTCCTCGGCCTCGCGCGTCAGCGATGACTTGAGCACGGTGCCGCCGTACTTGCCCAGTGCCTCGATTGCGTTGTCAGGTGTGCCTTTCTCGACGACCAGGAAGAGGGCCGAGGTTCCCGGCTGCAACATCCCGCGCACCTGCTCCTGAAACTCCCTGTCGATCCCCGACTTCTCGACCTTGCCCAGCAATGCGCCGAGCCCGGCACCGACGGCCATGCCGAAGACGGGGACGAAGAAGAGCATCCCGAAGAGCAGACCCCAGAGCATCCCGTAGCTCGCGCGGCCACCGACGATGTGGTGGTTCGTGGTGACTTTCACCTTGCCGTCCTTGCCGCGGACGATCGCAGCGATCGCGTCCGGCTGGATGATCAGCTGTCCGGCGAGGCGCTGTGCTTCCTTCTCGGCCTTGAGCGCAGTGGTCTCGTCTGGATATCCGATCGCAATCAAGTCCGCCATCGATGCTCCCTTTTGACTCACTACGTCCGCACGTGCTCGATGCAACGGCCGCGAACAGAGAGACGTCTGCTCCGTATCGAGGGTCGCGGACCGCCAGGCGTCGAGCATCGTCCCGTTGGGATGAACGCTTCGGTGGCGCCGAGCGTCGCTGCACGCGGTCATCCCATCCGGACGATGGCCGCTCGTGCCGTTTCCTCTTAGCTGACCCTGGGCCTGCCGACGGCTGGCCGGCAGCGTGCGAGCCCCGAAGGCGAGTTGGTCGGGGCTCTCTCCGAAGCGGGAGGAGGCACAGGGCAGTGAGAACGACGCAGGACTACCCCCTCGAAGGCAATTACGCGTCGTCGGTTTCCGATTACGACGCGCCGAGTGGTGCCGGCTGGGTGATGTTTGCGACCGTGATGCTCGGGTTGGCGGGGACGTGGAACTTCATCGACGGGATCCTCGCGATCTCGACGTCGCGGGTCTATGCCGGGCACCAGACGTTCGTGTTCAGCGATCTCAACACCTGGGGCTGGATCGTGATGATCCTAGGGATCATCCAGGGAATTGCTGCGCTGGCGCTCCTCACCGGGAGCGAGTTCGCGCGCTGGTTCGGAATCGGCGCGGCCGGGTTGAACGCGATCGGCCAACTGATGTTCGTCCCGGTCTATCCGTGGTGGGCTCTCGCGATGTTCACCGTCGACCTGCTGATCATCTACGGGCTCGCGGTGTACGGAGGCCATCGCCTGCGGCAAGCCGTCTAGGCGGTCGGTGAGGGTGGGGGCGCACCAGCCCTAACCCTCCCCGGCGCGCGTCAGTATCGGTCGCGGCCTGGTGGGGACCGGGTCTGGGGGCCTGACGCCACCATCGCGACCGACAGTCCCGCCGTCGCACCGGAACCGGAGCGGCGGCGGGGCGTACCTGTATGTGCCTCTTCACCCTCCCCGGATGATGGGCTTGCGAAGCATTGATCGGATGATCCCGGGCATGTGGACGGCGAGGCACGCCGGCTCGAACGCCGGCAACCGAGGCTGATGAGGGACCCCCGGATGCGTTTCACCCGAAGCAATCCGCAGACGAACGACGCCACCAAGTCGGCGGACGGCCGGGACCACATCGAGATCGACGCCGCAGCGCTACGCGACCTCTCGTCGACGTTTGCGCCGCCGCGTGCGCTCAGGGACCTTGGCCGGACCGCATGGCTGCTCGTCGGGGGCTTTGCCCTCGTCGCCGGCATCATCTGGCTCCTCGGCACGACGGCCACGATCGTCGGGCCCGTGGTCGGAGCGCTGATCGTCGCGACGGTGATCATGCCGCTCGTCAGTGCGCTCGCGGCGCACATGCCGCGCGCGGCCGCGGCCGCGATCGTTCTGGTCGGGCTGGTCGTGCTCGCGCTCCTTGTGCTCGTCCTCGTCATCGCCGGCATCACCGGGCAGCGCGTGGGTCTCGCTCAAAACGCGAACAGCGCGGCCGTCAAGGCGCAGAGCTGGTTGAAGAGTGTCGGCGTCGACGAGTCCGGCGCGGCCAGCGCATCCTCGACGGTCAAAGCAGACGTCCCGAACATCATCTCGACGCTCACCACCGGTGTCATCAACGGGATTCGCGGGCTGGCCTCGCTCGTGTTCGGCCTCTCGCTTGCAGCACTGAGCCTGTTCTTCCTGCTCAAGGACGGTCCGATGATGCGAAGGTGGGTCGAGCACCATCTCGCCGTGCCGACGTCGGTTGCACAGACGATCACCGGCGGCGTGATCGCGTCGCTGCGGGGCTATTTTCGGGGCGTGACGATCGTTGCCGCGTTCAACGGCGTCATTGTCGGATTGGGCGCGTTATTGCTGGACGTCCCGCTCGCGGGAACGCTGGCGGTGGTCACGTTCGTCACGGCGTACGTGCCGTTCATCGGCGCATTCGTCGCGGGGACGCTGGCAGTCGTGGTCGCGCTCGGAGCGAAAGGCGCCACGACCGCGGTGATCATGCTGGTGATCGTGATCCTGGCGAACGGCCTGCTCCAGAACATCGTCCAGCCGTTCGCAATGGGCGCAGCGCTCGATCTGAACCCGCTCGTCGTTCTCGTCGCGACGATCGGCGCCGGCTGCATCGCCGGGACGATCGGGCTCATTCTCGCCGCGCCGCTTCTCTCCGCAGCCGTGCACATCTCGCGCGACCTCGCCCGGGCGCGCGCCGTCGCGGCGCTCCCGGCCGAGCAGGCGGAGCCGCCGCCTGCGGTGCCGCAGGCGATGCCAACGAGCTGAAGGCGCTTACTCGGGCGGCAGCTCGCGCCGCGGATGAACCGCTATGCGGGGAGCTCGACCAATCCGAGCCGAACCGCCCGGGCGATTGCCTCGCTGCGGCTCGAGACGCCGAGCTTCCGATACACGGAGATCGCCTGCGTCTTGACGGTGTTTCGTGAGACGTGGAGCTCGTCGCCCATCTCGCGGAACGACAGATGCGTCGCGAGCATCGGCAAGAGACGGAGCTCGGCCGCCGTCAGCCCGGCTTCTGCCGCGTCTTCACGTCGCGGCATCGCCTCGACATCCTGCTCCAGCGCCTCGGCCTGGTCGACGAGCACGCCAAGGTAGGGACGCTCCTGCAGCAAGGCGTGAATTTCCGCAAGTAACGAGCGGACCGCGGCGGTGTCGCGAAGCGCGAGGTACGCGCGCGTCTCCTCGATCAACGTCTGCAACGTGAGCCACGGGAGCAAGGTGCAGCTGAGGCCTGGTCGCAGACGGCGGGATTGCGCGAGCAGCGCCCGCGCCTCGTCCCATCGCGCGTGCCGAAGCGATACTCGCGCGGACGCGACGACGGCCATCGAACTCGTCGCGTACCCACCGAGGTGGCTCTCCTCGGCGAGCGTGTGTGCTTCAATCGCGAACGTTTCTGCCGCTGCGGTGTCGTTGCGGGCGGCGGCGATCAGCGAGCGTTCGCTCATCGCCATGATCTGCGTGGTCGTCGCGCCGACTCGTTCCGCCTCGTCGACGGTGCAGGCGAAGATCGCGTCCGCGCGCTGATTCCGACCGAGCAGCTCGTAGCCGATGCCGAGCGCGATCAGCGCGCACGGCCGGAATTCGCTGTCACGAGGGAGGCCCGAGAGCGCGGTCTCCGCGTCGGCGATCATCTGGTAGACGCCGTCGTTCGCGATCATGGCGCGCACGGCGGCGATTCCCGGTCCGAGCGTCGTCGATCCGTCAGGAAGCTTTCCCGTGAACCGCGCGGTCTCGGCAATCCGCAGCCATCGTTCCGCGTGCTCGGGGCGTCCCCGAAGCGCGTGGATAAAGCTTCCGATCAGCGCGACGGCCGGATAGCGCTCCAGCAGTTCCGGGTCATTGAACGCCGAGATCCACCGCTCGACCGTTGCGGCGCGTCCGCTGTAGTACACGCGGAGGCCGACGCTCGTGACGATGCGTGCGACGTGTGCGAGGTCGCCTGCCTGTCGCGCGTGCCACAGCGCGGACTCGAGGTCGCCTTCGCCGTCATACCACGCAGCGGCGCGTCGATGCAGGACCGGAACGAGCTCGGGCTCGTGCTCGGCGAGCTCCTCACGCAGCAGGTCGCGGAATGAGTTGTGGTAGCGGTACCAGACGCCTCGCCGGTCGAGCGGGACGAGGAAAAGATTCGAGTGCGCAATCTTCTCCAGCTCTCGAGCGGAGCCGGCATCGTCCAGCACCGCATCGCAGACGGGTCCGCTCAGTTTTTCGAGCACCGCCGTTCTCGTGAGGAAGCGCAACGCGCCGGGACGAAGACCCGTCACGTATTCGGTGCGCAGATAGTCCGCGACATGCCGGTCGCGGCTGCCGTGGATCATCGCGCGCTTGCCTTCGCGCGCGCACGCGTCGTCCTCTCGCAACGCCAGCGCTGAGAGGTAGAGGGCCGCCGGCCAGCCCTCGCAGCTACCGGTGAGCTCGCTCACCTCGGCAAGCGACAGTTCGACGCCGGCTGCCTGAAGGAGGAGTTGGGCGTCTCTGGGCGTGAGCGCAAGATCGTCGACGCCGATCTCGAACAGCCTCCCGGCGGTCCGCAGCGCCGTCATCGGCAGTTCGAGCGTGTCGCGGCTGGCGAGCACCAGCGTGGATCCGTCGACGAGATGGTCGGTGAGCATGGCGACCGCTTCCAACGATTCGCTCGATCGCAGCAGGTGCGCGTCGTCGAGCACGATCACAAGGCTCTCGTCGACGGTGCTGAGCGCAGCTCCGAGATGTGGGAGCGCCGATACCCACACCGACGCCGACGGTGGAGCGAGCGCGTCGACGACAGCTGCGTCGAGTGGGCGAAGGCCATGCATCGCTGCTGCGACGTGGCGGAGGAGGACGAGCGGATCGGCGTCATGCTCGTCGACGGAGATCCAGGCGAAGGGCCGGCCGTCGCGCTCCGCCCACTGCGCGAGCAGCGTCGTCTTGCCGTAGCCGGCCGGCGCTGTGATCGTCACCACGGGCAGCGCGCTTCCCCTGAGCCGGTTGACGAGACCGGCCCTCGACACCGTGCCCGACGGCAGGACGGGACTCTGAAGCTTCGCCTTGGCGACTTCGAACGGGAGGCGTGGGACGCGCGGCTTCCGCCGTACTGGCGAGGTCTCGTCATGAAGACGTTGCGGCGCGGAGGAAGCGCTCACGTCACGCGCCCATCCGGGTTGGATCGAGGCGAGTGGCCGCCGCGATCGCATCGCTTCGTCCGGAGACACCCAGCTTGCGGTAGATCGAAATCGCCTGCGTCTTGACCGTGTTCCTCGAGACGTTCAGCTGTTCTGCAATCTCCCGGAACGAAAGGTGCGTGCCGAGTAGGGGAACGAGGCGAAGCTCCGCAGGCGTGAGCCCGAGCCGAGCGTTCTCCTCGATGACGCTCAATGCGCCGATGTTCGCTCGGAGCTCGCGCGCTCGCTCGACGAGCACACCGAGGTCGGGCCGCAGTTCCAGGATCGCGTCGACTTCGACCGTGAGGGCGCGGGCCGCGTCGAAGTCCCGAAGCGTCAGATACGAACGCGTCAGCTCGAGGCGAACCTCGACGGCCAGCCACGGAAGCGCCTCGGTCAGCCACCGCTTGCGTATGTCCGCGGTGGCGAGGAGCTCGCGCGCCTCCGCCCACCGGCCATGGCGCAGTGACGTGTGCGCGGACGCCGCGAGCGCAATCGCGAACGTGGGGTAATCCTCCAGGTCACTGAGCCGCGCGATCGCGCTCGCCTCGGCCGATAGCTCGTCCGCCTCGCGGTCGTCTCCTCTGCGTCTCGCGATCAACGACCGCTCGCCGGTCGCGATCATCCGCATCTCGCTGGATCCGAGCGCCGCTGCTTCGAGCGCGGCGTCGCGGAGGGCCGAATCCGCTTTCTCGTCGGCATTGAGCAGCATGGCGGCGAATCCGCGAACGAGGAGCGCTGTCGGATACCAGCCGTTTCCGCGTCGAAGCCTCGACAGGCCGGCGTTTGCCTCCAACAGCATCTGTCGTGCGCCGCGTCGGCAAAGCGCCGCGCTGACGACAGCGAGCTTTGGCCGAAGCGCGGCTGCGTCTCGGCTCTTGACGCCCCGCTCGGCCGCCTCGAGCCAACGCTCCGCTTCGGCCGCTCGCCCGCGCAACGCATGAATGCGACTGCCGTGCGCCGCGAGGTCGGGGTAGCGCTCGACGTTCGCCATGTCGAAGCGCTCGAGCCATTGTTCGAGCGTCGCTGTGCGACCACGGTTCGAAAGCGGGAAGGCGAGCGCAGAGATGATCGCGGCGACACGGGCCAGGTCAGCGGCGGCGTCGGCATGCTCCAGCGCCGGCTCGAGCTCGCCGTGCGCTTCGTACCAGTCCGCCGCGCGGCGGTGAAGAGTCGGAATGAGGTCGGGTTCCTCCTGCGCCAGCTCGCGCAGGAGCAGGTCACGGAACAGACGGTGGAACCGAAACCAGCCACGGCCGCGCGGGAGCGGCACAAGGAACAGATTCGCGCGGGCAATTTTCTCGAGCTCGGCTCCGGAGCCTTCCTGCTGCAGGACGGCGTTGCAGAGCGGCTCGGACAGCCCGGCGAGGATCGAGGTGCGCCGCAGGAACCGCAGCTCGCGCGGGTGAAGCCGGGACAGGTACTCGGCACGCAGGTAGTCGGCGAGGTAGCGATCGTCGCCTGCGAACCCCGTTGACGCGCCGGACGTCGGTGGCGCGTCGCGGAACGAGAGCGAAGCCAGATAGAGCGCGGCGGGCCACCCGTCGCACGTTTCGACCAGCTCGGCCGTCTCGGCCGCGGTGAGGTCCGGATTCGCGGCCTGCACGAGCAGCTGGGCTTCCCTGCCCGTGAAAGCGAGATCGACGACGCCAATCTCTTCCAGATCCCCGTGCGCGCGGAGTGCGGCCAATCTGAGCTTCGGCAGCACTCTCGCGGCGACGGCGACGCTCGAGGCCGGCGGAATCTGATCGACGAGCGCCGACAGCAGCTGATGCGTCTCATGCGACCGAACCGCGTCCGCGCCGTCGAGGACGAGTAGGTACGGGCGGCCACATGATGCGATAGCTCTGAGACAGCGCCGGGCAGCCGCCGCCCACGTGGACTTCGTCGACGCACGCAGCGACGTGATCGGCCGCGGATCCAGCGGATCGATCCGGTCGACCGCTGCGAAGACGTGCGTGAGAAAAACGATTGGATCGTTGTCGCGCGCGTCGAGCGAGATCCACGCGACCGGTCGTGTTTCGGCCGCCGCCCACTGCGCGAGCAGCGTGGTCTTTCCGTAACCGGCCGGTGCGGTCAGCGTCACCGTTCGCGCCGACGGAGTCCGCCGCAGCCGGTTGATGAGCGCCGTCTTCTTGACGATTCCGGGACGGAGACTTGGCGGCCTGAGCTTCGACTCGAACACCCCGAACGTCGGCTCCCGCCGTGCGGCGACGCGACGTGTCGTCCCCGGTCGAGTGAGTGGGGCGGTCGGACGGGATTTCGCCGAGCGAACTGGCATTCGAGCGAGCTTTTGACGACCCCGCGTCCCGTCGTATGGACGCTGCCGTTGAGCTACGTGTCCAGGTTACGTCCAGTGTCGCACTCTCGCCGAACGAGGACAAGGACGCGGGCATGACAGTCCGTGAGGGATTGCACCCCCCCGCGCGTTCGGCCAACACACAGCCGGGAGCGCGCCTCCGGGGTCTTCGTATTTACTCGGGCTGTTCCGCCAGGAACAGAAGCGCGGCGCGCACGCGCCGGCTGACGTCCTCCGCGTCGCCGAGGTCGAGCTTCATGAAGATGCCGTTGATGTGTCGCTCGACCGCCCGTTTCGTCAGGACGAGCGTCTCGGCGATCGCCGCATTGCTCCGACCCTCGGCGATCAGGCCCAGGATCTCCAGCTCGCGCGGCGTCAACACATTCAACTGTGATCCCTCGCGTTGCCGCCGGGAGCTCAGCAGGCTGTCGACGACGGTGGGGTCGATCATCGACCCGCCTTCGGCGACTTCGCGCAGCGCCCGCGCGAGCTCTCCTGCGTTCTTGACGCGTTCCTTCAGCAGGTACGCACGGCGCTCGGAGCCGCCTTCCAGGAGCGCGGTCGCATAGGCCGGTTCGGCATGTTGGCTGAGGACGACGACGCCGATGTCGGGGTCGGTCAACCGAAGGGTGTTCGCGAGGCGGATCCCCTCGTCGCTGTTCGTCGGCGGCATGCGGATGTCGGTGAGCACGACGTCGGGATGCTCCTCGGCGATCGCGGCGGTGAGCGTTTCCAGGTCGGTGTGCGTCGCGACGAGCTCGATGTCGTCGGCGCGCGCGAGGACGTGTGCGATTCCCTCGCTTGCGAGGTAGCTGTCTTCGCCGACGATGACGCGAATTGTCATCGCGCGCGAAAGCGGGGCCTCTCCCCAGGCATAGGCAAAGTATGGCTCGCCGCACGACGACGGGTAAGGGCAAAAAGGCCGATCTGGCCGCGGCTATGCGGCCAACGCAGAGCGCTTCATTTGGCCCGAAGAGCGCCGCCCGTTAAGCTCGTCGGGAGTACCTCCCCCCAGAGTCGTCGTCTTTCTAGATAGGCCCCGACTGAGCGCCGCACCGGTCTCTTCAACCTCTCCCCTGATCGTCGGACCGCGCGTCTCGCTTTCGCGAGGCGGCGCGCTCGAATGGTGCGCCGGGGTGCTCCTGCTGGGCGCGGCCTACTACGGCGCCGCGAAGCTCGGTCAGACGCTGCGTTACACGGCTTCCGTCTCCGCTGTCTGGCCGCCGGCCGGCCTCGGGATTGCCGCGCTCTACCTCTGGGGCCTTCGCTGGTGGCCGGGGATCTTTCTCGGCGAGTGTCTCGTCAACGGCGACCTTCTTCTGGGCGGCCACGGCACGCTGCCGATCGGAAGCCTGGCCGGCCAGCAGTTCGGCAACATCGCGGAGGTGGTCGTAGGTGCCTGGCTCCTCCGGCGCCTGATCGGCTCGCGCGCGACGCTCGACCGCGCATCGCAGGTCTCCGGCCTTATCGTCGCGGTCGGGACGGCGACGGCGATCAGCGCGACGGTCGGAACGATCTCGATGTTGGCCGGCGACGTGATCGAGGTGCCCCAGGTGCCGACGTTCTGGCGCACCTGGTGGCTCGGCGACACGACGGGTGCGGTGGTCGTTCTGCCGCTGGTGCTCACCTGGCTCGGCGATCCCCGAACCGCCTGGCGGAGGATGCGCACCGCCGAGGGCGCGCTCCTGCTCGCGGCGATCGTCCCACTCGCGATCCTCGCAGTCACGGCCCGCGCGCCGGTGACCTACCTGATCTTCCCGCCGCTGATCTGGGCGGCCTTCCGGTTCGGGCCGCCCGGGGTCACTCTGGCCGTCGCGATCAACGCCGGGTTGACGATCGGAATCACGGCTGACAGCGACGGCGCGTTCTTCCGGCAGGCGATCACGAACCGGACGCTGAGCACGCAGTTGTACGTTCTCGTCAGCGCACTGACGGCGCTTTTCCTCAGCGCCGTCGTGAGCGAACGTGAGCGAGGCGCCGCGGAGCTCGCCCGGGCGCGCCGCCGCGAAACCGCGTTGGCTCGTGCCGAACGATTGCGGATCGCGCGCGAACTGCACGACTCGGTGTCTCAGGCGTTGTTCTCGAGCGCGCTGCACACGCGTGCAGCACAGAAGGCCGTCGAGCAAACGAACGGGGCGCAGTCCTCGACGCTGCCCGAGAGGTTGAGCGCGATTGCCGAGCTCACCAGGCGCGCCCAGAAGGAAATGCGCAGATTCATCTTCGCGTGGGGGCCCGACGGCGTCGGCGACGGCCTCGTCGCTGCGCTCACCCAACACATCGCGACGCTCGACGACGGCCGAGGGCTCGTCGTCGACATCCGCGGCCCGGCAACGCCGCTGCCCGTGTCGACGGCCACGCAGACCCAGCTGTACAGCATCGGGCGCGAGGCGCTCGCGAACATCGCCCGGCATTCGCAGGCGACGGCCGTCGGCGTTCGCGTCTCGGTGAACGCGAACCTCGTGACGA